>NZ_CP018911.1:1800000-2100000 GCF_004000605.1 Glycocaulis alkaliphilus | reverse complement strand
GCCCGCCTCTGGCAGCTGCTCAACAGCGAGCCTTACATCAATGCGCTGGGCGCCCTGTCGGGCAATCAGGCCATGCAGATGGTGCGTGCTGGCCTGAAAGCCATCTACCTCTCCGGCTGGCAGGTTGCCGCCGACGCCAACACCGCAGGCGCGATGTATCCCGACCAGTCGCTCTATCCGGCCAATTCCGCGCCGGAGCTCGCCCGCAAGATCAACCGCACGCTCCAGCGCGCCGACCAGATCGAAGTGGCCGAGACCGGCAAGGCGAGCCGTGACTGGTTTGCCCCCATCGTGGCCGATGCCGAAGCCGGCTTTGGCGGCACGCTGAACTGCTTTGAGATCATGAAGGCCTTCATCGAGGCGGGCGCTGCTGGCGTCCACTTTGAAGACCAGGTGGCAGCCGAGAAGAAGTGCGGGCATCTGGGCGGCAAGGTGCTGATCCCGACCAGCCAGCATGAGCGCAATCTCAATGCCGCGCGTCTGGCCGCTGACATCATGGGCGTGCCGACCATCACCGTCGCGCGCACGGACGCGGAATCAGCCACGCTCATCAACTCCGATATTGACGAGCGCGATCACGAGTTTATCGATTTCGACGCGGGCCGCACGGCCGAAGGCTTCTTCCGCCTGAAAAGCGGCGTTGGCGTGGAGCACTGCATCAAGCGCGGCCTTGCCTACGCGAAAGTGGCTGACCTCCTGTGGTGGGAGACCTCCAAGCCGAATCTGGAAGAGGCCAAGCGCTTTGCCGAAGCCATCCAGAAAGCCTATCCGGGCAAGATGATGGCCTATAACTGCTCGCCTTCCTTCAACTGGGAAGCCAATCTGGACAAGGCCACCATCGAGACCTACCAGCGCGAGCTGGGCGCGATGGGCTACAAGTTCCAGTTCGTCACGCTGGCTGGCTTCCACCAGCTCAATTACGGCATGTTCGAGCTGGCGCGCGGCTATCGCGACCGGGGCATGGGCGCCTATTCAGAGCTGCAACAGGCCGAGTTCGGGGCCGAGAAGGATGGCTACACCGCCACGCGCCACCAGCGCGAAGTGGGTACCGGCTATTTCGACAAGGTGAACCTCACCCTGTCGGGCGGCAATGCCTCCACGACCGCCATGGGCGAAAGCACCGAAACCGCCCAGTTCAAGGCGAGCGCGGCGGAGTAATTCGCACCTCTTATGCGTCATTCCGGGCGAAGCGCAGCGTAGACCCGGAACCCAGCGTTTTTGATGATCTCTGGGTTCCGGATAAGCGCTGACGCGCTTTCCGGAATGACGCTGAGAGTTGTGTCTGGAAGGACGGGGGAATGCTTGATGCGCCCCTCATCCATCGGACACGTGGTGCTCGAAGGACGAGGGACAAAACCCATGCCCCACACCGCAGACCTCTGCGACACCTACCCGGACAAGGTGCGCGTGCTGGCGCCGCTCTTCACCCATTATGGCGGGCGGCAGGTGTTTCATGGCCCTATCGAGACCATTCTGGCCTATGAAGATAATTCGCGGGTGCGCGAAGCTCTGTCGGAGCCGGGCGAGGGCCGGGTGCTGGTCATCGATGGCGGGGCGAGCCTTCGCCGGTCCATGGTCGGCGGAGACCTTGCAAAGCTTGCGGCGGCCAATGGCTGGGCCGGCATTCTGGTCCATGGCGCGGCGCGCGATGCGCACGAGCTGGAGGCCGAACAGCTGGGCGTGCTGGCCCTCGGCCTCATCCCGCGTAAAACCGACAAGCGAAGCCTCGGCACGCGCGGCATCTCTGTCAGCTTTGCTGGCGTGACCTTCGCACCCGGAGACTGGCTTTATGCTGACCGCGACGGGGTTGTGGTATCGGCGGGGAAGTTGGAAATCTGATCTGGGACCCGGCTTCCCGGGCCGCGAAGCGGCCCGCAAGCGCGATCCCCGATCAAGCCGGGGACGGGCCTTGCGCCCGAGGCACCTCACCCTGAGGAGCCGCCGCAGGCGGCGTCTCGAAGGGGCGAGGAGCGACGCACGGATGTGCGGAGCATCACTAAAAAGACTGGATCCCGGCTTGCGCCGGGAAAACGCGTAAAAAAGGACATTCACATGACCGGACAAGCCATCTCCACGCCCGCAGGCGTCACCATCAAGGGCGCGATGCGTCCCGGCTACGAGACGATCCTCACGGGCGAAGCGTTGTCCCTGCTGGCAGACATCCACCGGCGGTTCGATGCGCGCCGCAAGGCGCTGATGGCGGCGCGGGCCGAGCGTCAGAAACGGCTGGATTCCGGTGCTGAAACGCTTGGCTTCCGCGCCGATACCGCCGCGATCCGGGCGGGCGAATGGACCGTCCCTGCCGCGCCTGCTGACCTCGCTGACCGCCGTGTGGAGATTACCGGCCCGGTCGACCGCAAGATGATCATCAACGCGCTTAACTGCGGCGCGAAATGCTTCATGGCGGACTTTGAGGACGCTTCCACCCCGTCATGGACCAACATGATGGAGGGGCAGGTCAATTTGCGCGACGCCGTCCACAAGAAGATTGATTACACCGATCCCGATAGCGGCAAATCCTATGCGCTGAACAAGGATCATGCGGTCCTGATCGTGCGGGCGCGGGGGCTGCATCTGGATGAAGCCCATATCGAGATTGATGGCGCGCCCATGAGCGGCGGCTTTGCCGATTTCGCGCTTTACCTCCTGCACAACCATGCCCAGCTGAAAAAGAACGGCACGGGGCCTTACTTTTACCTGCCCAAGCTGGAGACGATGGAGGAAGCCCAGCTCTGGTCGCTCGTCATCCGCCATTGCGAGAGCGTGCTGGGCCTGCCCGCAGGGACCGTGCGCGTCACCATTCTGATCGAGACGATCACGGCGACGTTCGAGCTCGATGAAATCCTTTACGTCCTGCGCGAGAACATCACCGCGCTCAATGCCGGGCGCTGGGACTATATCTTCAGCTATATCAAGCGCCAGAAGACCAATCCGGCAGCCATCCTGCCCGACCGGGGCCAGGTGACGATGACGGTGCCCTTCATGGCCGCCTACGCCAAGCGCCTGATCGCCGTCTGTCACCGGCGCGGCGCGCACGCCATGGGCGGGATGAGCGCCTTCATCCCCGTCAAGGGCGATGATGCGGCCAATGAAGCCGCCATCGCCAAGGTGAAGGCCGACAAGACGCGCGAAGCGAGCATCGGCCATGACGGCGCATGGGTCGCCCACCCGGCTCTGGTGCCCGTGGCGATGGAGGCGTTCGACGCCGTGATGACCGGCCCGAACCAGCTCTCCAAAATCCCGGACGTGACCGAAGATGCCGCCGCGCTGCTGACCGCGCCTGAAGGCACGATCACGCATGCGGGTGTGCTGGGCAATGCCGATGTCGCAATCCGCTATATCGCCTCCTGGCTGCAGGGGCGGGGCGCAGCGCCGATCCATAATCTGATGGAAGATGCGGCAACCGCCGAGATCAGCCGCGCCCAGCTCTGGCAATGGCGCACGCACGGCGCGAAGACGGCGGAAGGACGCGTGGTCGATGCCGCTTACGTGAAAGAAGTGATTGCCGGGGCGGCCAAGGCCATCCGCGCGGAAATCGGCGATAATGCGTGGGGTGAGGGCCGGTTTGGCGAGGCTGAGGACATTCTCACCTCGCTGGCGCTCGACGAGGCGTTCGAGGAATTCCTCACCCTGCCTGCCTATGAGAAGATCAGGGAGTAGCGGGCTTTCAGTTCCGCTTTCCCCCTAAAACCCGCAAACAATTCGCGCTAGAGTGGCGGACATGAACCGTTTCGCCCCTCTGATTCGTCATCGTGGCCTGCTGATTGCCGCAGGTGTTTTCATCCTGTTCGGGATATGGGCGGTGTATCTTTCGCCTTGGTCGGCGCGGGCCATGGAGGCGCGTCTTGGCGCTGCCGCAGAGGCCGGGCTGGAGCGCGTGGGCGAGCAGGGATGGGCGGTTGTGGAGATGCGCGGCCAGCGCGCCATCATCTCAGGCTATGCCCCTTCGGAAGATGCCCGCGCCCGCGCGGTAAGGGCGGTGCGTCAGGCCGACTGGGCGGGCGGCGCTGTTGCGGGCGGTGTCACGCGCGTGGTGGACGAGACACGCCTTGCCTTGCCGGAAGCTGGCCTTGCCCTGCGTGCGGATCTGGACCGCAACGCGCTGGTGGTTCGCGGCTTTGCGCCCGATCCCGGTGCGGCCTCCCGCGTCGAGGAAATCGCCCGTGTGCTGATAGCGGATGCAGATGTGTTTCTTGAAGAGTCTGCAGGCCAGATGCCCGATGGCTGGGAAGCGGCTGTGCGTCTGCTTCTGGGCGAGTTGGTGCGGCTGGAGGAGGGCACGGCCTTCCTGCTTGATGAGGGGCTTGCGCTTGCCGGGTTTGCTGGCAGCATCCAGACAGGCGAGAGCGTTGCCGGTGGAATGATGTCGCCCCCGCCACCCTTTGGCTCAGCCGCCCATGTGCGCGCGGGCAATACCGTTTTTGCTGCGCCTCTGCGGTCTGTCGCGCTGTGTGACCTTCTGGTGCAGGCTGCACTGGGGCCGGATGGCAGTGCGCTGGAGGCGCGCCTGCCGATCTCGCCAGATGCCGTGGATGCGCTGGCAGAGGCGGGGTCTGCCTTTTCGCGCTGCCAGCGCGGCGAGCTTGTGATCACGACGCCATCACGCTCAGGAACCGCCATTGCTGAAGCCCTGATGTCACCGCTGATTGCGGGCGGGGCCGATCCGCTGCGCCTGATGGTACGCGCCAGCGGCCCGGCCGGGGAGACGGGGGTCACGCTGGAAGTGATTGCGCGTGGCGGCGCTGAAGACGTGTCCGAAGCAAGTTAGGATCGAACCGTAATGATGTGGCTGATGTGGCATATGTGGGTCTTGCTGGCGCTCTCGGCGCTGCTGGGCGGGGTGATTGGCTGGATACTGCGCGGCGCGCGTCCCGAAGGCACGCTGCGCCTCCCGCCGCGTGAAAAGCCCGCCGCCGCTGCTTCTGCACCGGCCGCCGAACCGGCACAGCCTGCGCCATCGCCAGAGCCGGCCAGGGCGGAAACGGTGAAGCCCGCTCCCGAAGCGGCCAAGACGGGCGCGGACGCCAGTGCAGGGCCGGATGACCTGACCCGCATCAAGGGACTGGGACCGAAAGCCGAAAGCACGCTGACCGAGGCGGGCGTGTTCCACTTCCGCCAGGTCGCCGCGTGGAGCGCCGCCGATATCGAGAAGTATGACGCGCTTCTGAATGCACGCGGGCGTATCGTGCGCGATGACTGGGTCGGGCAGGCGAAGGCACTGGCGGAGAATTAGTCCAGCCGGGCCTTGTTCCACAGCGCGGTCAGGCGCTCTGCCGCTTCGCTGGCGGGCAGGGTGCCGCTGGCCACATCGCTTTCCAGACCGGGCAAAGCGCTGCGTACAGCCGGGCTCGCGTGAAAGCGCTCCAGCACCATCGCTTCCACCATGGCCCGCATCCAGCCGACCTGCTGCTCGCGCCGCCGGGCCTCAAACGCGCCCGCGCCCTGCATGGCATTGCGGTGAGCTGTGATGGCCTCCCACAACGCGTCGATACCCTGCCCCTCCAGCGCTGAGCCCGTCAGCACTTTGGGCTGCCAGTGCGGATTGGTCGGCGTGAAGAGGTGCAGTGCGGCTTCCAGATCGCGCGCGGCGCGTTTCGCCCGCTTCTCGTTCTCGCCATCGGCCTTGTTCACGAACAATATCTCGGCGTGCTCCAGCAGGCCCTTCTTGATGCCCTGCAGCTCATCGCCCGCGCCCGGCAGCATCAGGGCGACGAACACGTCCACCATGCCCGCAATCTCGGTCTCTGACTGGCCAACGCCCACCGTCTCGATGATGACGACATCAAACCCTGCCGCCTCGCACAGGAGCAGGCTCTCGCGCGTCTTGCGCGTCACCCCGCCCAGCGTGCCGGCTGAAGGGGAGGGGCGGATGAAGGCGTTGGGGTCGGTCGCCAGCGCCCCCATGCGCGTCTTGTCGCCCAGAATGGAGCCTCTGGTGCGCGTGGAGGACGGGTCCACCGCCAGCACGGCCACCTTGTGGTCCTGACGGGTGAGGAAGGTGCCAAACGCCTCGATCAGGGTGGACTTGCCAACGCCCGGCACGCCCGTCAGCCCGATACGTACCGCCCCGCCGGTATGATCCATCACCTGCGTCAGCAGCGCGCGCGCCTCTTGCTGGTGGTCGGCGCGGGTGGATTCAGCCAGCGTGATGGCGCGCGCCAGCGCGGCGCGGTCTCCGGAAATAAGGCGGTCAGCAATCTCGCTCATGGCCCCACGCATACGCCATTTGCCGGGCTTGGCAAGGCAGGGGTGGCGCTGACACGGTTTGTCAGTTGGCAGGCGCGTTGGCCCGGCGCAGGCTCGGGCACATATTCATGACAGGAGACCCGCCATGATCGCCCTTATTGCCGCCAGCCTTGCCCTGACCCCTGCGACGGAGCTGAACGAGGTGGATCTCAATATCTATTGCAACGCGCAGGCCGGTATCATGACGCAATATCTCGCCGATACGCAGTTTGCTGAAAACCTGATGATGGAAACGGCAGAATGGCTGGATCAGGCCGTCGCTGATGGCCGCACCAGCCGCGAATACATCATGTCGGTCCAGGACGCGCTCTTTCCGGTCAATCAGGAACATATCCTCGCCGATGATGTGGCCGCGCTGGAGGAACGCTTTGCGCCGTGCGAGGAGGCGTTCGGGGGGTAGGGGGCTCGCGTCGCCACCTCATGGCTCCCAGCTCGGGGGCAGCCCCCCGGTTGATAGGTATTCGGACAAGTCAGGCCAATTTGGCTCGCGCGCCCCCTACATCGTCATTCCAGAAAGCGCGTCAGCGCTTATCTGGAACCCAGCGTTTCTCAAAAAGACTGGGTTCCGGCTTTCGCCGGAATGACGAGGGGGTAGCCTCCAGCCCGCCAATACAACAAAAAAGCCCCGCCATTTCCGGCGGGGCTTTTCAAATGACGTCAGGCGGTAAAGCCTAGTTCTTCATTGCCTGCTCGAAGCGCTCACCCAGCTTGTCCAGGAAGCCTTCGGTGGAGAGCCAGCCCTGCTGGTCGCCGACCAGAAGCGCGAGGTCTTTCGTCATGTAGCCGCTCTCGACCGTCTTGGTGACGGTAAGCTCGAGCTTCTCGGCAAAGTCGATAACGGCCTGATTGCCGTCCATCTTGCCGCGGTGATAGAGGCCGCGCGTCCAGGCGTAGATCGAGGCGATGGAGTTGGTGGAGGTCTGCTCGCCGCGCTGGTGCTGGCGGTAGTGGCGGGTGACGGTGCCGTGGGCGGCTTCGGCTTCCACCGTCTTGCCGTCCGGCGTCATCAGCACCGAGGTCATCAGGCCGAGCGAGCCAAAGCCCTGTGCCACCGTGTCGGACTGCACGTCGCCATCATAGTTCTTGCACGCCCAGACATAACCGCCGGACCATTTCATCGCCGCGGCCACCATGTCGTCGATCAGGCGGTGCTCGTAGGTGATCTTCTTGGCGTCGAAATCGGCCTTGAACTCGGCCTGGTAGATCTCTTCGAAGATGTCCTTGAAGCGCCCGTCATAGGCTTTCATGATCGTGTTCTTGGTCGACAGGTAGACCGGCCAGCCGCGATCGAGGCCATAGCGCAGGCAGGCGCGGGCGAAATCGCGGATCGAGTCGTCGAGATTGTACATGCCCATCGCAACGCCGGCGCTGGGGAAGTTGAAGATCTCGTGGGTGACCGGTTCGCTGCCGTCTTCCGGCGTGAAGGTCATGGTCAGCTTGCCCGGACCCTTCACCAGCATGTCGGTGGCGCGGTACTGGTCGCCAAAGGCGTGACGGCCGATGACGATCGGCTTGGTCCAGCCCGGCACAAGGCGGGGCACGTTCTTGATGACGATGGGTTCGCGGAACACCACGCCGCCAAGGATGTTGCGGATCGTGCCGTTGGGCGAGCGCCACATCTTCTTCAGGCCGAACTCTTCCACGCGCTGCTCGTCCGGGGTGATCGTGGCGCATTTCACGCCGACGCCGTAATGCTTGATCGCCTCGGCGGCTTCGACCGTGATCTGGTCATCGGTCTCGTCGCGCTTCTGGATGGAGAGGTCGTAGTATTTCAGATCAATGTCGAGATAGGGCAGGATCAGCTTCTGCTTGATGAGATCCCAGATGATCCGGGTCATCTCATCGCCATCAAGCTCAACAACGGGGGTATCGACTTTGATCTTTGCCATGTGCGGTGTGCTCTTCTCTTGAGGGCGCGCGAAGGGACGCGCTAGAGGTGGGCCTTACTGGTTCGGGCGGTCATCTAGCATCGCCCACCCGTTTAAGAAAGGGCAGGTATGTCATCAAGTGACGGCGCAGGCGTGCCCGGCCCCGCTTTTGTGCTGGTCAATCCGCAAATGGGCGAGAATATCGGCGCGGCGATGCGGGTGATGGCCAATTTCGGTCTTGATGATCTGCGAATCCATGCCCCGCGCGATGGCTGGCCCAATGAGCGCGCCGAGGCGATGAGCGCCGGCTCGCCCCTCTATGCGTCTGCGCGCGTCAGTGATGATCTGGATGATGCGCTGGAGGGCTGCACGGTGCTGTACGCCACAACGGCGCGCCCGCGCGGCATGGTGAAACCTGTAATGACCGCGCGCGAGGCGATGGCCGAGGCGAGGGGGCTGATCGCGGCAGGCCAGAAGCCGGGCTTCCTCTTCGGGGCAGAAAAATCGGGGCTTCCCAACGAGCTGGTTGCCCGCTCGCGCGCGATCCTCACCCTGCCGGTGGATCCCGGCTTTGCCTCGCTGAACCTCGCCATGGCGGTGGGCGTGCTGGCCCATGAATGGCGCGCAGGCGATCCGCCGCCGCAAGAGTTCAAGCCGCTGGAAGAGGCCGCAGACGCGGTGGCGCTCCACCGCATGTATGAGCATTTCGAGGACGAGCTGGAGCGAGCGGGCTTCTTCTTCCCGCTGGAGAAAAAGCCGCTGATGACGCAGAATCTGCGCAATATCTTCGCCCGTGCGGGCCTGACCGAGCAGGAAGTGCGCACTTTCCGCGGCGCCATCAAGGCGCTGACCATCGGGAGAGGGAAGGCCAGGGTGGTGAGGGATTAGGGGTTGGACGCTTGCAACCCGCCCCCGGCAGGGGTTGCCCGGAGAGCTGGGGATGCTAGGCATCAGGGAAAAGGGGATCCAGATGCGCTTTAGTCTTCTCTTCTCGCTCGCTGCGCTTGCCGCGCTCGCTGCTTGCACGGAACCGTCACCGCCGCCATCTGCCACGGTTCAGTACGCGACTTGTGAGGAACCGGCCGAGCGGATCATTCCAGCGGACTGGGCTGCAGAACATCTGGCTGAAGGTTCGGCGTATTACGAGGCGCTGTTTTCGCCCGAGGCCCAGCAGGCTGTTCTGGATGGTCCGGTAGTCAGGGTTCCACATTTCACGTCAAGCACCGACCGTCAGGTGGAGCTTATCCGAGAAGGGCGCATCTTTGTCGATCGACGTGGCGATGTTGTTGTTTTAGACGCGGTGGACTGGTCCCAAAATAACCACACCTATGTGTCTACTCAGCTTCATGGATTCACGGCGGTCGGTACGCTGTTTGCCCAGCATGAAGAGCAACAGGATGAGGATGTTGAACAGGCCCTGATGCGGCTGATCCTCAACTGGGGGCACTGCGCGGCGCACAACCGCGACGTCAATCCGCGTGCCTGGCACGAGGGCACGGTGATGAAGCGGCAGTCCAACCTGCTGCACACGCTCAACTATATGCGCGCCCATGGTCCGCATGACGAGCTCACCCTGACCACGCTTCTCTACCTGATCGATGCTGGCGCGACCTATCTGCTGGACGAGCCGAACGTGTACTCACCGGGCAACCATGGCATTCGTCAGGACATGTTGCTGGCGGCGACAGCCTTGTCTCTGCCCCAGCATCCGCGGGCTGGTGAAATGCTGGAGCTGGCCGAAAGCCGTCTGGAGCTGGCGGCCCGCCGTATGTTCACCGAAGAAGGTATCTGGGCCGAACACGCGCCGGGTTATGTTCATTATATGGTTTCATTAATGAGCAGTACCGAGAGGTTGGTTGATCGGCAGGCGGGGTTCAACCCTCAGAATTTTATTAACAATTATCACTCTAGCCGTAGCTTTCTAATTGATACTGCATTGCCAGACTTTTCTATCCCGCGGATAGGCAGGTCGGGCAGGCGGACAATTGCGAGTTCTGTCGCAAGAAGAGCTGAAATCGGTCGGCGCCTTCAAGCGCTAGAGCGCTCGATAACCATTTTCCATGGCTACGGCCATGCGGTTATCCGGGGCGATCACCCGGACGGACTGTATCTGCATCTGACTGCTTCTCACAACTTCCCTGCGCGCAAGCGCCATGCCGATGAGCTTTCAGTTTTGCTCTTTAATCACGGCCGGATGTGGATCACTGAGGGAGGGCAGCACTCTACGCAAAGGGGCGGGATGACACGATATCTTCGCAGTGCGTTTGCACATAACACCTACACGCTGAATGGCGGGTATCTCGATGAACACTCTGCGCCTGAGCTGGCGGTGGAGATTACAGACAGTAGTTCTGGCCGGTCCGGCTATCGGCTGGAGGCGTTTTCGGAGCGGTTTGAAGAGCCTGCGGCGTTTACTCGGACAATCCATGTCGATAACGATTTTTCCGCGATCCGGATGACCGACGCGCTTTCGTCGGAAGCGCCGGGTGAGTGGGAGGGTCGCTTTCATTTTCCAGGTGATCTTGAAGTAGTTGTCGATAACCAACTTGTGTCGGTGACGGACCCTGAGACTGACCGTACGATGACGCTGAATTTCCAGTCGGCGCAGAATTTGTTGTTTTCAACCTGTAATGGTGAGCGATCGCCGCTTTGCGGGTGGGCGCAGGAGAGAAATAACGCGGTGCCGGTTACTACCCTGTCTTGGGCCTTCGAGGGCAACAACGAGATCTCGATAGAGATCGCATTTGAATAATAAAGGCTCAAAGCCGCCCCTGGCAGGGGTTGCCCGGAGAGCTGGGGATGCTAGGCATCAGGGGAAAGGGGATCCGGATGCGTTTTAGTCTTCTCTTCTCGCTCGCTGCGCTTGCCGCGCTCGCTGCTTGCACGGAACCGTCACCGCCGCCGTCTGCCACGGTTCAGTATGCGACTTGTGAGGAACCGGCTGAGCGCATCATTCCAGCGGACTGGGCTGAAGAACATCTGGCTGAAGGTTCGGCGTATTACGAGGCGCTGTTTTCGCCCGAGGCCCAGCAGGCTGTTCTGGATGGTCCGGTAGTCAGGGTTCCCCGTTTCACGTCAAGCACCGACCGTCAGGTGGAGCTTATCCGAGAAGGGCGCATCTTTGTCGATCGACGTGGCGATGTTGTTGTTTTAGACGCGGTGGACTGGTCCCAAAATAACCACACCTATGTGTCTACTCAGCTTCATGGATTCACGGCGGTCGGTACGCTGTTTGCCCAGCATGAAGAGCAACAGGATGAGGATGTTGAACAGGCCCTGATGCGGCTGATCCTCAACTGGGGGCACTGCGCGGCGCACAACCGCGACGTCAATCCGCGTGCCTGGCACGAGGGCACGGTGATGAAGCGGCAGTCCAACCTGCTGCACACGCTCAACTATATGCGCGCCCATGGTCCGCATGACGAGCTTACCCTGACGACGCTTCTCTATCTGATCGATGCTGGCGCGACCTATCTGCTGGACGAGCCGAACGTGTACTCACCGGGCAACCATGGCATTCGTCAGGACATGTTGCTGGCGGCGACAGCCTTGTCTCTGCCCCAGCATCCGCGGGCTGGTGAAATGCTGGAGCTGGCCGAAAGCCGTCTGGAGCTGGCGGCCCGCCGCATGTTCACCGAAGAAGGTATCTGGTCGGAGCAAGCGCCAGGGTATGTGAATTACATGGTGGCGCTGATGAACGGCGTCAGGCGCTTGCGTGATCGCGATGCCGGATTCAACCCGAGCCGTTTCATTCGCAACCAGAATGCCAGCCGAGCTTTTCTGGTGGATACGGCATTGCCGGACCGCACTATCCCGACCGTCGGGCGGTCCAGCCAGCAGACGATCAGTCCGGCCGTTGCAAGAGGCCGGGTAATCGAGCGGCGACTGGAAGAACTGGCGCGTTCGCTAACGGTTTTCCCCGGCTACGGCCATGCCGTCATCCGCGGCGGCCATCCCGATGGTCTGTATTTGCACTTCACTGCGTCGCACAATCTGCCTGCACGCAAGCGCCATGCCGATGAACTTTCAGTGCTGCTCTACAATCATGGCCGGATGTGGATCACTGAAGGCGGCCAGCACTCCACGCAGAGTAGTCCCATGACGTATTATCTGCGCAGCGCGTTTGCCCATAACACCTACACGCTAAATGGCGGCTATCTTGACGAACATGAAGAATTTGAGCGGGCGGTCGGTATCACTGATAGCAGCTCTGAGCAGTCCGGTTACCGGATCGAGGGGCGTTCGGAACGGTTCTTGGAACCGGCCTCCTTTACGCGGGCCATTATCGTTGACAGCGATTTCCAGACGGTGCGCATAACAGATACATTGTCGTCGGAAGCGCCGGGTGAGTGGGCAGGGCGGTTTCATTTTCCCGGTGATCTCTCGGTGAATGTGGAAGGTCAGAGGGTAACGGTCAGCGATCCCGGCGCCGCCCGGACCATGACAGTAACATTCCGCTCCTCGGCGCCGCTTTCGTTTTCGACTTGCCGAGGCGAACGAAATCCTGTCTGCGGGTGGGTCCAGGACAGAAATGACGGGGACTCAGTTGCTCCGGCCACTACTTTGTCGTGGTCTTTTGATGGGGATAATGAGGTCGTGATCGATATCGCGTTTGAATAACGGCCGCCCCCTCCACACCTTCCCGAATTGACAATTCCTACCCTCTGCAGCATAAGCCGCGCTTCCCTCACGCTGGGGCTGGTGAGAGTCCTGAATATTCATCCCACGGGACGATGCGTGAACCGCCGTGTTTTGAGAGCCGGTGCGAGGTGAGGGCGCACAGGCCGGGCCGCATCACATAAGAGAGAACCATGTCGAAGCGTCATTCGCAGAAATACAAAATTGACCGCCGTATGGGCGAAAATATCTGGGGCCGTCCGAAGTCTCCGGTGAACACCCGCTCCTACGGCCCCGGCCAGCACGGCCAGCGCCGCAAAGGCAAGATGAGCGATTTCGGCCTGCAGCTCATGGCCAAGCAGAAGCTCAAAGGCTATTACGGCAACATCACCGAGAAGCAGTTTGCGCGCACCTATGAAGAGGCGCAGCGCCGCCGTGGCAACACGGCCGAAAACCTGATCGGCCTGCTGGAAAGCCGTCTGGATGCGGTGGTCTACCGTTCCAAATTCGTGCCGACCGTGTTTGCGGCCCGCCAGTTCGTCAATCACGGCCACGTGACGGTGAACGGCAAGCGCGTCAACATTTCGTCCTACCAGGTTAAGCCGGGCGATGTGGTGGAAGTGCGCCAGAAGTCGCGCAACATGGCCCTCGTCCTCGAAGCGCTGGACAGCGCCGAGCGCGACGTGCCGGACTATATCGATCTCGATGCCAAGGCGATGAAAGCCACCTACACCCGCGTGCCGGAATTCTCCGACGTGCCGTACCCGGTGAAGATGGAACCGAACCTGGTTGTCGAATTCTACGCGTCGTAAGACGCCGCCGGAATATCGAATGCGAGAAGCCCGTCAGCTTTGCTGGCGGGCTTTTTGTTTTTAGCGGCCCAGCGCTTTTGCCACTTCGCCCGCCGCGCGCGCACCCGCCTCCAGCGCGCCTTCGATATAACCAAAGCCGTAAGTGGCGGTTTCGGTGCCGGCGACATGGATCGGCCCTATGGCTTCGCGCAAGCCCTTGCCCAGCGTGGTCCAGACGCCGGGACCGAGGATGGAGGCGTAGCAGCCGCGCGTCCACGGATCGCTGGTCCAGTCCTTGTCGGCATAGTCGATGGGGCTGCGGGCCTCCGGCCCGAAGAAATCGGCAAACGCCTCCAGCACGGCCTCGCGGCGCGTAGCTGCTGGCACTTGCGACCAGCGGCGCGCCTCCTCGCCCTCGATGAAGCCAAGGAGCAGTCCGGCATCTTTTCCCTTCTCGGTATTGTCGAAGGTCACGCGTACGGCGAGATTACCGCCCACTGCCTGACCGGACAGGCCACGCTCCCGCCAGAAGGGCCGCTCATATTGCGCGACGCACTTGATGCAGGCCCCGGCGGGCATGCGCCGCCAGAGCGCATCGCGGTTTGATGGCAGCGCCGGATCAAAGCGTATGCCCAGCGCCTGAGAGGGCGGGACGGCAAGGACTACGCGTTTCGCGCGCCAGCTCTGGCGGCTGGTGATGACGGTCGCGCTATCCTTGTCCCAGCCGATTTCCTGCACCGGCTCGCCATAGCGCACACAATCGCCCAGAGAGGCGGCCAGAGCGCTGGCAAGCCCGCCCATGCCGCCATGCACCCGGTCTTGCTGCGCCCCGCCGGAGACCGACAGGAGCGCATCCAGCGAGCCGCCAGAGCGGGCGTAGAAGAGCGCATGGAGAAGCGACAGCTCGTGCGGCTCGGCGCAGAACACCGCCCCGATGCCGATGGTGAACATCTCGCGTGCGCGGGCTGTAAGCGTATGGCGGCGGAGGAAGTCCGCAACCGTTATCCGGTCCCATATGTGCGCTTTGGGGTGCGTCCATGGTGCAGCGGGATCGAGCTGGCGCGCCATCTTTTCAAAACGTGAGAGTGCGTTGTTGAGATCGAGCAGGACCGGGATGGGGAGATTGGGAATGGTGCCGCGATAGCGTTTGAGGCGCCCGGCCTTGACCAGATGATCGCCCTCATCCCAGAGCGGATAGGTGGCAAAGCCCATCTCGGCAATCAGGCCGTAGAGCCGGTCCTGACCGGGGCCGACCCACTGGCCGCCGAGATCGGTCCCGTCACCATTGGCAAAGCTGTGGGACAGGACGCGCCCGCCCGCCCGTTCGCGCGCTTCCAGCACCACGACATCATGGCCGGGCGCGAGGCGGCGCGCCGCCTCCAGCCCGGAAAAGCCTGCGCCGATGATGATGACATCATGCATGGGCGGGACGTCTCCAGGCGAAGACGATGAGGAGCGGCAGTATCCACGGCACCACGCGCTCGAACGGTGAACCCGGCAGGGCGGCGAGATCAGCGAGGACGCCGCCAATGCCGCCGGTGCCTTCCAGCCCCACGCCCCTTATGAGGAAGAAGAGCGCGCTCATGCCAAAGCCGAGCGCCATGGCGGCAAGGATCGCGCCGGTGGCGGGTTCGACGCGCGCCACGCGGGCGACGATGATCGGCCCGAAGGCAGCGCCTAGCGCCGACCATGAGAACAGCACGCGGTCAAAGATTGTCGCCGGGATGGCCAGCGCCATCACCACGGCGGCGGCGCAGAGGGCCGCCATCACAATGCGCGAGATCATCACCTCGCGGCCCGGATAGCGCTTCGAGACGCCCATATCGTGGGAGACGGCAGCAGACGTGGCAATAAGCAGGGAGTCCACAGTCGACATCACCGCCGACAGCACGGCTGCGATGATGATACCGGCGAGCACGGGCGGTAAAAGCTCGCCTGCCAGCGTGTAGAACAGCGCTTCGCCCTCCTGTCCTGCACCCAGCAGCGCACGGCCCGACAGGGCTAGCGTGATCATGCCCGCATAGACGATGAGGCCCCAGCCGATGGAGACGGCGAAGGCGCGCTTCCTTGCCGCCTCGTCCTTCACTGCCATCAGACGGCTCATCAGTTGCGGCTGGCCGAACGTGCCAAGCCCGATACCGGCGACGCCGAGCGCAAAGCCGATGAAGATGAAGAAGGCGCGCTCCCCCGTGAAGGACATATAGCCGTCCGGCGCGGTGGCCTGCAGCGTGGACCAGACCTCCGCTGGCCCGCCTGCGGCTATAAGGGCCAGCACGGGCAGCAGGATGGCGATCAGGGCCATCATCGCGCCCTGCAGCGTGTCGGTGATGCTGACCGCCCAGAAGCCGCCCAGCAGCGAATAGAGCAGGATGATGCCCGCCCCGATCAGTACGCTTTCCATCCGGCCGAGGCCGAACTGGTTTTCAAAGGCGATCGAGGCTGCCCCGAACTGGGCCGCGATATAGAAAATGAAGCAGAAGAGGACGAGCAGCGCGCCCGCCCAGAGGATCGCTGTGCGGCCTGTGCCTTTGGCGCGCGCGGCCAGAAAATCGCCCAGCGTTACCTGATTTTCTGCCGCGCTTTCGGCGCGCATGCGCGGGCCGAACCAGACCCACATCACCACATAACCACCCAGTATCCCCGGCACCATCCATAGCGCGGAGAGGCCCACCGCGTAGACAAAGCCGGAGAAGCCCAACAATACCCAGGCAGACGAGGTGGAGGCCGCATAGGAAAGCCCCGCCACCCACGGCCCCAGCCCGCGTCCGCCCAGCAGGAAATCGGTCTCGGTGCGGTTCAGGCGCGAGGCCCAAAGGCCCACCCCGACCAGCACCAGCTTGTAGGTCACCAGCGTGATCAGCACGGCCAGTTCAGCGTTCATTCTCTCCCCCGTCTTGTTCTATCGCTCAGGCCCGGCGCGCATTCACAAACTGCATCAGCGCGTAGATGACGGCCCCTGCCACCAGAAACGCCGCCGTAATGGCCATGGAGCGCATCGGCACCTGGCTCAGCAGCACCAGCGAGCCGAGCACCGCCAGCACCGGGATGGTCCAGCCCAGCGGCAGGCGCATCGGCTTTTCGGTCTCGGCGGGCAAAGCGCGCACGCGCGGCATGGCGGCAATGCAGCCGACGTAAATGAGCACGCGCACAAAGGCGCTCATCGCGGCGAGGGCGAAGAAATCACCCACCACAGCGAGGATGGCGGCCAGCACGGCAAAGAAGATGATGGAATTGGCCGGCACATGGGTGCGCTCATCGACCTTGCCGAACCAGGCGGGCAGCGTGTTTTCGCGTGCCAGCGCGTAGGTCAGGCGCGGGGTTGTCACCACCGTGCCGGTGATATTGCCGCCGACCGACACGATCACGCCGAGCGTCAGGAGTAGAGCGCCTGCCGGGCCGAACAGGATCGCGCCTGCGTCAACCAGTGCGCGCTCCGAACTGGCCAGATCTGGCACCACGGCGACGCAGACGATCTGGATGACCACATAGAGCAGCGCAACGACGCCGAGCGCCCAGAACAGGCCGAGCGGCATGGCCTTGCCCGGCTCGCGCGTCTCGCCGGCGGGGATGACCGCCGCTTCCCATCCGACAAAGGCGTAGATGACCAGCAGAACGGCCGCGCTCCACTGCGCGCTTTCAGGGAAGCCGATGGAGTTTTCCGGGAAGATGTCAGGATTGATGTGAAACAGGCCCACCAGCGCGATGGCCAGCAGTGGCAGGAATTTCAGGATGGTGAGAACACCCATCGCGCGCATGGCGGGCCTGGCGCCTGCGATATTGATGCCCGCCAGCACGGCGATGATGGCCACGATGACCACAATGCGCAAAGGCCCGCTCTCAAGCGCGGGCACGAAGAAGGCGATGGAGGCCACCATCAGGTTCACATTGGCGGCAAAGGCGGTGATACGCGTCGCGTAGACGGCAAGCCCGGTCTCGAACCCGGCAAACTTGCCAAAGGCCGTGCGCACATAGAGCACCGGCCCGCCGGTGGAGGTGAAGCGGCTGGCAAGCTCTGCATAGCAGGCGACGATCAGGCCCAGCAGCACGGCGCAGACCACATAGACCAGCGGGCTCCACACGCCCATCAGCGCCGCCGCGCCGCCCGGCACGGCGAAAATGCCGGCGCCGATCATGCCGTTGACGGCCAGAAGCCAGATGCCCCGGGCCGTTATCTGCCTCTGAAGTTTTTCGCCGCCAGCCATCTCTGCCCCCGCATCGGTGTGGAGGCAAAGACTGGTCTGCTACGAAGTGATCGGCAAGCCCTTGAGAGGATTAGGTGTGACGGCGCTATTCGCCGTCATCATCTCCTCCGCTACGGCCCATGACGATCATCAGCGCGATGGCAGCTGCGCCTGCGGCCAGCAGCCCGCCGCCTTTCAGCGCGGGCAGGGCCGAAACGAGCGCGATCTTGGCCAGGCGCTTCTCCGCCTCGCGTTGCGCGCGCTCCCTGGCTTCATGGCGCTTCTGCTCGACGGCCATCACGATCAGCACGATGAGGGCAGCCAACACAAACACGCCGGCCATCAGGGCAAGGGTGGTGATGAGGCCGATTGCCTCGGCCAGCATCACGCTGGCGAGCACACAGCCGAACACCACCGCGCCAATAACGCACAGGGTCAGCAGGATTTTCAGATAGATGCGGCGCTTGAAATGCCGGCTGACCAGCGATACGTGCCCGCTGGCCAGCGACATCAAGCCATTTAAAGGACCAAGCATACCGTTAGCGGCGCGCCAGGAAGCCGATCACAAGGCCGGCGGCTGCCGCAATGCCAAGTGCCTGCCAGGGATTGTCACGCGTTTCCTTGACGATCCGGCCTTCGACCGAGTTCCACTGGTCGACGACCTCCTCGATGAGTTGCTCGCCGGCATCTTTTCCATGCTTGACCGTGGTTTTCGCGGCGGTCGAGGCTTCGTGAGCACCGACTTTTCCAACGCGTCCGACCTGCTCGACCAGCTCACGGAACTCGCGCTTGAGCTCTTCAAGCTCGGCAGCGAGAGACTCCGCGTCGGTTTCGCGCTTGACGGCGTCTTTCACCTGTTTGGCGGCGCGTGCAGCAGAGGTGCTCATATATCTGTCCTTCCTTCTTCGTGGCAGTGACAGCGAGGCGGCGTGGACTAGCTTACCGGAGCGCAGAGATCTGAGTGATACGCTCTTGGTAAGTGCCGCCTTGCAGGTCTAGAACACAGGTAACGCGGTACCTCCCCTTTGGTTGCAAGGAGTTCATATGGCATTCGATGAAGCCGGAATGGCGATCACCATAGACGCAGAAGACCATCCGGCTGACATCGCCCATGCCCTGTCCGAGATCGATCCCGGCGAGGCCTGGAAGCTGCTGTGCGCACTGCCCGTCGAGGTTCAGGCCGAGGTGTTCGGCTATATCGAGCCGGAACTGCAGGAAGAGACCATCGAGCACATGACGCGCCCCCAGCTTACCGCTCTCATCACCGAGATGAAGGCCGATGACCGGGCCGACGTGTTCAACCGCCTGTCCGAAGAGCAGCAGGAAATGCTGCTGCCTGCCCTTGCCCATGTGGAACGCGAGAATATCCGCAAGCTGTCCTCGTACGAAGAAGCGACGGCCGGGGCCATCATGACCTCGGACTACGCCACGCTGAGAGCGGACATGACGGCCAAGGATGCGATTGCGCAGCTCCGGCGCGAGGCGCCCGACAAGGAAACCATCTACCGCACCTATGTGCTGAAAGATGATCGCGAACTGATCGGGACGGTGCGCCTGACTGACCTCATCCTTGCGCCCCCTTCGCGCAAGGTTGCCGATCTGATGGATGATGATCCGGTCTATGCCTTTGTGGACGATGACCAGGAGAGCGTGGCGCGCACCATCGCGAAATATGACATCCTGGCCGTGCCGGTGGTCGATGCGCAGCATCATCTTCTGGGCATCGTCACACACGATGACGCGATGGACGCGCTGGAAGAAGAGGCCACCGAAGACTTCCTGCGTCTCGGCGCGCACGGCGAGATTACCGAAAGCGTGCGTACCGCCGGCATTATCACGCTCTACCGCGCGCGCATTGTCTGGCTGGTCCTTCTGGTCTTCGGCAATCTGCTGTCGGGCTTTGGCATTGCCTATTTCGAGGACACGATTGCCGCCCATATCGCGCTGATCTTCTTTCTGCCGCTCCTCATCGCCTCTGGCGGCAATGCCGGGTCTCAGGCCGCCACGCTGATGGTGCGCGCGCTCGCCACTGGCGATGTGAGGTCCCGCGACTGGGGCCGCATGCTGGGCCGGGAGTTCCTTGTTGCCGGCGCGCTGGGCATCACCATGGCTCTGGCGGTCTCCGGCATTGGTGTCTTCCGGGGTGGGCCGGATATTGCGCTGGTCGTTGCCAGCTCGATGATCATCATCGTGCTGGTGGGCAGTCTTATCGGCATGTCGCTGCCCTTCATCCTGTCGCGCTTCAACATGGACCCGGCAACGGCCAGCGCCCCGCTGGTTACCTCCATCGCGGACGCCACCGGCGTGGTGATCTATTTCAGCATTGCCAGCGTGGTGCTGTTCACCTGACGGTCTTCGCACCATCCTGTGCGTGAGGTGAAAAAGTCTCTGCCTTTTGCGCGCCAAGGGTAGTAGCAAGACGCCACTCGGGTCCGTCGAAAACTGCGAGGAGAACGTATAATGGCCAGCACCAACACCCAGGGCTCGGTAATCCAGTTCCGCTGGGACGACGCCCTTCATCTCGACACGCTTCTCACCGAGGAAGAGCGCATGGTCTCCCAGGCCGCGCGCGACTATTCGCGCGGCGAGCTACTGCCCCGCGTGATCGAGGCGGCGCGCGAGGAAAAGTTCGACCGCAAAATCATGACCGAGATGGGCGAGCTGGGCCTGCTGGGCGCCACCCTGCCGGAAGTCTATGGCGGGTCGGACCTCTCCCACGTCGCCTACGGCCTGATCGCGCGCGAAGTGGAAGCCATCGATTCCGGCTATCGCTCCGCGATGAGCGTGCAGTCTTCCCTCGTCATGTACCCGATCTTCGCCTTCGGTTCTGACGAGCAGAAAAAGAAATACCTGCCCAAGCTGGCATCGGGCGAGTTTGTCGGCTGTTTCGGCCTGACCGAGGCCGATGGCGGCTCTGATCCGGGCGCGATGCGCACCAACGCCAAGAAGATTGATGGCGGATACGTCCTCAACGGCTCGAAAATGTGGATCACCAACTCGCCGATTTCCGATCTGGCTGTGGTCTGGGCCAAGCTTGATGGCGAGATACGCGGCTTCATCGTGGAGCGTGGCACCAAGGGTTTCGAGACGCCCAAGATTGAGGGCAAGCTCTCTCTTCGTGCTTCTGTCACCGGCTCGATCTCGCTGGATGACGTGAAAGTGGGCGAGGATGCAATCTTGCCGAATGTGAAGGGTCTGCGCGGGCCCTTCTCCTGCCTCAACAAGGCGCGCTACGGCATCTCATGGGGTGCAATGGGCGCGGCGGAGTTCTGCTTCCACGCCGCGCGCGAATACGCGCTGGAACGCGTTGTCTTCGGCAAGCCGATTGCTGCCACCCAGCTGGTCCAGAAGAAGCTCGCCGACATGCAGGCCGAGATCACGCTTGGCTTTCTGGGGGCGCTGCAACTTGGCCGCCTGATCGATCAGGGCGCCTTCGTGCCGGAAGCCATCTCGCTGATGAAGCGCAATAATTGCGGCAAGGCGCTGGCCATTGCCCGCGAGGCACGCGACATCCATGGCGGCAATGGCATTGCCGAGGAATACCATATCCTGCGACACGCGATGAACCTGGAAACCGTCAATACCTATGAGGGGACGCACGACATCCACGCCCTCATCATGGGCCGCGCCATTACCGGCCATCAGGCGTTTGCTTAAGTCCAGATGTCATCCTCCGGCCGCGTAGCGGTCCGGGGGAGCCATGCCTATGGCTTTCCTTTTCCTAGCCCTCGTCCTTCGAGACGGCTTCTGACGAAGCCCCTCAGGATGAGGGCTTTCCTCGCGCTTTTCCCTCATCCTGAGGGTGAGCGAAGCGAACGTCTCGAAGGATCAGGGAAAAGCAACCTCTCAGGCATGGGTGGCCCGGATACCCGCCTGCGCGGGCACAGGCAGTCGCGGGCGGCCGTTCGGCCTTTTCAGGCCGCTTCCTGGCCTTCGCAGATGTCCTCCCCCGTTCACGGGGGAGGTGTCGAGCGCAAGCGAGACGGAGGGGGGAGCCTTTTTAAAATCCCCCCCTCGGTCCTTCGGACCACTCCCCCCGCAGGCGGGGGGAGACATCTATAGAGGTCAGCTGCCCCTAACCCTGCGGCCACATATTAAGCTGGGTCTGGGTGGTCAGGGCGACCAGCTTGCCGTCCTCGCGTTCGATGCGCGTCTGCCAGACCTGACTGGTCCTGCCCTTGTGGATGGGTGTCGCCGTCGCGATGACCTTCATGCCCACGGGCGGGCTGGAGATCATATTGGTCTTGCTCTCGGTCGTCGTGGTGCCAACCGCACCTTCAGGCAGGGAGATGAAGGCCCCCGTCGCGCCCGCAATGTCTGCCAGGCTCATCATCGCACCGCCATGGAGCGTGTCGCCGAGCGTGCATATTTCTGTGCGCACCTCCATCTCGGCAACGACCCGGTCCGGCCCGGCTTCCAGAACCACCACGCCCAGCGTGCGTGCCAGCGGTACGCCAAGCTCGTTCAGTTGTTCGACCGTCAGCATCATGCCGGCTATTTCTCCACCGCTTCAGGCTGGCGGGAGGGAGACGTGGCGATGAGGTCCAGCATGGCATCGGCGCGGCGCGCCACGTCCACTGCCGTCTCCACCGCGCCGCCGAAAAAGGCCAGCGTCATATTCTCATACGTGTCGGTGATCTGGTGGTAGTGCTCGTGGTCCTCCACGCCGAGATAGAGGAAGGGGATGCCTGCCGCATGGAAGGGGCCGTGGTCTGACAGCATGGTCCAGTCATTGCGCGGATCATCGCTCGGCTCGTCATAGCCGGTGCGCAGATTGATCCGGGAGGCCTCCGCCGCAGCCGCCACCAGATCCAGCAGCACCGGATAATGCCAGGTGCCGACCGCGTAGAGATCGTCGGTCTCGCTATAGGCGATCATGTCCATATTCAGCATGAAGCCTATTCTCTCATAGCCTTCGGGCCGGTTGGCCACGAAATGGCGCGCGCCGCGAAGACCGCCCTCCTCGGCATCAAACGCCACGAGGATCACGTCGTTCTCCGGCGGGTTCTCCATGAAGGCCGCCGCGACCGCCAGCAGGCCCGCCGTGCCGGAGGCATTGTCGTCCGCGCCATTGAAGATATTGCCGTCTTCGTCCATGCCGACATGGTCGTAATGCGCGCCAACGACCATCACATGATCGCCCGGATTGGTCCCGGCGATACGGCCTACCAGATTGACGGCCGTGATGGTTTCACGCTCCGCGTCGGGGTCACGGAAATCCAGTGAGCGCTGGAAGGTGAAGCTCTGCTCGTAATTTTCAAACACCGCCTCGACGCCGATCTCGCCAAGCCGTTCCACGATATAGGCGCGGGCGCGGGCATTACCCTCGCTGCCGACCAGACGGCCTTGCATGTCATCGGCGGACAGAATGCGCAGATCGGTAACCGGCTGCGGCTCTCTGCCGCCGGAGATTGCCATAATATCGCAGGACGCGAGCGACAGGGCCAGCACCGGCGCGGCCAGAAGCGCTGAGAATCGAAGATTGAAATGCATGGGGCTAGCGGGCTCCCGTCCCATATGAACTGTTATAATGCTGGCCGGAGCGGGATTCGCACCGGTAATTCCGCGCCAGTCTAGCGCGGGGCAAGCTGCCGCGAACAGGAGGTTTTTCCATGCCCATGGCCGCCGACGATATTTCGCGTCTGATCCGCGAGGCGCTGCCCGATGCGCAGGTGGAGATCGAGGATCTGGCAGGGGATGGCGACCATTACCGCGCGACGGTGGTCTCACCGGCCTTTGCCGGACTGCCCCGTGTGAAGCAGCACCAGCTGGTCTATAATGCGCTGGGCGGACGCATGGGCGGCGAGCTACATGCGCTGGCGCTCATCACCCGCGCGCCCTGAGTGCCCCGCCCTGACAGCCATGCTTGACCGGATGGCTGGCGCTTCCTAGCTGTCTTGCAAGATAATCCCGCGCGAAGGAGCGCCCCGATGACCGACACCGCCACGCTTGAATCGATCCGCAATACGGTGGAAGGCCACGATGTCGTGCTGTACATGAAGGGCACGCCGCTCTTTCCCCAGTGCGGATTTTCCTCCCTCGTTTCGCGCGTGCTCCAGCATATGGGCGTGGAGTATCACTCGGTAAACGTGCTGGAAGACATGGATGTACGCGAAGGCATCAAAGTCTATTCCGACTGGCCGACCATCCCCCAGCTCTATGTGAAGGGCGAGTTCATCGGCGGCTGCGACATCGTCAAAGAGATGTTCGAGACCGGCGAGCTGAAAGCCTTTTTCGACGAAAAGGGCATTGAGGCGGCCTGAGAGCTTGCTTTTCCCTCGTCCTTCGAGACGTTCGCTACGCTCACCCTCAGGATGAGGGAAAAGCAAGCCCTGTGCCCTCACCCTGAGGAGCGCTCCCAAGAGCGCGTCTCGAAGGGCGAGGGTCTTGCAGGCCGCAAAGCGGCCTGAAAAGGGCGACCGCCCGCCCGCGACTTTTCGCGGAACATCGCAGCCCGGATGGGCTGCGAGCTGAAACCTACCTTCTCGGTCTCGGCGTCGGTGCCTGCGGATTGATGACGCGCACGCTGGCGCTCCCCGGCAGGCCCAGCTCATCGCGGCTCCACACGAGCTCCACCCCTTCAGGCAGGAAGGCGCGGCAGTGATCGGGCTGCAGGCGGCGCAATTCCACGGTGAACGTCCAGCGGGTGCGCGAATCCACCATCACCACGGGCTCGAAGCTCTCCTTTGTGGTGCAGCCGTTTGAGCGCACCTGAACGCGGATCGAGCCGTCCGGCATGTCCTGCCAGTAATGGATGGTTTCCCGTTCGCCGGGCAGCGCCCGTGAGGGCTGCAGGGAGGGCGCAGGCGCCGCCGCGCACGCCGCCATTATCAGGGCAGCGCCCGAAGCGGTCATCCATCGTGCAAACGCCATCAGACTCATGCCTCCAGTTCTAACCGGCATAATCCCTGACAGGCCACACATGACTGCAAGCTGAAGGCTAGCCGGAGACCCACATCACCAAAATCTCGCCGCCGGTGGTGCGCCGTGCGGCGTGGACGCCATCGGCGTCGACGGCAATGGCCGCCCCGTCAGATTCCATGCCCCAGAGCGAGCCGCCCAGAAAGGCCGTAACGCCGGCGCGCGCGGAACTGTCCTGCAGCCGGCCCGCGAGGGCATGGGTCTGCCAGGCTTCCCCTTCGCTCAGGCGGCCAGCATCCTCGCGCGGCACATCATCGGGCCAGGGGGTGACATAGCCGCCCCATGGCTGGTCCCAGACGCCGCCCGGCTGCAGGAAGGCAGGCACGGCCAGCAGGTCCGCCCCCTCAAGTGCTGCGTAGACGTCCGGGTGCCAGGAATCGGCGCAGATCAGCACGCCCAGCCGCCCGGCAGGCGTGTTGAACACGGGATAGTCTTCCAGGGTGGCGGCGGCGGTGAAGCCCGCCTCTGACGGAATGGGATAGACCTTGCGCACCAGTGCGCCGTGGACCGAGCCATCCGGGGCAAAGACGGCGCTGACATTCTCCAGCGGGCCATCGTTCGCGGTCACGATCCTGCCGTCCTCGATGCGGGCGCCTGCCAGCACGACCGAACCGGCAACAAGGGTGATGCCGTAGTCTTCGGCCAGCGCTGAAAAAGCCGCCTGATAGCGCTCTGCCATATCGGCGCTGCGCATGCGGAATACGGCCGCGGCAGCCCGGTCCGCTTCAGGGCTTGCCAGCACCGAGCCTGCAAAGGGCAGGGGGTTGGCCGCGATGAGCGCGGTCATCGCGCCTTCGACGCTTGCCGCCCGGTATACGCCGCGCGGCGCGTCGGTAGCGACCAGCCAGGTGCCGACATGTTCGGGAAAGACGGCCACCGTACGCGGCGTCAGCACGCCTGCTTCGCGCGCCGCTTCCAGATAGTCAGCCAGCCGTGCAGTGAAGGCCCCGGTGCTGGCGTAGTCTTCGGTGCGCATGACCGGATCAATCGCGATGAGGTTTGTGCCAGAGACACTGCCGGTCTGGGTGATCACGATCGGGTCAGCCAGCGGAGCCGCCGGTGCCGGCAAGGCGCGCCAGAATGACCATCCCGCCAGGGCGGCGATGATGATACAGGCGGTGAACAAGAGCCAGCGGGGCATGTGAGGCCTCCAACGCGTATCTGACTTACGCGCGAGCACTGTGCCGGGTTTCCAGGCAAAGAAAAAGGGCGCAGCCCGGGGGGAAGCTGCGCCCTTTGATGAAGACCTGCTGGCGCCTTACGGCGAAACCAGCCTGTCTTCCAGCCCGTCGCGCTCGCGTCCGCCAAAGATGGCTGCCGCGCAGGCAACGAACGCACCGAACAGCATGGCCAGTGCGGTGGCGATAGCCAGCGTTGCGCTGGCCGCGCGGGCGGTGTCCACCGCGTCGCGGGCTTCTTCGCGTGCGGTATCCATCTGGCCGAACGCGGCCTGGACGCGGGCATCGGCTTCATTGACGCCGATGGCGGTGCGCTCGGCCACATCCTCGACCAGCCAGGCGCGGTCTTCTGCCGTCACCGAGTCCGGATCGGTGATGGCGCGGACCACGAAGCGGTCAGCTTCCTCGCGGGCACTTGCCAGGGCCTCAGGGTCGGCACCCGGCGCGCGGTAAAGCCGGTCAGTGATAATGGTGGCCGGGGCCGGTGCGCCCTCTTCGGAATGTACGGCCGCCGCCGTCACCGCCGTTGCGCCCAGAGCGCCACCGCCAGCGGCGATGGCTGCAGCCGCAAACATGAAGGCGGTGGCCACTGCCCAAGTGAGGAAGCCGTGTACGCTGTCACGGAAGAACACCTCGTCTGCATGGATGGACCAGCGCAGGCGGGTGCGTCCGGCGATATAGCCGCCCAGAACGGAGGCGAAAACTTGCGTGAAGATCAGCCAGATGATCGTGACAATGCTGATCGTGGTGAGGGACAGCCCGTCGTCAGCGAAAGGCGACATGGCGCCAAAGCCGAACGCCGAACCCAGAATGACCAGAATGATGGTCAGCCCGCCAGCGGCAAACGCGCCGGCAAAAACGGCTGACCAGCTGATCGCCGGTCCGGCCCAGCGGGCGGGTGTAGTCGCCGTTACAGGCGCAGTGATGGGTGCATTTGTCATGTCGTGCGCCTCCTAGAAAAGAATGAGAATGAGAATGATGACGGGGATCGGAATCCCCAGGAACCACATCAGTATTGCCTTGCCCATTTCAGGTGTCTCCTCGCGCAGCTCTGCCGCGCCCTGCCAAAGATGATCAGCAGGGAAACGCAAGAAGGGCGAGGCGGTTCCGGGGCGTCACCGGGTTTGCGCTTCGTACCATCCATCCCATTTGCCCTTTTGCCCGCTCTGGCCTACATGGCGGGCATGAGCCCGGCACCGCTTTCCAGACGCTTCAGCGTCGCGCCCATGATGGACTGGACGGACCGGCATTGCCGGGCCTTCCACCGCGTGATGACGCGCCGTGCGCTGCTCTATACCGAGATGGCGGTCGATCAGGCGGTCATTCACGGCGATGCGAAGCGCCTGATAGGATTTGACGATGCCGAGCACCCGGTGGCTATCCAGCTTGGCGGGAGCGATCCCAAGTTGCTCAGCGACGCCGCTCGCATCGCGGAAGATTTCGGCTATGCGGAAGTCAATCTCAATGTCGGCTGCCCGTCAGACCGGGTGCAGTCGGGCACGTTTGGCGCCTGCCTGATGCGCGAGCCGCAACTGGTTGCCGACTGCCTTGCCGCCATGCGCGAGGCGGTGTCGGTGCCAGTGACGGTGAAACACCGGCTCGGCGTGGATGAACAGGACCCGGAAGAGACCCTCTTTGCCTTCGTGGAGACGGTGGCGCAGAGCGGCGTGACGAGCTTTAGCGTCCATGCCCGCAAGGCGTGGCTCAAAGGTCTGTCACCCAAAGAGAACCGGGACATCCCGCCGCTGGACTATGATATTGTGCGCCGCCTGAAAGCCGCGCACCCCGAGTTGGAAATCATCCTCAATGGCGGGCTGGAAAATCTCGAGCACGCGCAAGCCGAGATGGCGGGCCTCGATGGCGTGATGCTGGGCCGGGCGGCCTATCACACACCCTTCATTCTATCACGCGTGGACTCTCTCTTCTTCGGTGAGGCCGACCCGCATGACGATCCTTTTGCCGTGGTCGAAGCCTACCGCCCCTATGTGGAAGGCCAGCTGGCACGCGGCGTTCGCCTGCATGCCATCACGCGTCACATGCTGGGGCTTTTTGCGGGCATGCCGGGCGCGCGGCGCTGGCGGCAGATATTGTCGACCGAGGCCAACAAGGATGGCGCGGACTGGAATGTGGTAGAACGGGCGCTTGTCGCCGTGAGGGAGGCGCGCGCGGCGGCCTGATGGAAACCTATATCGTCTACCTTCTCACCCTGCTGGCTGTCGGCGCATTTGCAGGGCTGATCGCCGGGCTGTTCGGCATTGGCGGCGGGGTCGTGATGGTCCCGGCCATGTATTACACGCTGGTATTTCTCGGCTATCCCGAACACGCCATGCACGCGGCGGTGGGCACCTCCCTTGCCGTCATCGTCATCACCTCTGCGCGCTCCGTCATGGCCCATGCGAAGCGCGGCGCGGTGGATTTTGACATCCTCAAAAAATGGTGCCCGTGGATTGTTCTGGGCGCGCTGGCAGGTTCCGCGATAGCCGGCGCGATTCCGACGCGCGGCCTGGTTTTTATCTTTGCCATCACGGCGCTGGTGCTCTCGCTGCAATTCTTCTTCGGCCGGGCGGACTGGAAGCTCGGCGATGATCTGCCGGGCCAGCCCTTCCGGGCGCTGCTCGCGGGTACGATCGGTATCATGTCCGCCCTGATGGGCATTGGCGGGGGCGTGTTCGGCGTCACGCTGCTGACCGTCTTTGGCCGCTCCATCCATGTCGCCGTAGCGACGGCCGCGGGCTTTGGCGTCGCGATAGGCTTCCCGGCGGCGCTGGGCTTCGTGATTACGGGGTGGGGCGTTGCAGACCGTGCGCCGTTCTCGCTCGGCTTTGTCTCCATGCCGGGCTTTGCACTGCTCGCCATCACGGCTGTGTTCGTGACCCCGCTGGGGGCGAGCCTCGCCCACCGCCTCAACGCCGCGCGCCTGCGTCAGGCGTTTGCGATTGGTCTGGCCCTCGTCGCCCTCAACATGCTCCGCTCGGCGGTGTGGGGGTAGATTGAAAGGGGTGCGGCATTGCCGTATACTTGGTCAAAGCTGGACTACGATCCTGAGAAGGATGAAGCCAACTTCGCCAAGCATGGCGTCCCGCTAGGCTTTGCCGCAATGGTGCTGGCGGACCGGGGCAAGGTCGATGTGCTGGATACCCGGTTCGACTATGGCGAGGAGCGCTTTGTCACCTACGGGCTCGCAGAAGGACGGGTCTGGGTATGCGTCCATGCACCAAGGGATGGCGTGGCCCGCATCATTTCGGTGAGGAAAGCCAATGAGCGTGAGACAGAAAGATATCATGGCGAGCAACGCCCCTGATCCCGACGCGCCACTCTCTGATGAAGAATTCGAGCGGGGCCGCGCGGCGGTATTGGCCCGCAAGGCGCGCTCGGCGACGGGGCTGAGCCAGCCTGCATTTGCCGCGCGCTATGGCGTACCGGTGGCGAGCCTTCGCGACTGGGAGCAGGGCAGGCGCAAGCCGGATGCCGCCACGCGCAACTATCTGCGCGTGATCGCATCCATGCCGGACGCGGTGGCGCGCGCGCTTGACGGCGCAGCCTGATCCATGACTGTCCGCTACGAGACCAGCACCCGCATTGCCATTATCGGGGCGGGCCCAGCGGGCCTGATCGCCGCAGAAAAGCTGGCGGGCGAAGGCTTCGCGGTCGATGTCTATGAGCGCATGCCGAGCGTCGCGCGCAAATTCCTGATGGCGGGCAGGGGCGGGCTGAACCTCACCCACTCCGAACCGCTCGACGCCTTTCTGGAGCGTTATGGCGCGGCGCGTGACTGGCTGGAGCCTGCCATCCGCGCCTTTCCGCCTTCTGAACTGACGGCATGGTGTGAAGGGCTGGGGCAGGCGGTGTTCACCGGGTCCAGCGGGCGCATCTTCCCCAAATCCATGAAGGCCTCGCCGCTCTTGCGAGCGTGGCTCGCAAGGCTGGATGCGCTGGGCGTCACCATCCACACCCGCCACACCTGGCGGGGCTTTGACGGGGCAGGCCGTTTCCTGATCGCCGGGCCGGACGGGCTTGACCGGCCGATTGAGCCGGATGCGGTGATCCTGGCGCTCGGCGGGGCGAGCTGGCCGCGTCTGGGCTCGAGGGGTGAATGGACCGGCTGGCTGAAAGAGCGCGGCGTCGAAATCACGCCCTTCACGCCGTCCAATGCAGGCTTCAATGCGCGCTGGTCTGCGGTCTTCAGGGATCGATTCGCCGGTGAGCCGCTTAAAACCGCGAGCTTCAGCCATCAGGGCCGCACGATACGCGGCGAAGCCATGATTACCGCCTACGGCATGGAGGGCGGGGCCATCTATGCGCTGAGTGCGTCCCTTCGCACCGCGATTGAGGTCGAAGGCAGGGCGGTCCTCACCCTCGATCTCGCGCCTGACACATCAGAGGAGGCGCTGGTCAAGCGCCTGGACGCGGCCAAACCCGGCCAGTCGCTTTCCAACACGCTGCGCAAGCAGGCGAGGCTGTCGCCCCTCTCTGCTGCGCTGCTGCGCGAAGCGGGCGCAGTGCCGCGTGATCCGCAAGCACTGGCCGCGCGTATCAAGGCATGTCCGATCACGCTCACCGGCATGCAGGGGCTCGACCGGGCGATTTCCAGTGCAGGCGGCATAGCGCACACCTCGGTGGATGAGCGCTTCATGCTGAAAGCGATGCCCGGCGTGTTCGTGGCGGGCGAAATGCTCGACTGGGAAGCGCCCACGGGCGGCTATCTGCTGCAGGCGGGTTTCGCCAGCGGTGTTGCGGCGGCGAGAGGGGTGACGGGCTGGCTGAACCCGGGATAGCCTATTCACGTGCGGCGCGCATAAACCATTCCAGCGAAGTAACAATATTACCGCATTGATATATAAAGAGCATTTTTCCGTGTGCGCCGGATGATTTAGGGCGCATTAACCCGGCTACTTCAAGTGTCGGGCGAAATCGGCTCTTTGTTTGGGGGATTCCCTTATGCGCCTGTCCAACCTGCCCATCATGGGCAAACTTCTTTTGATCGTAGCGGCTATGGCGGTTGCCCTCGTTGCCCTTGGCTCGTTCGCGATCTATGAAATCCACCTTGTGCGCGATTCCGCCTACCGGATACACACGGCTTCCACGGAGCAGCAGCGTGCCGCCGATATGGGTGAGGCGCTCGGCGATATCCGGCGCTTCTGGTACCTGCTGGCGGTCGAGCCCGGTGAAGTCGAGAGCATTGATAGCCGGGTTCGCGAGGCGCGCGAGAGCTTCCAGGCGGAATATGACGCCCTCTCGCAAGGCGCAAGTGAGGGGAGACGCCAGCAGCTTGCAGCGATCAGCGCGCCATTTGATCGCTTTGTCACGGCGTTCGATGCGTCCGTTGCCGAGTTGCGCGCGATGCGTGGTGCCGACCGGGAGGTGATGCAGCAGCGCGTTGAACGCGCGGTGAACGCTGCACGCACGCTCGGCCTTGAGGCGCGCGCTGCCCTAGACGCGTTCCAAGACTATGAAGCCGCCAATGAGCTTGCCGCCTATGAACAGGCCGAGGCCACTGTCGTTTCAGCCCGCAATCTGATGATCATCGGGATTATTGCCGCTTTGGCAGCTGGCGGCGCGATCAGCTTCCTGATCGGCCGCTACGGGATCGGCCAGCCCATGACCCGCGCCATTGGCCGGCTGGACAGCCTTGCCGGAGGTGATCTGGAGGTCGAGATTGCCGAGGCTGACCGGGGCGATGAAATCGGGGTGCTCAACAAGGCTCTGGAGGCATTCAAGCAGCAATCGATCACTGCCCGCGATCTGGCTGCAGCACAGGAGACCGAATCCCGCCGCAAGCTGGAACAGGCCGAGCGGGTCAACGCCCTGACCCTCAGCTTCGAAAAGGAAATCGACGAGGCCGTGGCCACGCTGGCCAGCGCCGCCGAAGAGCTTCAATCGACCGCGCAGTCCATGGCGTCCACGGCAGAGGAAAGCTCGGCCGAGACGCAGACCGTGTCCGCCAGCACCACGCAGACGGCTGCCAATGTGCAAACGGTTGCCAGTGCCGCCGAGGAGCTGACCAGCTCGATCAAGGAGGTTGCCGTCCAGATCGGGCGCACCTCCGGTATTGCGACTGACGCCACCAAGCGCGTGGACGAGGCGCTGAGCCGGATCGATGTGCTGGTGAATGCCGCCAGCGCCATTGATGAAGTGGCCGCGCTCATCAGCGCTGTGACCGAGCAGACCAAGCTGCTGGCCCTTAACGCCACCATTGAAGCAGCCCGCGCTGGCGAGGCCGGCAAGGGCTTCGCGGTCGTGGCCAACGAGGTCAAGCAGCTTGCCGAGCAGACCGAGAAGGCAACCGCCACCGTTATCGAGCAGATCCGTGCCATCCAGGAAGGCACCGAGACCGCGGTGACGGCGGTGCGCAGCATCGAGCAGGTGGTTGACGAGGTCAGCCAGATCTCGACCGCTGTCGCCTCCTCTGCCGAGGAGCAGGTGGCCGTGACCGGCGAGATCAGCCGCAATGTCAACGAGGCGGCGCAAGGCGCCGAAGCGGTATCCCGTTCGCTGGGCGGGCTGGAGCAGGCGGCGGGTACCACCGCAGCGGCCGCCAACCAGCTGGCCATGACCGCTTCCCAGGTTGCCGAGCGTTCGGAACGGATCAAGAGCGACATCCAGCGCTATATCCGCGACGTGCAGGCGGCCTGACGGCTCTGAAAAGTCCTGAAAATGAAACCCCGGAACCTGCAGGTTCCGGGGTTTTTTCTTTACTCGGGGACGCTGAAACCCCGGACGCGCAGCGATCCGGGGCCTCTCTCAGGATTGTTCTGCGTGAGGTCCCGGCTCTGCGCTTCGCTTGGCCGGGATTTCAGGAAGTAGGGTTTAATGCCCCAGCGGGATCGCCATGATCTTTACGCCCGGCGGGGCAGGGGGGACGTCCGGCACGAAGAAGTCGGGCAGCAATTCCACGCCCGGCTCCACCGAATACTGATCCAGATCGGTCACGCCTTCGGAGACGAGGAAGCTGTCATCGATGAGGAAATTGCCGGTGAACTTCGCCGCCGGTTTCACCAGCACGCGGTAGGCCGTCTCGGCGAGAATCTCCGGCTTGCGGCAGTTTTTGAACGCCTCTTCGCCTGCCAGCACGTGGGCGATGGCCGCTGTCGCCACGGCGGTGCGCGGCCAGATGGCATTGGCGGCGATTTTGCCGCGGAACTCCTGTGACCAGCCCAGAATGCACAGGCTCATCCCGTACTTGGCGCTGGTATAGGCCACGTGCGGGCCGAACCATTTGGCGCGCATGTCCAGCGGCGGGGAGAGCGCGAGAATGTGCGGGTTTTCGGCCTTTTCCAGGTAGGGCAGGCAGGCGCGGGTGACCACATAGGTGCCGCGCGCATTGACCTGATGCATCAGGTCCCAGCGCTTGGCCGGCGTGTCCTTGGTGGGCATGGGGAAGATGGCCGAGGCATTATTGATCACAATGTCGATGCCACCGAAATGCTCAGCGGTCTGTTTGACCGCTGCTTCCACGCTCTCTTCCTCACGAATATCGCACTGTATGGGCAGGGCCTTGCCGCCAGCGGCCTCAATGGCGGCTGCTGCGGTGTGGATCGTGCCTTCCAGCTTGGGGTGCGGATCAGCGGTCTTGGCGGCGATGGCGATATTGGCCCCGTCGCGCGCGCAGCGCTCAGCGATGGCCAGGCCAATGCCCCGGCTGGCCCCGGTAATGAAAATGGTCTTTCCTTGTAAGCTCATCTGGCTCTCCTCCCTTTTTTCAGGGAGGAGAGTAGAGCGTTTTCACAGATTGAAAACGCTCTACCTTTCTGGACTGCCGCATTTTCGAACCGCAAAACCGCATTGCACTTTTGCTGAAAATGCGGTGAGCGCCTTTACAGCCCGCGGAAGACCCTCCAGGGCGGGCAGGTCAGCCCTTCCTCATTACGGCAGTTGGCAAAGGTGAAGAGCACGGTGAAGGCCCGGCCGACAATATTGTCGCGGTGTACATAGCCCAGCTGCGACCCGACCCGGCTATCGGCGGACGCGTCGCGGTTGTCGCCCATCAGGAAGTAGCTGTCATTGGGCACGCGGAAGGGGCCGACATTGTCCAGCAGGGCATTGTCCGTGCGCTCGTAGATAATGTGGCTATTGCCTTCCGGCAGCAGCTCCTCATACACGGTGACGGCGACGATCTGGCCCTCGCGCGTGCGGTAACGGATGACGTCCTGCTCCACGCGCTCCATGACATCACCATTGATGATCAGGCGTCCGCCGCGCACCTCGATCGTGTCGCCGGGCAGGCCGATGACGCGCTTGATGATGTTGATGCGCTGGCGCGGATCACGCACGACGATCACCTCGCCCCGCGCCGGTCCGCCAAAATGCAGGACGCGGCCCGTCCAGCTCTCCGGCAGCAGATAGCCCATGTTCAGCGGCAGGGAATGGCGCGAATAGCCATAGGTGAACTTCGAGACCAGCACGCGGTCGCCGACCTGCAGGGCCGGCTGCATGCTCTCAGACGGGATGTGGAAGGCGGCAAACCCGAAGGTCACCAGCGCGAACCACACAGCTGCTACGCCGGCAAAAAACCGGATTGTCTCGCCAAACTCGGACACGACCCGCCGGAAAAACGTGGTCACCATGTTCTGCGGACGTACTTCGCCCTCGCCGGAATGATCGGTCATGTCAGCTTCACCGCCGTCCCGTAGGCCAGGATCTCGGCAGCGCCTTCAGTTATGGTGGATGTGGAAAACCGGAAGGTGACAACGGCGTCTGCCCCCAGCTCGGCTGCATGCGCGATCATGCGCGCCATGGCCTGTTCGCGCGTCTGCGCCATCAGGTCGGTGTATTCGTTCACTTCACCGCCCACCAGATTGCGCAGGCCGGCGACAAAGTCGCGGCCGAAAAAGCGGGCACGCACCACGCTGCCGCGCGCAATGCCCAGAACATCGCCCATCTGGCGGCCAGGCACGCTGTCGGACATGGTGACGATGATTGCGGGGGCGGTCATGGGGGCTTCCTTGCCTGTCATTGCGGCGTTCGTGTGGCCACACGCCAGTAGAGCAGTGCGCAGCCCGCTGCAAGTAGGGCACATGGCACCATCCAGAGCAGGGATTGCGGATAGGCAAGGCCTTCGCCGGTGATCGCACGGCCGGCGCCAAAGGCGAGCAGACCCAGCCCGCCTGCGGCCAGTGATGCGCGCTCCAGCCACAACGCTACCGGCCTGGCAACTTGATTATCCTCACCAATCATGGGCGGAATATTGGCCGTGCCGAGCGGCACAACCAAGGCGAAAGACCACTTCGCCTGCATTAAATTTGTGACAGTGTCGTATCCGCGCCGCAGGCGATGACAAGGAAAGGCCTTTCCCGATGACCGACGAGCAGACCACACACCCGGCCCCGCCGCCTGCCCCGCCGCCTGCCGCGCCGTCTGATGACAGCGACCGTACCGTCGCTCTCGTCTGCTACATATTGCAGGCCGCTTCGGTGGTCACCGCCGGGCTGGTTGCGGTTATCGCGGTCATCATCGCCTATGTCCGCAAGGATCAGGCCCCGGACTGGCTGAAGAACCACTACACCTATCAGATCCGCACTTTCTGGTACGGGCTGGCAGGCTGGGTGATCGGTGTGCTGACGATCTGGGTGCTGGGCCTTGGCCTGCTCATCATGCTGGCCACCGCGATCTGGTTCATCATCCGCGCGGTGGTGGGGCTGATCCGCCTGACCGAAGGACGCAGCCACACCGATCCGCGCGGTTTCTGGATCTAGCGTCTGGCTAGACCGCCATCGCCTGGGCCTGCCGTGCGGGGAGCATCCCCATGCGGCGGGCAAGGCGGCTGGCATCGGCATAGACGATGAGCGCGGTCACCGCGTAGCAGGCCGCTACCGCCAGCGGGATGTACAGCATCTGCTGGCCGGGGAAGGCGTAATAGATCCAGAACACCAGACCGGCGCGGATGATGGCGTGGGCGCAGAACAGCGCGGTGCGTCCATAGGTCCAGCCAATGACCGGCCAGTGCAGGGACAGCCCGATGGCCAGTATGCTCATGATCACGCCCGCGCCGGCCTCTGCCGTGGCGATGAACAGCATCGGCCAGAAGAGCAGCATGGCGATGAAGGTGGGCACCAGTAGCGGGCTGAGCACCGTGCGGTCCTTCATGAAGGGAATGCGGGCCAGCCACGCAAAGACCAGCGCCACCGGGAAGATCATGCCCGAAAGGCCAAAGGCCGCCTGAAGCATCGCCACCGGCTCCATGAACTGGCTCATTACCGCCAGCGCCAGCCAGAACACCGTTCCAGCCATGATGATCGGGTAGCCGCCCCGCAGACGCGCATAGGCACTGCGGCGCACATCCAGAAGTTCGTCTCTCAGGTCCATGTGTAAGGCCTCCAGCCGGGGTTGATGGCTGAACCTTATGACAAAGTATGACGCTTGTCAAAAGAACTTTGAAAAAAAAAGTACAAGCTGGGCAAAATGGCCGAAGGGCCTTGTGGCGAAGGGATGCGGACGGCCCGTGGGGCCGGAAAATGGGCAGTCGGGGCAGTCTTCAGCGTGGCCTTTTGGGACCGTCCGCATTGCGAAGGGCTTGTCTTCCCGTATCTCCATTAAGCCCCATGCGGGGCAGTGAGGGATGCGCCATCCATGCGGACAACCATTCAACACCCGGAGCGGGGGACAAAATCCCTCGCGCCGGTCTGCATCAGGCGTGTCGCGAACACGCTCTCAACCCGACCGGCAAGACGCATATTACGCCCGCGCCGGGGGGAGGGGGATAGATTGGGGGATTGATGCCGCTGAAACCCCGGACGCGCAGCGATCCGGGGCCTCTCTCCGCCTCTCCTGCAAGAGGTCCCGGCTCTGCGCTGCGCTTGGCCGGGAGTTCAGCTATGTGGATGTCAAATCACTGAAACCCCGGAAGCTCGGAGAGCTATCCGGGGCCTCGGGCCGGATAAAGCTGGACTCTTCTCTGCCACTGTCTTTTCCTTTGAAAAGGGAGGCGGATATGGATCGCGCCTGGGTCTACATACTCACCAACAAGCCGTATGGCGTCCTCTACACCGGTATGTGCAACGTCGATCTGGTGCGCCGAATATGGGAGCATCGCGAGGGCGATGTGCGCGGGTTTACGCGCAAGTACAATCTGAAAACGCTGGTCTTTTTCGAGCCGCATCAGGATGTGACTTATGCCGCGGAACGCGAGCGGCGGATCAAGCGCTGGCGGCGGGAATGGAAAATTGCGTTGATTGGAAAGGTCAATCCTGATTGGCGTGACCTGTACCCACACCTACTGGGTTGAAGCCATAGTCGCTGAAACCCCGGACGCGCAGCGATCCGGGGCCTCTCTCCGCCTCTCCTGCACGAGGTCCCGGGTCTCACTGCGTTCGCCCGGGATTTCAGCGTCCGGTACTAAACTTCCTCAAGCACTCTCCAGCATGGCAAGGCCCGGCTCGAAGAGCGGGGCGGCGCCCATGCGGATTTCGCCCATCAGGCCCGGCGCGGCGGCCAGCACCGTTTCGGCATAAATGCCCGCCAGCGCGATGCGGTTTTCGGCAAACCCCGCATCGCCTTCCGCCTCTTTCAGGCGGCGCTGGGCGGCGACCGCGCCGACGCACAAGAGCCAGCCGCCTGTCACATCGCCGGTCAGTTTCAAAAAGGCGGTGGAGCCCGCCAGCCGGTCTTCCATGTCTGCAGATGCCATCCACTGGACGGCCTCTTCCAGCGCGTCCACTGCCGGGGCGAGGCGTGCCGCCAGCTCCGGCAAGGCCGGGTTGGAGGAGGTCTCGCAATCTTCCACCGTCTGGCGGATATCCTCGATCAGCTCGGCAAAGGCGAGCCCGCCCTCCATGGACAGCTTGCGGCCCGACAGATCGATCGCCTGGATGCCGTTCGTGCCCTCATAGATCGGGGCGATGCGCGCATCGCGGTAATGCTGGGCGGCGCCCGTTTCCTCGATAAAGCCCATCCCGCCATGGATCTGCACGCCCAGCGATGCCACCTCCACGCCAAGATCAGTCGACCAGGCCTTGGCGACGGGGATGAGCAGCTCCTCGCGGCGGCGTGACCAGGCGGCTTCGTCTTCATCGCCATGGTGCTCGGCCAGATCGCCTTCCACTGCGGCGTGGAAGCAGATAGCGCGGGCTGCCTCGATTTTTGCTTTCATCAGGGAGAGCATGCGGCGCACATCGGGATGATCGATGATGGCGTGCGGGGCAGGGCCTTCGGCGCCCGGCGCCCGGCCCTGACGGCGCTCTTTTGCAAACTCAAACGCCTGCTGATAGGCGCGCTCGGCAATCCCGACGCCCTGCACGCCGACATTCAGGCGCGCCGAGTTCATCATGGTGAACATGGCGGCCATGCCGCGGTTTTCCTCGCCAATCAGCCAGCCGGTCGCGTTCGCGTATTCCATCGTGCAGGTGGGCGAACCGTGAATGCCCATCTTGTGCTCCAGGCCAATGGCCTTCACGCCATTGCGCTTGCCCGGATTACCGCTTTCATCGGGAATGAATTTCGGCACCAGGAAGAGCGAGATGCCCTTGGTGCCGGCCGGGCTGTCTGGCGTGCGCGCCAGCACCAGATGGATGATGTTTTCCGCGCAGTCATGCTCGCCCCAGGTGATGAAAATCTTCTGGCCGGAAACCGCCCAGCTGCCATCGCCATTGGGTTCGGCCTTGGTGCGCAGCGCGCCCACGTCGGAGCCCGCCTGCGGCTCGGTAAGGTTCATCGTCGCTGACCATTCACCCGAAATGATTTTCGGCAGATAGAGCGCGCGCTGCTCGTCCGAGCCATGGGCGATCAGCGCCTCGATGGCGCCAAAGGAGAGCATCGGGCCAAGGCCAAAGCTCATCGAGGCGCTCTGCAGCATCTCCATCAGCGCGCAGCCCAGCGCGCGTGGCAGGCCCATGCCGCCATGCTCTGTCCCGAACTGCAGGCCCTGCCAGCCGCCTTCGACGAATTTGGCATAGGCCGCCGGGAAGCCGTCCGGGGTTTTCACCTCGCCGTCTTTCAGCGTGCAGCCCTGCTGGTCTGACGGCCAGTTCAGCGGCGCGATCACGTCATTGCACAGCTTTGCCGCCTCTTCGAGGATCGCGCCGGTAAGGTCGCCGGAAAACTCCGGGAAGGCGCCGGTGGCGCGCACGCTGTCCAGCGCGGCAATCTCCTCAAGGCTGAAACGGATGTCGCGGACGGGCGCGCGATAGCTCATGGATGGTCTCCCCGGTTCAGGTTTTTGCGATGCACAACATAGCGCGGCGCGCGCCGAACGCGAGGGCGAAGCTGCGCGGCAGATAGGCGCGGAAAGGGCTGCTACGATTTCGGATCAGGGCAGCCGGTGAGAATGCTGAAAGTGCTGGGCCGGACCGGCCGTCGATACTCCGGCCTTTCCGGCCAGTCCCGGCGGAGCTCCACGTTCACGCGGGGATGGTCCGGGGACAGGCCGAGGCAGGAACCGAGCTCTTCGCGAAAGCCCGGTAGGAACAGGTATGTCGTCGCACATCCGCTGTTGTCGTGAGCCAGAGTGTAGTCACCCGCATACTCGAGATCGAAGCGGCACGCGTTTCCGGTTTCCGGAGAATAGAGCTTTGAAAAAGCATCACTCCACACCACTGGTAGCCAGCAGGACGTGTCGTCGCCGTCGACAACAGCGCGGGCATAACTCCAACCGCGCATCGAGTTAACGATCATCCACTCCGGCAATCTTAGACTACAATCCTCCAGCGGCCTTGCCGCTGTATCCGCATCCCTAATCGCCAGTGACAGGGCGAGCTCACGCCCGCCTTCTGTGGCACGGGCATCCAGCAGCCAGGCCGCTCCAAATGCCGCCGCGAGAACGGCGAAACCTGCGATCAGAATTGCGCCCAGCAGCCGCAGCATGACCGGCCTCCCTGAGCGCAATCCTACAGGGGCCGGACGGGGTTGGCACGGGGAAACTGGACCATGTGCCCCTTCGTCATTCCCGCGCAGGCGGGAATCCAGACGATCACAAGGCGCTGTCAGTTGCGAAGTGGCTCTGGGTTCCCGCCTGCGCGGGAACGACGATATGAGGGGCGGTTCACCACCAAAACCGCAATCCACCCCCTCCCGGAAACAGTGTTGTTTGCGCCACTCCAGAATGGGCTAATACATTGAACAGGCTATGGAAATCCGGCCGTACCTGCTGCTGTCAGAGCCATTTTCCCTCTTCGCGCTTGCGAAGGGCTGGCGGTGGCGGCAGGCTTGCCTCATATAGCCGGAACAACAGGGATGGGCGAAACAATGAGCACCACCGGACACCCCCGCTATACGGCTGTTGCCATAGCGCTCCACTGGCTGATGGCGGCCCTGCTGGTTGGCATGATCTTCATGGGCTGGCAGATGGAAGATATGCGCGAAATGGCGCTGGCGGGCGAGATGAGCTTCGCCGAGGTGCAGGCCTATTATAACTGGCACAAGACCATCGGGATCAGCCTTCTGGTGCTGGCGCTGGTCCGCCTTGGCTGGCGGCTGACGCACAAGGTTCCGCCGCTGCCCGCCACCATGAAGCCGTGGGAAGCAATCGCGGCGCGCGCCACGCATATCGCTTTCTACGCGGTGATGATCGGCATGCCGCTGGTTGGCTGGCTGACAGCCTCGGCGACCAATTTTCCCTCCTACATCGCCAATAACCCCGCGCTGGAACTGCCGCACCTGCCGGTGCCCAATGAGGCCTATGAGCCGCTGGGGTCTATCCATAGCGCCGGCGCGTGGGTGATCTTCGCGCTGCTGGCCCTGCATGTCGGCGCGGCGCTGAAACATCATTTCGTCAACAGGGATGATGTGCTGACGCGCATGATCCCCTTCCTGAAATTCCGCGTATAACTACAAGAAAAACAATCCTTTTACGGAGAGCTCCCCATGATCCGTGCGTCCATCGCCGCTTTTGCCTTTGCCCTGACCGGCACTTTCCCCCTCTCTGCGCAGGACTGGGTGATCGACGCAGCTGCGTCTGAAGTCACCGCCGAAACCCGCGTCTTCGGCCAGGCCGTGACGGCCAGTTTCGCCGAGTTCTCAGCCGAGATCACATTCGATCCGGAAGACCTTGAGAACGCGCAGATTTCTGCGCGCGTGACCAGCGGCACCGGCACTATTCCCAACCGCGAGTATCAAAGCGCGCTTGTCAGCCGCGATGGCCTCTACCCGGCGGAATATTCCGAAGCCATCTTCGTGTCTGACGAGGTCGTGGCGATAGATGAGGGCTATGAGGCGCGGGGAACCCTGACCATCAAGGGCGAGAGCCGTGACGCCGTCCTGCCCTTCACGGTCGAGATCAGCGATGGCCGCGCCGTGGCGCAAGGCACGCTGGAAATCCTGCGGGCAGATTTTGGTGTCGGCGGCTCCAGCTGGGCTGAGGTCGCGCCGAACGTCACCGTGCGCCTGCATATCGAGGCGGATGCGGGGTAGGCATTTCAGTCCCCTGAACTCCCGGCCAAGCGCAGCGCAGAGCCGGGACCTTGTGCAGGATAATCCGGCAACAGGCCCTGGATAGCCCTGCGGGCTTTAAGGGGTTTCATACAGGGAAGACCCTTTTCTCCCCCCGTTCACGGGCGGGGTGAGAAGCGAAGCTTCGAACGCCCGAAGGGCCGAGGGGGGGGGAGATTGCACGAGAGTTCCCCCCTCCGTCAGCTTCGCTGACACCTCCCCCGTAAACGGGGGAGGAAAAGAAAACGCCCAGCGGCTACCCGCCCTCGCGCTCCCTTACCGCCGCCTCGAAGTCGGCCAGCGCCGCGGCCAGCCGTTCAGCCGGATCGGCGGGCGGTTCGGGCAAGGGTTCGGCGCGCTTGATCACCCGGCTTGCCGCGCGGCGTACCGGCCCGGCGGGCGCAGCTAGCGAGCCTTGCACGATGCGCAGGCGTTTGGGCGCCCGGCCCGCATATTGAGCCACCCGCTCCAGTATCACGCCCGATTGCGCCTCGATCAGCGCAGCGGCAGGTCCGCGCGCCCGCACGGTAAGTGTCCCCGATTGCAGCTTTTCAGGACTGGTCCAGCGCGCCAGCGCCTCGCCGACTATCGCCTCCCAATGCTCCTCCAGCTCGGAGGCACCCGGCCCGAAGGCGCGCGACAGAGGCCGCAGCACCTTGGCCAGCGCCCTCCCGGCGGGGGGCGGTGGCTTGATGGCGGGTTTGCCCCGATGATCGACGGCCCACAGATCCGCCTCCGCGCGCGAGACCGCATCGCTTTTCGAGCGTATGCGCCTGCGCTGCGTGATTGCCTTTTGGCGATCGTGTTTCCAGCTTTCATCCATGAGCACAGTGTCGGCACTTCGAGATGATGCGGCAAGCCCGGTGAGCGGTGACATCGCCGCCATGCGTAGCCGACTGCTCGCCTGGTATGACCGGGAGGGGCGAACCCTGCCCTGGCGGATCCGGCCTGAAGAGCGCGCGGCGGGGCGCGCGGCGGACCCGTACGCGGTATGGCTGTCTGAGATCATGCTGCAGCAGACGACCGTGCCGCACGCCGCGCCGTACTATGCGAAATTCCTCTCCCTCTGGCCGACGGTTCATGATCTTGCGAACGCCCCGCGCGAGGATGTGATGGCCGCGTGGGCAGGGCTTGGCTATTATGCCCGCGCGCGAAATCTGCACGCTTGTGCGCAGGCTGTATCGCGTGGTCTGGCGGGTGTGTTCCCCAGCGATCTGGAAGGGCTTCGCGCGCTGCCGGGCATTGGTGAATACACCGCCCACGCCATCCGCGCCGCCGCTTTCAACCTGCCCGCCAGCGTGGTGGATGCCAATGTGGAGCGGGTGATTACGCGGATCTTCCGCATCGAAGCGCCGCTGCCCTCAGCCAAGCCGCAAATCCGCAAAGCCGCCGCCATGCTGGCCGATCCGGACCGGCCGGGAGACTACGCGCAGGCCATCATGGATCTGGGCGCTGTCATCTGCACGCCGCGCGCTCCCTCTTGCGGATCGTGTCCGTGGGAGAGCCATTGCGCCGCGCGCGTCGCAGGCGATCAGGAGCGCTATCCGGTGAAAGCCGCGAAGAAGGCAAAGCCGGTGCGCCATGGCATCGCTTTCGTGGTCTTTCGCGGGGCAGGCGAGGCGCGCGAGGTGCTGGTGCGTACACGCCCTGACAAGGGGCTGCTCGGCGGCATGCTGGAAGTGCCGGGAACGGACTGGGTTGAGGATGCCGGAGCGCTCCCGTCACCAGAGGAGGCTGCTCCACTGGCGCTGGAGTGGCGAGAAGCGGGCGGGATCACCCATGTCTTCACGCATTTTGAGCTGCGCCTGACTGTGTTTGCCGCGCCCTTCGATGCGAAGGCCAGCCTGCCCGATGGCGCGCGCTGGGTGGCGGTGCATCCCATCCGTGCGGCCGGGCTGCCTACAGCGATGAAGAAGGCCGTGCAGGCGGTGTTGTAGGCAGGTCGCCCTCGTCCTTCGAGACGCCACTTTGTGGCTCCTCAGGATGAGGGCTTGGGTCGCGCTTTTCCCTCATCCTGAGGGCGAACGCAGTGAGCGTCTCGAAGGACGAGGGAAAAGCAAACAGAGCCCCCTACGCCTCTTCCATCTCGGCGCGGATGCGGCTGCGAAGCACGTCAATCGGCATCAGCGTGCCATTGCGGCGGATATGCCAGAACGTCCAGCCATTGCAGGAGGGCGCGCCCTGAACAGCCGCGCCGACCTGATGGATGGAGCCGGTCTCGCCGCCGCCTGTCACCGAGCCGTCAGCGCGCACGCGCGCGGTACGCCGCCCCTGCGCGCAGAACAGCGTATCGCCGGGCTTGATGAGGCCGGCCTCGACCACATTGCCGAACGGAATGCGCGGGAGCGAGCGCTTGGAGGCTGTCACCTGCAACGCGCTGGCATCGCCAGGGCTGATCGCCTCGATGCGCTGGCGGGCCAGCGTCACATAGTCCGCGTCGGCCTCAATGCCGATGAATTTGCGCCCCAGCTTCCTCGCCATTGCGCCCGTGGTGCCGGTGCCGAAGAACGGGTCGAGCACGATCTGGCCGGGATGGGTGGTGGAAAGCAGCACGCGGTGCAGCAGCGCCTCTGGCTTCTGCGTCGGGTGGGCTTTGCGGCCATCAAGGGCTTTCAGGCGCTCACCGCCCGAGCAGATCGGCAGCGTCCAGTCAGAGCGCATCTGCACGCCGTCATTGAGCGATTTCATGGCTGCGTAGTTGAACGTGACCTTGCTGGTCTTGTGCTTGGCCGCCCAGATCAGCGTCTCGTGCGCATTGGTAAAGCGCGTGCCCTTGAAGTTCGGCATCGGGTTGGACTTGCGCCAGATGACATCATTGAGCACCCAGAATCCCATATCCTGCAGGAAGGTGCCGACGCGGAAAATATTGTGATAGCTGCCAATGGTCCACAGCGCGCCATCCTCTTTCAGGACGCGCCGGGCCTCTTCCAGCCAGCCGCAGGTGAACAGATCATACTCGTCGAACCCGCCAATCTGGTCCCAGTCATTATCGACCGCGTCCACCTTGGAATTGTCCGGGCGATGCAGTTCGCCGCCAAGCTGAAGGTTGTAGGGCGGATCGGCAAAGATCAGGTCCACGCTGTTGTCGGGCAAGGTCTGCATGATCTCCACGCAGTTCCCATGCAGAACCTGATTTATCGGCAAACTTGTTGACACCAGCGTCACCCTCATTCCAACCCGGTGCAGCAGGGTTGAAATGATACGCCTAACGAGGGGTTAAGCGCGAATCACCCGTGTGCTTTTTTTTCTGCCGCAGCCGCGACAGGGCGGTACGAAAACCGGTGGATGGGGGTGGCCCCCAGCCCTTGCAGGGCATCAATATGGGCCTTTGCGCCATAGCCTTTATGCCCCTCCAGCGCGTATCCGGGCCAGCGCAGTGCCGCTTCGATCATCAGCGCGTCGCGCACGGTTTTTGCGATGATGGAGGCGGCAGAAATCACCGGCTCGCTGCCATCGCCGCCGATAATGGCCTCTGCCGGGCAGTCGAGATGCGGCAGCCGGTTGCCATCCACCAGCACCCGTTCGGGCGTGAGCGGCAGATTGCGGCAGGCGCGCGACATGGCCCGCATCGTGGCCTCCAGCACATTGACCCGGTCGATCTCTGCCGGTTCGGCAATGCCAACGCCCACTATTGCTTCGGCGCGGATCACGGCAGCCAGCGCCTCGCGGCGTCTGGCGGTGAGCTTTTTGGAGTCTGCCAGTTCGGACAGCGCAGAAAAGCCCGCAGGCAGGATCACCGCTGCCGCCACGACCGGTCCGGCCAGCGGCCCGCGCCCGGCTTCGTCAATGCCTGCGATAATCGCGTCTGTGGCCATACCGCCTTGCTAGGGCGCTGCGGACAAGGGGTAAAGGGGGGAGGTAGCCATCCCTTGTCATCACCCGCCTGCGCGGGCGCAGGCAAGCCGGGCCATGACAACCAGGTAGGCAAAATCAAAACAGGCTCAACTGATCGCTCTCCTTTTCCGGCACGTTGAAAAGACCGGTGCGCAGCGGCACTACTTTCCTGGACAGCCCGTTTGCCCGGCAGGCGCGCTCAAAGCGGGCGCGGATCAGCTCCGCCACCGGGCCTTCGCCGCGCATGCGGGCATGAAAGCGGCTGTCATAAGCCTTGCCGCCGCGTGTGCTCTCGATCAGCCCCATGATCTTCTTGGCTGACAGGGGGCGCTCTACCGAGAGCCATTGTTTAAAGAGCGGCTCCACCTCCAGCGGCAGGCGCAGCAGCACATAGCTGGCATGGCGGGCTCCGGATTTTGCCCCTGCGCCGAGCAGGTTTTCCAGCTCGTGATCGTTGAGCCCCGGTATCATGGGCGAGGTGAAGACGCTGACCGGCACGCCCGCTTCGCTCAATGCGGTGATGGCCGAGAGCCGCCGCGTGGGGGTGGAGGCGCGTGGCTCCATCGTCCTTGCCAGTTTTGCGTCCAGCGTGGTCACGGAGATCGCCACATGGGCGAGGCCCATGCCCGCCAGCTCCTGCAATAGATCGAGATCGCGCAGCACCCCTGCCGATTTGGTGATGATGCTGACCGGGTGACGGAAACTGAGGCAGGTTTCAAGAATGGCGCGGGTAATGCGCAAATCGCGCTCCACCGGCTGGTAGGGATCGGTATTGCTGCCCATGGCCAACACGCGCGGGACGTAGCCGGGCTTTGAAAACGCCTTGCGCAAAAGTTCCGCCGCGCCGGGCTTGAAGAAGATGACGCTCTCAAAGTCCAATCCGGCCGAATACCCCCAATAGGCGTGGGTGGGCCGTGCAAAACAGTAGATGCAGCCATGTTCACAGCCCCGGTAGGGGTTCACAGACTGGTCAAAGCTAATATCCGGACTGTCATTCGTTGCGATGATGGAGCGCGCGCCATCGCGGATCAGCGTGGTCTTGATCTGGCGCGGCGGCGCGTCGCTATGCCAGCCATCATCGACCGGCTCCGCGGTGGCGCGCTCGAACCGCCCGGCGGCATTCGATTTCGCGCCTCTTCCGCTGGGCTGGAAGGGATCGGGCAGGGCCTCGGACTGGCGGGCGGGGGTGATCGCGTTCATGCCCGGACGCTGACTCGAAAAATAGAACAATTCAAGAACAAAATGAATTTGACGAGGCTCGCCGCCCGTGCGCCTTATGGCGCGCATGAGCCATGTGATTGTCGTCATTCCTTCGCTGAACGCGGCCCCCTCCTTGCCGGACACATTCGCCGGTCTGGAGCCTGCGATTGCGTGCGGGCTGATTTCGCGCTGGGTGCTGGCCGATGGCGGGTCGGGCGATGCCAGCGTGAAGCTCGCCCGTGCGCGCGGGTTTGATGTGGTCAAATCCCCGCCCGGACGCGGTGTGCAGCTCGCCGCCGGGGCTGCCCGCGCGATGGAAAGCGCAGGCGAGGGCGGCTGGCTGCTCTTCCTGCATGCGGACACGCGGCTGGAGGCGGGCTGGGCGAAGGCGGTAAAAGCCTTCATGGCAGAACATGGGAACGGGGATGTGGCAGGCTATTTCCAGTTTGCGCTGGATGATGACAGCGCGCCTGCGCGCCGTCTGGAGCGGTTTGTGGCCTGGCGCTGCGCCGTGTTCGCCCTGCCCTATGGCGATCAGGGGTTGCTCATTCCGGCGCAGCTTTATGAGAGGCTTGGCGGATACAGGCTGATGCGCCTGTTTGAGGATGTGGAGCTGGTGCGCCGCATCGGCAAAAGGCGGCTGAAACCTCTCCCTGCGCGCGCCGTCACCAGCGCAGAGCGTTTCCGCTCCGAGGGGTATCTGCGCCGCTCTGCGGCCAATCTGGTCTTGCTGGCGCGCTATTTTCTGGGGGCGGACCCGGAAAAGCTGGCACGGGCCTATTCCGGGCGCAGAGCATGAGAAAGCCGCGCCTCATCGTCTTTGCCCGCGCGCCGGTGATTGGCGGGGCGAAGACGCGCCTCGCCGCCGGTATCGGCAAGGTGATGGCGTGGCGCGCCTACCGGGCGATGACGGCCAAAACGCTTCGGGCTGTACGCGGTGATGCGCGCTGGCGAACCGTGCTTGCGGTCAGTCCGGACAGCGCCATCGCTCGCGCGTTCGGCAAGGTCTGGCCGGATGATCTGGCGCGCTGGCCGCAAGGGGGCGGTGATCTCGGCGCGCGTCAGGCAAGGGTGTTGGCCGGTGCTGGAGGATGGTTTTCCTCCCCCGCTTGCGGGGGAGGTGGCCTGAAAGGCCGGAGGGGGGATGTTTTTTCAAGAACCTCCCCCCCTCGCCCCCTGCGGGGGCGCTTCCCCCGTGAACGGGGGGAGAAAAGGGGAGGGGCGCTTCCCATCGCCATTATCGGCACCGACGCGCCCGACATCACACGCCGGGATGTGGCGCGCGGTTTCGCGCTGCTCAAACGCCATGACGCGGTGATCGGCCCGGCGGAAGATGGCGGCTACTGGCTGCTGGCGCTTGAAAGCCCGCCACCGCCCGGCCTGTTTGATGGCATTCGCTGGTCGAGCGTCCATACGCGCCGCGATCTGGAAGCGCGCCTTCACGCCCACGGCCTTGCCCGCATCGCGTATTTGCGCGAACTCGCCGATGTGGATGAGGCTTAGGAGAGCTCTTCCAGCTTCTCCTGCAGGCTCAGCAGATCGGCCCAGGCTTTGGCCTTTTCCTGCGGGCGGCGCAGGAGGAAGGCCGGGTGGAAGGTCGGCAGGGCCGGGGCGGAATGGCCTCCGGCGGTCACTTGCGACCAGCGCCCGCGCAGCGCCATGATGCCTTGCGGGGTTTTCAGCATGGCCTGCGTGGAGATGCCGCCAACGAGCAGGATCAGGCGCGGCTTTGCCAGCGCGATATGGCGCTCCACGAAGGGGCGGCAGATTTCAATCTCTTCGGTCGAGGGCTTGCGGTTTCCGGGCGGACGCCAGAACACGACATTGGTGATGTAGGCGCTGGCCTCATCCAGCCCGATGGCGGCCAGCATGCGGTCGAGAAGCTGGCCCGACCGGCCGACGAAGGGCAGGCCCTCGCGGTCCTCGTCCTGTCCGGGGCCTTCGCCAATCACCATCAGGGGCGCTTCAGAGTTGCCGCGCGCGAACACGGTGTTGCGGGCGGTGCGTTTGAGATCACACCCGTCAAAGCTTTCCACGGCGGCTTTCAGGGCCGCGATGTCAGTGGCGTCGCGCGCCATCGCGCTCGCGTCCTGCGCAGGCTTTTCCGGTGCGGCAGGCGCAGATTTCACCGCAGGGGCTGCCGGGGCGGATTTGCGCTCCGGCGCGCTGGTGCGCAGCGCAGGGGGCGGGGCAGGGGGTATGTCCACCGCGATCCCGGCATCATCCCACCAGCCCACAAGGCTTTTCAGCGCGGCGAGCGCATCGGCTTGGGAGGGTGGATGGTCAGGCGTCACGCGTTGGGGTCCGTTCTGTGCGTTGGGGATTATCCGCGCTCTGCGCTTTTTGCTGGCGTAGCGGGGCTGATGCCCTAGCTCATTTCCTGGCGGTAAGCTAAGACGGGACAGGGCCTCGCGCAAACGCTGGTGTCAAGCCAGCGCATATATCCAGCGCGGGAAGAAGAACTGACGGGAGGCAACATGGCTGACGGCGAGATCCAGCGCGACGCAATGGAATATGATGTGGTGATTGCAGGTGGCGGACCGGCGGGTCTGGCGGCTGCCATCCGCATCCGGCAACTGGCCGAGGCCGAAGGCCGTGAGGTCTCCGTGGCCGTGATCGAGAAGGGCTCCGAGATTGGCGCCCATATTCTCTCCGGCGTGGTGTTTGATCCCAAGGCGCTCGACGAGCTGTTTCCCGACTGGCGTGACGATCCCAGCCAGCCCTTTGACACTGAAGTGACCGACGACAAGTTCGTGGCGCTGGGCGAGTCCGGTTCGGCAACCTTCCCCGGCTTCGCCATGCCGGGCTTCATGCACAATCACGGCTGCTATATCGGCTCGCTGGGCAATCTGTGCCGCTGGCTGGCCGAGAAGGCTGAAGCCATGGGCGTGGAGATCTATCCCGGCTTCCCGGCGGCCTCGCTGATCGAGGAAGACGGCGTCATCAAGGGTGTCATCACCGGCGATATGGGCGTGGCGCGCGATGGCAGCCACAAGGATATGTACCAGCCGGGCATGGAGCTGCGCGCCAAGTACACGCTCTTTGCCGAAGGTGCGCGCGGCAGCCTCTCCAAGCAGCTGATCAATCGCTTCAATCTCGATGAGGGCCGCGAGCCGCAAAAATATGGCATCGGCATGAAGGAACTCTGGCGCGTGAAGCCAGAGAACCACAAGAAGGGCCTGGCCATGCACACCATGGGCTGGCCGCTCTCCAACGATACGGGCGGTGGCTCGTTCATGTACCATTTCGGCGATGATCTGGTCGCCATCGGCTTTGTGGTACACCTCAACTACAAGAACCCGAACCTGTTCCCGTTTGGCGAATTCCAGCGCCTGAAAACCCATCCCGATATTGCACCCGTCCTTGAGGGGGCGGAGCGTCTGTCCTACGGCGCACGCGCGATCACCGAGGGTGGTTTCCAGTCCGTGCCGAAGCTGGCCTTCCCCGGCGGCGCGCTGATCGGCTGCTCGGCCGGTTTTGTGAACGTGCCGCGCATCAAGGGCAGCCACAACGCCATGAAAACCGGCATGCTGGCCGCTGAAGCCGCCTTTGCCGCGCTGGGCGAAAGCCGCCAGCATGATGTGCTGGACGCCTATGAGGCGGCCTATGACAAGTCCTGGGTGAAGTCGGAGCTGAAAAAGGTCCGTAACGTCAAGCCGCTCTGGACCAAATGGGGCACGCTCATCGGCATCGGGCTTGGCGGAATGGATATGTGGACGAACGAGCTGTTCGGCTTCTCCATTTTCGGCACGCTCGGCCATGGCGGCCCGGATTATGCGGCGACCAAACCGGCAGACCAGTGCAAGCCGATCCACTATCCCAAGCCCGATGGTGTGCTGACCTTCGACCGGCTTTCCTCGGTGTTCATCTCCAACACCAACCATGAGGAAGACCAGCCGATCCACCTCAAAGTGGCCGACTTGGCGCTGCAGAAAGCCAGCGAGCACGATGTTTATGGCGGTCCGTCCGCACGCTATTGCCCGGCAGCGGTCTATGAGTGGGTCGATGAGGGCGGTGAACCCAAATTCGTGATCAATGCGCAGAACTGCGTCCACTGCAAAACCTGCGACATCAAGGATCCCAACCAGAATATCAACTGGACGACGCCAGAGGGAGCCGGTGGCCCGAACTACCCCAATATGTAGCCCGGATGCGCCGCCACGGCGCGCCATGATGGCCGGTCTGATGCGCGTGGCCCTGTGCCTGCCCGTGCTGGCGGTGTCGTGTGCGCTGCCGCACGGTTTGCTGCAGGACGAGGAGCCGAGCGCCTACGGGGCGTTCCTGGCCGGGCGCTATGCCGGTTCCTCACGCGAAACGGCGGAATCCTCGCGCTTCTATGCCGAGGCGCTGAGCCATGATCCAGGTTCCTCGCTATTGTCGGAACGGGCCTTCTACTCGGCGCTGCTGGCCGGGCAGTTTGAGCGGGCAGACGGTCCGGCGCGTGTTGCCGGGGATCACCCGGACGGCTTGCAGCTGGCCCATGTCTACCTGAAGGGCGGTGAGCTGGCGGGGCGCATACGCGGCCCGTCCGTCGAGCTTGAAGACCCGTTCGGCCCGTTTGGCGCGATGGTCTCCTCGATGCTGGACGACTGGCGGCTGGTGCGTGCCGGCAGGGCAAATGAGGCTGCTGACCGGCCGGTCACGGCCTCTGCCGGGCTGACCGGGCATATCATGCTCCACCGGGGCATGATCCTGGAAGCGGCCGGACGGATGGAGGCAGCAGACGAAGCCTATCGCGCCGCCTATTCCGGTCTCGACATGGAAGGCTTCACCACCATTGTGCGGGGCGCGTTCTTCGAGCGGCAGGGGCGGCGCGACGATGCGCGGCGTCTTTATGAAACGCATCTGAACCGCGGTGCCGGTGAGCGCGACCCGGAAGTGGTGCAGGCGCTGGCACGGCTGGAGGCCGGGCGGCGGCCACCGGCGCGCTTCACGCCGGCGCAGGGCGCCGCACGCTCCATGTTTGCGCCTGCTGCCATGCTGAACGCGTCGGCGCCGGCGGAATATTCCGCGCTGTATCTGCGTATCGTCCAGAGCATCGACCCGGACTTTGATCGTAACACCATGCTTCTGGCGACGGTTCTGGACCGTCTCGGCCTGGAGGATGACGCCATTGCCGCCTTCGACTCGGTCAACAGTGCGCCCTTCTTGGAGCAGGCACGCGTCGATGCGGCGTGGACCCTGTTCAGGCGCGGCGACCAGACCGATGCGCTGGCGCGCGCCCGCTCGCTGGCCTCCGGCGAGATGGCCGAGCAGCCGCGCCTGCTGCTGGCCGACATATACCGGCTGACCGGGCATTGTGATGATGCGGTGGCACTCTACGACGCGGTGCTGGCCGAGCGGTCCGCCGAAGGCCGGGGCATGGACTGGCGCCACATCTTCTACCGGGCGGTATGCCTGCAGATTGCCGGTGACTGGACGGGGGCCGAGGAAGGCTTCCTGCAAGCGCTGGCGCTGGAGCCTGACGAAGCCCGCGTGCTCAACCATCTGGGCTATAACTGGATCGTGCTGGGCGAGCGGGTGAATGAAGGCTTTGCCCTGGTGGAGCGCGCCGCAGAGCTGGCGCCCGATAACGGGGCCATTCTTGACAGTCTGGGCTGGGGACATTTCAAGCTCGGCCGGTACGAGCAGGCCGTGCAATGGCTGGAACGGGCGGTGGAGCTGTCGCCCGCCAACGCGACCATTCACTGGCATCTGGGCGACGCCTATGCGCGCTCGGGACGGGAGCTTGAAGCGGGTTTCCAGTGGCAGCGCGCGCTCGACCTCACCTCTGACCCACGCGAGGAAGCCTTGCTGGAGGTGCGCCTTGCGCACGGCCTTGAAGGCGCGCCTGAGGATATTGAATGAGCGCCCCACAGGCGGGCCGACTCACCGTCTTTGCCCCTGCCAAGATCAATCTGACCTTGCGCGTGGCCCGGCCGCGCGCAGATGGTTATCACCCGCTGCAAAGCCTTGTCGTGTTTGCCGACTGGGGCGACACGCTGCACGCCAGCCCGGCTGATGATCTCACCTTGCAGCTGGATGGACCGTTTGCACCGGCGCTCGCGGATGACACCCACAATCTGGTGCTCAAGGCAGGCTGGGCCTTGCGCGCAGCCGCAGACCGGCCGCAGCTGGGCGCGCGGCTCGTGCTGGAGAAGCATCTGCCTGTCGCCTCCGGCATGGGCGGTGGCTCTGCCGATGCTGCGGCAGCCTTGCGTGTCCTCAATGATCTCTGGGAGCTGGGCTTTTCGACCCGCGCACTGGCCGAGATCGGCAGCGTGGTTGGCGCGGATGTGCCGGCCTGTGTCTGGTCGCGCCCCGTGCTGATGGAGGGTATTGGCGAGGACATCAGGGTTCTGCCCGCATGGCCCGAGCTGAACGCGGTGATCGTCAATCCGGGCAAACCAGTATCGACCGCAGATGTTTTCCGGGCTCTCGATCAGGGCAAGGAGCGCAAGGCATTCGGCGCGCTGACACGTGCGCCGGTGGCCGGAGACCCGGCGGCGGCGCTGGCACTCGCGGCGGCGGGCCACAATGATCTGGAGGCGCCTGCCATGGCGCTGGAGCCGGTTATTGGCGATGTGCTCGCCGAACTGAACGCCATCGACGCGGTGCGCCTGGCACGGATGTCCGGCTCGGGCGCGAGCTGTTTTGCGCTGGTCGATGAGGCCGCAATGGCCTCGCAAGTGGCCCGGGCATTGTCGGAAAGTCATCCGCACTGGATTGTCCGCGCCGTGCGGCTGGCCAGAGCGGCCTGATGGGAATGATGCTCGCCATCTGCGCGCTGATCGCCTTCCTGATCAGTTGCGGTGTCTCGGCGCTGGTCTGGAAGGCCGGTGTTCTGGACATGCCAGATCACAGATCCCTGCACGAGACGCCCACGCCGCGCGGCGGCGGTATCGGCATACTGGCCGCGGCGGGCGCAGCCTTCCTGTGGCTTGCCTTGGTGCCGGTGCCGGGCGGGAGTGCGCTTGCCATTCTGGCGCTGACTGCCCTCATGGGCGCGCTGGGCACGGCGGACGATCTTTTTGGCCTGTCCTCGCGCACGAAGTTCGCCCTGATGGCCGCGTCCGTGCTCATTCTGGCGTGGTTTATAGGCGTTCCGGGCTATCTAGCCGTGACGGAGACGGTGTATCTCGCCTTGCCCGTCTGGGGGGCGGTTGCCGGTGCGGGCCTGTTCATTTTCGTCACGGTCAACGCCGTCAATTTCATGGACGGGTCAGACGGCATGCTGGTCGCCGGTCTTCTGCCCGGCGGGGTGGGGCTGGTGCTGGCGGGGCTGGCCACCGGCCATCTGGACACCAGCTTTGCCGGCGCCGCGCTGGCAGGCGGTCTGGCGGGCTTTCTGATACTCAACCGGCCACCTGCGAAGGTGTTTGCCGGCGATGGCGGGTCACTGACCGCAGGCGCGCTCTATGCAGGCGGGGCACTGGCGATGGCCGGATATGGCTTTTCCGGTGCGCTCTGGCTGGCACCGCTCTTCATCCTGCCGTTTCTGGCTGATGTGCTTTTGACGATGGCGCGCCGTGCCGCTGGCGGGCGGCTGGACATGCAGGCCCACCGCGAGCACCTCTATCAGCGCCTGATCGCAGTCGGCTGGAGCCACGGCCGGGTGGCGGTTCTCTATGCGGGGGTTAGTGCCTTGTGCGTGCTGGCAGGCCTTCTGGCGCTGCAGGGGCCGCAAGGCGCGCCATTTATCGTCTTTGGCGTAATGACCGCCGGTCTGAGCGCGCTCTACCTGGTGGGCGGGCGTTATGCGGCAAGGCTTGCGGGTAGCGCTCAGTAGGCGCGGTCGACCACAAACTCGGCGAGCGCAGAGAGCGCAGCGGTCCATTCATTACGCGGGAAGATGCTCAAGGCTGACTGGGCGTTGGCCGCGTGGGCGCGTGCCTGTGCCAGCGTCTCATCCAGCGCGCCATGGCGTTTCAGGATGGTGATGGCTTCGTCCAGATCGCTCTCATCTTGCGTCTTGCCGCCCAGCGTGCGGGTCCAGAAGGCGCGCTCTTCATCGCTGGCTTTTTCCAGCGCGAGAGTGACGGGCAGCGTGATCTTGCCCTCGCGGAAATCATCGCCGGTATTCTTGCCCAGAAGGGCAGCCAGCCCGCCATAATCCAGCGCATCATCGACAAGCTGGAAGGCAAGGCCCAGCTCGCGCCCATAGGTGTAGAGCGCGTCTTCCTCTGCCTTGGGGCGCCCGGCCAGAATGGGGGATACCTGCGCCGCAGCGGCGAACAGGGCCGCCGTCTTGGCATCGATGACATCCATATAGCTCTGACGGGAAACAGCGATGTCGCCCACAAGAGCCAGCTGGCGTACCTCGCCCTCGGCAATGATGGCAGCGGCGCGTGAGAGAACATGCAGCGCGTCCAGCGAGCCGGAATCCACCATCAGCATGAAGGCCTGCGCGAACAGGAAATCGCCCACCAGCACGCTCTGCGGATTGCCCCAGATATGGTTGGCGGACGCCTTGCCGCGCCGCAATTCGCTTTCGTCCACCACATCATCGTGCAGCAGGGTGGCGGTGTGGATCAGCTCCACAGCGCCCGCGAGCGCCAGATGGCCTTCGCCCTCATAGCCCAGCATGCGCGCGCTGGCGATGGTGATGAGGGGGCGGATGCGCTTGCCGCCGGCCTTGACCAGCCAGGCGGCCAGTTCCGGGATCAGCGCGACAGGGCTGGCCATGCGTTCGTTCAGCAAGGCCTCCACGCGCGGCATGTCGTCGCCGGCCAGCGCCATCAGCGTGGACACCGGGTCGGCTACCGCCTGCGGCGTGTCTGAAAGGGGCAGTCCGTTCACGATGGGCTGTACTCTTGCTAAGCGCGGGTTCAAGCCGCCACAATAGAAATGCGCTAGCGTGTCAGCAAGCGCAGGACACTGCGGCCAATGAACCCGCTTCATCAGGAGATAGTGCGTGATCGAGATAGAGACCACCAACGATCCGGTAAAGCTGTCTTTCATTGAGGCTGTGCTGAAGGATGCCGGGATCAGGTATGTCGTGACCGACGCAGAGACGGCCGGAATGTTTGGCGGCGCGGTGCCGTGGATAAAACGCCGTGTGCTGGTGGGCGATGAGCATGCGGACAAGGCCCGCCGCCTCCTCGCCGATGCGCTGGGCAACACAGGCAAGGCATGAGCGTTGCTGCCTCAGGCGAGGCTCAGCTAAGCCGGTCTACCCTGCATGATGGACGTGTGGCGCTGGACCAGCCGGTCAAAGGCTACCGCGCGGGGCTTGATGCCGTCCTGCTGGCCGCGGCGCTGGAACTGCGTCCCGGCGCCCATGCGTGCGAGTTTGGCTGCGGGGCAGGGGCCGCGCTCCTGTGCGCGGCGCGGCTGAACCCTGAAGCGCGCTTTACGGCGTTCGAGAAAGATCAGTCCATGGCGGCGCTAGCCGCCGCGAACATTGCCCTGAATGGCGGTGATGACCGGATTGAGGTGGAAACCGGCGATGCGCTGGCGCTGGCCGGAACGGCGCGGTTCGATGCGGTGTTCTCCAACCCGCCTTTCTTTGATGACGAGACCGCCTTGCGCCCGCCCTCGGCGGAAAAGCGCGGGGCCTGGATCAGCGATGCGCCGCTGGCAGACTGGATACGCGCAGGCCTGAAAGCGCTTCGCCCGAGGGGCCAGATCGTGCTGATCCACAGGGCGGACCGGCTGGGCGATATTCTGGCGGAGCTTCAGGGCCGCGCGGGCGATATCGGCGTGTTGCCGATCCACCCGCACGCAGGAGAGCCGGCGAAGCGGATCATCGTGCGGGCGGTGAAGGCCAGCCGCGCGCCCTTGCGTATACTGCCAGGCCTTATCGTGCATGGCGGGGAGGGAGAGCGGTTCACACCGGAGGCGAAGGCCGTGCTGACGGGCGAGGCGCGCCTTGCCCTGCAGTCCCCGGAGAGGAGACGGTCATGATCGAGCTGACTATCGGCCTTGTCGTGCTGGCCATAATCTTCGCGCTGATATTCGGCCGCAATGCCCGCCAGAAACGCGAACGGGCCGCCGAAGCGGCCCGCAAAGCGGTTGAAAGCCGGCTGGAAAACCGGGACTAGACGCCGCGGTCGATCAGATCGCGCTCGGCGCGGTTCGGCATGCGGTAGAAGACGTGATAGCCGATCTGGCGTGTCTGCACGAGGCTGGAGGACCAGACCGGATTGACGCTGGCCGTGTGGAAATGCGTGGCAGAGCGCGTGACCTGCGGGGCAAAGCCCAGCATGGCGTGCTTGGCGACGAGCTGTGACTGGCGCCAGGCGCGGCCGCGCGGCGCCCGTTCTGCCGAGCCATCACACGCAAAGCTGAACTGGCAGCCCGTCTGGCGCTCGGAGCCCTGATAGACCACGCCGCATATATTGTCGGGATAGGCACGGTGGCGCACCCGGTTCAGCACCACTTCGGCAACGGCCATCTGGCCGCTGAGAGTCTCGCCGCGCGCTTCGTAATAGACAGCCTCTGCCAGGCAGTTCTGCTGGCGGCGGGCATCACGGGCGAGTGCGAGGTGGCCGAGATCAAATGTCTGCAGATCGTCCAGCGAGCGGCCATTGACCTGCGGAACCATATCGCTGTCCGAAGCGTCGATAGTGAAGGACGCCGTCTGGAACAGGGCCTCGCCCTCATCCCAGCTGCCTTCAAGCGCGCTGCCCAGATAGCGTTCAGCGATGGATGACCACAGCGCATTGTCCGCGCGTGCGGACATCTCGCCGCTGATCAGCGGCAGTGCGGACATCAGACTGATTGTGGCTGCCACGCCTGAAAGGCGCGCAAACCCTGACAACGCAGAACGCAATCGCGTCGCGATAGCCATGCATACCTCTTCTTCCGCCTTGCCGTTCGGGTGTTGCGGCCTGCATGTCCCCCATGCAGCTCACAAACCAGACCGAGCGTTAGAGATGGCACATATGGAGTGCCCGCTTCGGTTAGCAAGGTGTGAACGAAATCTGGCTCATGCATACTCAAGTGCGCAGACGAGGTCAACCGCTCTGCACTGCCCGTTAACTATAGCCACAATTCCGCCCAACTTCAGTATTGGGGTAATGGTGTTATAGTTCAGATCAGTCTTGCTTTGCCTTGAGTGCGGCCTGCGCTGCTGCCAGACGGGCAATCGGCACACGATAAGGTGAACACGAAACGTAATCGAGGCCGACGGACTCGCAGAATCGAATCGAGGCCGGATCACCGCCATGTTCCCCGCAAATTCCAAGCTTTAGCTCTGGCCTGGCGGCGCGTCCGCGCTCAACGGCGATGCGGATCAGGTCGCCAACGCCGTCCTGGTCGATGGATACGAACGGATCGCGCTCGAAAATCTGTGCTTCGAGATAAGCCCCCAGAAACTTGCCGGCATCGTCGCGCGAGAGCCCGAACGTGGTCTGGGTCAAGTCATTCGTGCCGAACGAGAAGAATTCGGCAAATTCCGCGATATCGCCTGCGCGCAGCGCCGCGCGCGGCAATTCGATCATGGTGCCGATCAGATAGACCGGGGCCACGCCCGATTCCCGCTCCACATCGCGGGCCACAGCGGCCACGCGCACTTTGAGGATTTCCAGCTCTTTTGCCGTGGCGACCAGCGGGATCATCACTTCGGCGACGGGTTTGAAGCCGGTTTCCTTTTCCACAAGGGCCTGCGCCTCGAAGATGGCGCGCGCCTGCATCTCGTAGATTTCAGGGAAGGTGATGCCGAGGCGGCAGCCGCGATGGCCGAGCATCGGATTGGTTTCGGCCAGCGAACGCGCGCGCTCCATCAGCGCGTCGGCGGGCAGGCCCGTCGCCTCCGAGACCGCTTTCACGTCTTCCTCATTATGGGGCAGGAATTCGTGCAGGGGCGGGTCGAGCAGGCGGATCGTGCAGGGGCGCTCCTCCATGATGCGGAAGATCTCAGCGAAATCATCGCGCTGCATGGGCAGGATCTTGGCCAGCGCATTGATGCGCCCGTCCTGATCTTCCGACAGGATCATTTCGCGCACGGCGGCGATGCGGTCTGCGTCAAAGAACATATGCTCGGTACGGCAGAGGCCAATGCCTTCGGCACCGAACTCCTTGGCCGTCTGCACATCGGCGGGCGTTTCGGCATTGGTGCGCACCTTCATGCGGCGCGCCTTGTCGGCCCAGCCCATCAGCTTGCCGAAATCGCCGGTCAGTTCCGGCTTGATCATGCGCGCCTCGCCAAACAGCACTTCGCCTGTCGCGCCATCAACGGTGATGATGTCGCCATCGGTGATGGTGCGCCCGCGCGCGGTGAACTTCTTGGCCGCCGCATCGATACGGATTTCGCCCGCACCCGACACGCAAGGCCGGCCCATGCCGCGCGCGACAACCGCCGCGTGGCTGGTCATGCCGCCTCTGGCCGTCACGATGGCCTGGGCGGCGTGCATGCCGTGAATGTCTTCAGGCGAAGTTTCCACGCGTACGAGAATGACTTTCTCGCCCAGGCTGGCGCGGTGCTCGGCCTCATCGGAATCAAACACCGCCCGGCCAGAGGCCGCGCCCGGAGAGGCGGGCAAGCCCTTGGCGATCACGTCGCGCTGGTAGTCCTCGGCAATCGTCGGGTGGAGCAGCTGGTCCAGCGCGGACGGGTCCACGCGCAGCACGGCCTCTTCCTGCGTGATCAGGCCATCATCGACCATGTCGCAGGCAATTTTCAGCGCCGCGCGCGCGGTGCGCTTGCCGTTGCGGGTCTGCAGCATCCACAGCCGGCCCATCTCGACGGTGAACTCGATGTCTTGCATGTCGCGGTAATGGCGCTCGAGCGTGTCGAACACCTTTGCCAGCTCGCCATAGACTTGCGGCAGGGCCTCTTCCATGGAGGGCTGGGTATCGCCCATCTTCTCGCGCATGGCTTTCGTCAGGCATTGCGGCGTGCGGATGCCCGCCACCACGTCCTCGCCCTGCGCGTTAATCAGGAACTCGCCGTAATAGCCGCGCTCGCCCGTGGAGGGGTCGCGGGTAAACGCCACGCCCGTGGCCGAGCTTTCGCCCATATTGCCGAACACCATGGCCTGCACGTTGACGGCAGTGCCCCAGCTGGCGGGGATGTCATACATGCGCCGGTAGGTGATGGCCCGGTCATTCATCCATGAACCGAACACCGCGCCCATCGCGCCCCACAGCTGGTCGCGCGGATCGGTGGGGAAGGGCTCGCCCAGCGCCGATTTCACGGCCCGCTTGTAGTCGGCGATGATCACTTCCCAGCCCTCTGCCGTGATCTCGGTATCAAGCTGCAGGTCGTTCTCTTCCTTGTAGCGCTCAAGGATTTCCTCAAACTCGCTATGGGAGACGCCTAAGACCACGTCCGAATACATGGTGATGAAGCGGCGATAGCTGTCGAGCGCGAAGCGCCGGTCGCCCGAAAGCTTGGCGAGCCCCTCTGCTGTCTCGTCATTGAGGCCCAGATTGAGGACCGTATCCATCATGCCCGGCATGGAGGCGCGGGCGCCCGAACGCACGGAAACCAGCAGCGGATTGGCCGGATCGCCAAACGTCTTGCCGACCTTCTTTTCCAGATCGGCGAGGGCGGCTTCCACCTGGCCTTCCAGCTCGGCCGGATAGGCGCGGTCATTGGCGTAAAACGCGGTGCAAACCTCGGTGGTCAGGGTGAAGCCCGGCGGGACAGGCAGGCCAAGGCGCGCCATCTCGGCAAGGTTTGCACCCTTGCCACCCAAAAGCGCGCGGGCATCGCCGGTCATCGCATCGGCTGCGCCGCCACCAAAGGCATAAACCCATTTCGTCATCGCCAGTGTACTCGCTCTTCCTAAGGTCCGCCGCGCCGGGGCGGTCATGTGATGTGCCGGGCGCCTGCCTAGCCTTCCAGCCTGTCAAAATCTGCCACGGCCTGAACGGCCGCACGGATGCGCGACAATAGAACAAGTCTGTTGCGCCGCAACATGGGATCGTCCGCGTTCACCGTAACCGCCTCGAAGAAGGCATCAACCGGCGCACGCAAAGAGGCCAGCGCCCGCATCGCGCCTTCGAAGTTTTCGGCTTCCAGTGCTTTCGCGGCATCGGCGCTCGCGGTCTCAAGCGCGCTGATCAGCGCCTTTTCCTGTGGCTCGGTCGCGGCAGCGGAGAGGGCTTTCAGCAGGGCTGAATTCCCGGACGCGCCGGAGGCGCGAGCCGGGACCTCGTGCCCGTCGGAATCGAGGCCCCGGATAGCGCTGCGCGCTTCCGGGGTTTCAGAGGTGGACGAGGGATCAAGCTCTGCAAGCGCCGCCGCCACGTCAAAGCCCTTGCCTTCCTCGATTTTGAGAATGTTTGCCGCGCGCCGGTAACCGGCCAGCAGCGCCGCGCCGTCCTCGGTATCGAGGAAAGCCTGCAGCGCGCGCGATTTCGCGGTGACGCGCACGAGGTCATCATCAAGTGTCCCATCGTCTTGGGGTGCGAAAACGGCATTGATGACATCATGCCTCACCCCATCATCCCTTAGGTAAACCGCAAGTCGGTCGACCAAAAAGCGGCCCAGATCAGAAACGTTCTCGGCAATCAAGTTCAGATCGCCTTCAATTTCGTTCAACTTACGGTCAACAAAGTGCTGAAGACCAGCCTTCATCCCCTCGTTAGACATCCCCTTTCCGAGATATCCCTCCAGCCAACTCAAGTTGCTTCCTTTTATTTGCGAGCCAGTAATTGCCAAAATTGATAGCTGAGAAATTCGCAATATGTAGTGCCTGAGCGGTATACGAATATCCCCTTCCATCAAAACCCTGATCACCCCCAGCGCCGCGCGTCTCAGCGCAAACGGGTCTTTCGAGCCGGTGGGTTTTTCATCAATCGCCCAGAAGCCGACCAGCGTATCGAGCTTGTCGGCGAGCGCGACCGCCGCACTGACCGGAGCGGTCGGTACCGCGTCTGACGGGCCTTGCGGCTTGTAGTGATCGCGGATGGCGTCGGCGATCTGCTGGCGTTGGTCTGAGGTGAGGCCGGAGAGCATCCCCCCTGAACTCCCGGACGCGCCGGAGGCGCGAGCCGGGACCTCGTGCCCATCCTGACCCCGGCCCCGGACAGCGCTGCGCGCTTCCGGGGTTTCAGCAGAAGTATCAAGCGCGTAATAGCGCCCCATCACGCCTTGGAGTTCAGGGAATTCATAGACCATCTGGCTGACGAGATCGGCCTTGGCGAGTTTCGCCGCGCGGTATGCCAGCTCCGGGTCTGCGCCCACCGCAGGGGCCAGTTCGCGCGCGAGCGCAGCGACCCGCTCCACCTTGTCGGCCAGCGTGCCGAGCTTCTCATGGAAGGTGACCTTGGAGAGCTCGCCCGCCATCGCGTCCAGGCCGCGCTTGCGGTCGAGATCCCAGAAATGGCGGGCATCCGACAGGCGCGCGGAGACGACGCGGGCTGCGCCGTGGGCAATCGCCTTCCCGCCATCTGTCGCGTCCTGATTGGCGATTTTTACAAATTTCGGGGCGATTTTGCCGGTCTTGGGATCACGCACCGCGAAGTATTTCTGGTGCACCTTCATGGTGAGCGCGATGACTTCAGCGGGCAGGTCCAGGAAGGCAGGGTCGATCTCGCCCAGCACCGCGACCGGCCATTCGGCAAGGCCCGTCACCTCGGCCAAGAGGCCCTCATCCTCGATCAGCTCAAGGCCGGCATGCGCGCAGGTGCGCTTTGCCCCTTCAAGGATGATGGCGGAGCGCTCGGCGCGCGTCAGCACCACGCCGTTATCGCGCAGCTTCGCGGCGTAATCGGCATAGTCCTTCACCGCGAAGACGCGTTCACCCTTCGAATGGATGCGGTGGCCCTCGGTGAGGTTAGAAGCCTCGATACCGAACACAGCTACCGGCACGACTTTGCCATCGAGCAGGCAGATGATGCGGTGTAAGGGGCGCACCCAGCGCTGGGCCTTCTCGCCTTCGCCAAACTTCATCGATTTCGGCCAGGGGAAATTACGGATCGCGCTTTCCAGCGCTTCGGCAATCACCTCGCCTGCATCGCGGCCCGGCTTCTCGATGACAGCGACGTAGAAATCACCCTTCGGCGTATTGTCGATGCGGCATTGATCGAGGCTGGAGAGGCCAGCACCGCGCAGGAAGCCCTGCACGGCCTGTTCGGGCGAGCCGACGCGCGGGCCTTTGCGCTCCTCGCTGACATCTGCTGTGCGGGCAGGCACGCCTTCGGCCACCAGGCCGATCCGTCGCGGGCCGGAGAAAGTCGTAAGGGCATCCACGCCAAGGCCCGCCGCCTTGAACGCCTCGCCCATCAGCCGGGCAAGGTCTTCTTCGGCCCGTGCCTGCATGCGGGCCGGGATTTCCTCGCAGAAGAGTTCGATGAGTAGCTGGGCCAAGGGGAAAGCGTCCGGTTCTTACTGGTTGCTGGCCTGCATGCGGGCATAGGCGGGCCGGGCGTGCAGGCGGGTGATGTAATCGTCAATGCGCGGATTGTCCGGCATCAGCTTGAAGTGTTTCAGCCAGCCGAGCGCGCCGCCAATGAGAATATCGGCAGCCGAGAAGCGCTCTCCAAGCAGGTAGGGGCCATCCTCCAGCGCGGTCTCGATCAGGGTGATGACCGTCTCCCACTCGCCCCAGCCGACCGTGCGCGGATCAACATCGAGGTTCTGCGCCTTGGTCACGATGGCCGGTTCCAGCACGCCGGGGCGGAACACGCTCCAGTAGAGATAATCGGCGCGCAGCGGATCGCCGATGGCAGGGGCGAGGCCGGCTTTCGGGAATTCATCGCACAGATAAAGCGAGATCGCGGCCATTTCGGTCAGCGTCTTGCCCTTGTGGCGGATGGCGGGAACCTTGCCGGCAGGATTGATTTTCAGGAATTCCGCCTCGCGCGTTTCTCCGCCGAACACGTCCACCTTGCGCAGCTCGTAGGGCACGCCCAGCTCCTCCACCAGCCAGACAGTGCCGGTAGAGCGGGTATTGGGGCCGTGCCAGACGATGAGGTCAGCGGCCATCACGCGGCATCCTTTTTCTGCTGTTCCACCCAGGCACTGGCGCAGCCCTTGGCGAGCTCACGCACCCGCGCAATCCAGCTGGCGCGCTCGGCGACCGAAATCGCGCCGCGCGCATCGACGAGGTTGAAGAGGTGGGAGGCCTTCAGGCACCAGTCATAGGCGGGCAGGGGCAGGGGCGTATCCAGCGAGAGCAGCGCCATGCACTGCTTCTCCGCGCCCTTGAACCACTCGATCAGCATGTCGACATCGGCATGCTCGAAATTGAAGGCCGAGTGCTGGCGCTCGTTTTCAAGGAAGACATCGCCGTAGGTGAGGCCCGCGCCGTTGAAATCGAGATCGTAGACATTCTCCACGCCCTGCACATACATGGCGAGGCGTTCGAGCCCGTATGTCAGCTCGCCGGAGACCAGCTCCACATCCAGCCCGCCGACCTGCTGGAAGTAGGTGAACTGGCTGACCTCCATCCCGTCGCACCAGACCTCCCAGCCGAGGCCCCAGGCACCCACGGTCGGGTTCTCCCAGTCATCCTCCACAAAGCGCACATCGTGAAGCTTGCGGTCGATGCCGAGCGCGTCCAGCGAACCGAGATACAGGTCCTGAATATCGGCCGGGCAGGGCTTGAGGAGCACCTGGAACTGGTAATAGTGCTGCAGCCGGTTGGGGTTCTCGCCATAGCGCCCGTCGCCCGGACGGCGCGAGGGCTGCACATAGGCTGCCCGCCACGGCTTCGGGCCCAGCGAGCGCAGCGTCGTGGCCGGGTGCAGCGTGCCAGCGCCAACCTCGGTATCATAGGGCTGCAGAATGGCGCAGCCCTGCTCGGCCCAATAGTGCTGGAGCGTCAGGATCAGGTCCTGAAAGGACGGGGCTTTTTGCTCGGCCATGGCGCGGGTTCCGGCGGGAGTGAAAATCGCGCGCGAACCTAGGCGCGCCCGCGCCCGCAATCAAGCCGCAGATCAGGCGGTGTCAGGTGGTGGCGGCGGGGTGGGTGTCGCAGGCTGGCGGACGCTTCATGCCGTCCACGATGTCGGCGAGGGTTCGGCCCTGCAATTCGCGGATCAATTCTGCCTCGGCGCGGGCAAAAGCCTCCTGCATGGAGGCATTCACTGCCTGCTCCACCAGGCATTCAGGCCGGTCCCGGCTGGGGCCGATGGCAAAGAGCGTGCCCGGCTCCAGCGCGCGGTGAACATCCAGCAGGGTGATGGCGCTTAAGGGCCGGGTCAGCCGCCAGCCGCCGCCATGGCCCTTCTCCGACACCACATAGCCCTGGTCGCGCAGGCCCGCCATCGTGCGCCGGACCACTACCGGATTGGTGTTCAGCATGGCGGCTATCTCCTGCGAGGTGCAGGGCTTTTCAGCCTCCCCCATGTGGATCAGCACGTGGAGCATGCGGCTCAGACGGTAATCGCGTGCCATGGGCGGCGTCCTGTTTCGCGGGTCTTGCAACTTTGAAAGTAGCAAGGGATTGACTCCGCCGCAAACACGTAACATCTAAAGTGGCGTGATAGGTGAGAAGGAGCCAGCCATGCAGTATGACGTGATCATTATCGGGGGCAGCTATGCGGGGCTGGCCGCCGGATTGCAGCTGGCGAGGGCGCGCAGGCGGGTGCTGGTGGTGGATGCCGGCGTGCGGCGCAACCGTTTCGCCAGCGCCTCGCACGGATTTTTCGGCCATGACGGCGTGCCGCCTGCTGACCTCGCTGCACTGGGCCGGGAGCAGATTCTCGCCTATCCGACGGTGGAATGGCATGAGGGTGAGGCACGACAGGTGGAGCCGGTTGAGGGCGGATATGCGGTCTGCCTCGGCGATACATCGGCCAGAGCCTCGCGCATCATTCTGGCGACCGGCATACGCGATATTCTGCCCGCCATTGCCGGGCTGGAGGCGCGCTGGGGACGGCACGTTTTCCATTGCCCTTACTGCCATGGTTTTGAGCTGGATGAGGGCCCGGTCGGCGTGATCGCCAGCTCCCCCATGGCCGTGCATCAGGCGATGATGTTGCCTGACTGGGGGCCGACGACGCTCTTCACCAATGGCGTCTACGTGCCGGAGGGCGAGGAGCTTGCCGCGCTGGAGCGCCGCGGCGTGGTGCTGGAACATGCCCATGTCACCGGTCTGGAAGGCGAAGGCGTGGACGTGGTGCTGGCCGACGGGCGGCGGATCTCTATGGCTGGTGCTTTCGTCCAGCCACGCATGGAGATGGCGTCGGGGATCGCGCACCAGATGGGCCTTGCCTTCGAGGAAGGGCCGCTGGGTGCCTTCGTGCAAACCAGCGAAATGAAACAGACCAGCCGCCCCGGCGTTTTCGCCTGCGGGGACATGGCGCGCGCGGCCGGTTCGGTCAGCTTCGCAGTCGCCGATGGCACGATGGCTGGCCTCGCCGCCCACCGCTCGCTGATTTTCGGGCTGTAGGCGCGCTACACACCCATGCGGTAGATGTCTCCCCCCGCCTGCGGGGGGAGACATCTACCGTCGCAAATGGTCCCGATACGGGGAAATCGAGGCATGACGGCTGGCGCCCGCGCCGCTTCTCACGATGGGGTGTAAGAAAACTGTCTTGCATCCCCCCTTGCCGGGGCGTAGAAACATCCCACCTTAGGCTCAGTTGGAGCATAACGGCGAGACCGGTTACGGACCCGCCGATTTTCTGGCCCCTCGTAATGCTCAAATTGAGCAAAAGAGGGCGGAGAGAGGATGAGACGCGATGGACCGGCACGACCCGACCCGCATGCAAGCCATTGATAATGCATGGCCCGAAGCCGATGCGCTGGTCTATGATGCGGGCGTGAAGGCGCGCACCGATCACCTTTATGAGAAGGTGAAATCGGTAGTGACGCCGATGGAGTGGCCGCTGCATGCGCCGCTGATCGACGCGATCAACCGCCTGAAGGTCGAGCGCGATGCCGTCATCCTCGCCCATAACTACATGACCGCCGACATCTTCCACACGGTGGGCGACATCATGGGTGACTCGCTCAAACTCGCGCAGGAAGCGGCCAAGACCGAAGCCCGCGTGATCGTGCAGGCGGGCGTGCATTTCATGGCCGAGACGGCAAAAATCCTCTCGCCGGAAAAGACCGTGCTGATCCCCGATGAGCGTGCGGGCTGTTCGCTGGCCGCCTCCATCACCGGCGCCAATGTGGGCGCCATCCGCGAGGCCTATCCCGACTATCCGATCGTCACCTATGTGAACACGTCGGCCGAGGTGAAGGCGTATTCCGACATTTGCTGCACCTCATCCAATGCCGTGCAGGTGGTCGAGGCCATTGCGGCGGAATGGAATACCGACACGGTCATCCTCATTCCGGACGAGTATCTGGCGAAAAATGTCGCCAGCCAGACCGGCATCCGCATCCTCACCTGGAAGGGCAGCTGCGAGGTGCATGAGCAGTTCACGGTGGAGGATATTGAGGCGCTGCGCGCCGCCCATCCCGAGGCCATGATCATCACGCATCCTGAGTGCCCGCCGGACGTGCTGAAAGCCGCCGATTTTGCAGGCTCCACCGGCGCGATGGCGGCCTATGTGAAGGATCACCAGCCGCAAACGGCCATCCTCATCACCGAGTGCTCGATGAGCGATAATGTGGCGGTGGAAAATCCGGGCGTGAACTTCGTAAAACCGTGCAATCTGTGCCCGCACATGAAGCGCATTACGCTGCGCGGCATCTATGAGGCGCTGCGTGACATGAAGCATGAAGTGCATGTCGATCCGCTCATCGCTGAGCGCGCGAAGGCCAGCGTGGACGCCATGCTGGCGCTGCCCTCGCTGGGCAAGCCGCCTGCGTTTGACACCAGCAAGCCTGCCGTCTCCATCCCCTATGTGAGCGTTTAGCCAACAGGGCTGAAACCCCGGACGCGCAGCGATCCGGGGCCTCGTGCCGAGCCTCTACCCGATCCCGGCTCTCGCAAGCTCGGCCGGGATTTCAAGGATAGGTAATCCGGTGAACCACCCCCTCATCATCGTTGGCGCTGGCATAGCGGGTCTCTGGACCGCGCTGCATGCTGCGCCTCGCCGGGTGGTTCTGCTGACGGGCGCAAGGCTGGGCGAGGGGAGTTCCACAGGCTGGGCGCAGGGCGGCGTTGCGGCGGCCCTCGGCCCTGATGACAGCCCCTCCCTGCACGCGCGCGACACGATTGCCGCCGGAGCGGGGCTGGTCGATGAGGCGGCAGCACATCTGCTGGCCGAAGCCGGACCTGCCGAGATCGAGGCGCTCTATGCGCTGGGCGCGCCGTTCGAGCGCGAGGCAGACGGCAGCTGGGCATTGTCGCGGGAGGCCGCCCATTCGCGAGCCCGCGTGGCGCGGGTGAAGGGCGATCAGGCCGGGGCGGGCATACTCGCCGCTTTGATCGAAGCCGTTCAGGCCGCGCCTCATATCGAGATCCGCGAGGGCTGGCGCGCTGCGGGCCTGATCCCTGATGAACAAGGCGGCTGCGCGGGCGTGACCGCGTTTGATGCGGGCGGCGCGCGCCATGACCTTCTTGCGAGCGATACCGTGCTCGCCACGGGAAGCCTGTGCGGGCTTTATGGCGTGACGACCACGCCCGCCAGCAGCCAGGGGCAGGCTCTGGCCTGGGCGGCAAGGCTCGGCGCGGTCATTCAGGACCCGGAATTTGTCCAGTTCCACCCCACGGCCATCGATGTGGGCCGCGATCCGGCACCGCTCGCCACCGAAGCCCTGCGCGGCGAGGGCGCTACCCTGATCGATGCGAAGGGCCATCGCTTCCTGCGCGGCGTGCACTCGCAAGCAGAGCTGGCCCCGCGCGATGTGGTGGCCCGCGCTGTCCACCGGCAGGTGAAGACCGGGCGCGGTGCCTATCTCGATGCCCGCGCGGCGGTGGGTGATGAATTCCCTGAGCGCTTTCCGGCCGTGTTTGCGGCCTGCAGGGCGGCGGGCATTGATCCGCGCGTGGCGCCGATCCCGGTCGCCCCAGCGGCGCACTACCACATGGGCGGGGTGGCGACGGACACTGAAGGCTTTACCGGCGTGCCGGGCCTGTGGGCCGTCGGCGAGTGTGCCTCCACCGGCGTGCATGGCGCGAACCGGCTGGCCTCGAACTCGCTGCTGGAAGGGCTGGTGTTCGGAAGGCGGGCGGCAGAAGCGCTTGCAAACGCGCCGCAGCGTACGCTGAAGCCTGTTGCCGCTGATCCGGCTCCGGAGTTGCCCGGAGAGGCGCTTGGTGCCTTGCGCGCCGCCATGGCGATGCAGGCAGGGGTGGAGCGCGACGGCGCGGGGCTTGCCCGCCTGCTTGAACTGATCGACACGCTGGAAGCCGCTTGTGGCGAGGCCGATGCGCTGATCGCCGCGCGCTTCGTGGCGGCAGGGGCATCGATGCGCACCGAGAGCCGGGGCGGGCATTTCCGCAGCGATCATCCCTCTGACAGTGCCGTGGCCGCCCATACCCGCCTGACGCTCGCAGAGGCGCGCGCCGTGCATCCCCACATTCCCCCGCTCGCGGAGCCTGCCGAATGAACAGCGCCTACTTGCATGACATCGTGGCGCGCGCGCTGGCCGAGGATCTGGGCGGGCGCGGCGATGTGACCAGCGAAGCGGTGATCCCCGCCCACGCCCATGCGGCTTTCGTTATCGCGGCGCGGGGCGAGGGCGTGCTGGCGGGGCAGGCGGTCGCGGCTGAAGTCTTCCGCCAGTGCGACCCCACCTTGAAAACCTACTGGCGTGCTCATGATGGCGATGCGCTGGCCACAGGCGATGTGGTGCTGGCGGTGGAGGGTTCTGTCCGCGCCATTCTCGTGGCCGAGCGCACGGCGCTGAACTTCCTGGGCCGCCTTAGCGGCATCGCCACCCTGACGAGGCTGTATGTCGAGGCGGTGAAGGGCACGGGCGTGACAATCGCCCATACCCGCAAGACCACGCCGACATTACGCGCGCTGGAGCTCAGCGCGGTGCGCGCTGGCGGCGGGGCGAGCCATCGCTTCGGGCTCGATGATGCTATCCTCATCAAGGACAATCACGTGGCCGTTGCGGGCAGTGTGGGTGAGGCGGTGCGCCGCGCCAAAGCCCATGCCGGGCACATGACACGGGTGGCCGTCGAGATCGACCGGCTGGACCAGCTGGATGAAGCGCTGGCAGCGGGCGCGGAGAGCGTGCTGCTCGATAACTTCCCGCTGGATGACATGACGGCCGCCGTGAAAGCCGCCAAAGGCAAGACTGTCCTTGAGGCCTCGGGCGGGGTAACCCTTTCCACCATCCGCGCGATTGCTGAAACCGGCGTTGACGTGATCTCGGTCGGCGCGCTCACCCACTCAGCCCCGAATTTCGATTTCGGCATGGATGAGGGGTAGGGGTTTTCTCCTGCGGCCCATCATTGTCATGGCCCGGTTCTCCTTTTCTCCCCCCGTTCACGGGGGGAGTGGTCCGAAGGACCGAGGGGGGATTTCACAAAAGCTCCCCCCTCCGTCAGCTGCGCTGACACCTCCCCCGCAGGCGGGGGAGGAAAAATGGACCCCGGGTCAAGCCCGGGAACCCGGTTGAGAGCTAAGTGACAAATACCTTAGGTTCCGGCCCCCGAGCCGGGACCCGGAATCTACCCCACCGGCAGGGAAAACTGGCGCAAGCGCTCCACCGCTTCAGGCAGGCGGGGCCGGGCATCCGGGCAGGGGGAGAGGGCGCAGGCGCGTGTAGCGGCTTCGTCCAGAAGGGCGGCAAAGAGTGCGCCGCGGTCATCAATGCGTTCGCCACACATCGCGTCGCGTGCATCCATGCGTGCCGCCCCGCGCCAGCTCCACGCGCCGGTCGTCACGTCGAAGCTGTAAAGGTCGAGGAATTTCCAGCCCTCAGCCGACAGGAAAGCGATGGCGTCAATGAGATAGCCGATCTCCGCCTCGTCCATCGCCCAGTGCAGGCTGACCCGGCTCCAGCCCGGCCTCAGGCCCGCATGACCGGAGAGGACGGCGTCCCGATAGGCCAGCGCCTCATCCTCGCCCAGCCCCAAAAGATCGTGCGCGTACGGCCCGGCGCAGGCACAGCCCGCGCGTGCCTGAATGCCGAAGAGATCACTCAGTAGCGTCGTCACGAAGCGCGGATGCAGCCAGCCGCCGCGCGGATCACGCAAGTTGAACGACACGATGGCGAGGCGGCGGGACGGGTCTTGCGGGCCGAGTATCTCGACGCCGGGACAGTCCTGCCACGCCGTGAAAGCGCGCTCCAGACAGTCCTGCTCGATGGTGTGCAGGCGTTCCAGGCCCAGCGCATCGCGCAGCTCCAGCGCCAGTGCGGCGCGTACCAGCTGGGGCAGGCCGGGCGTGCCGGCCTTCTCGCGCGCTTCCACATCGTCCAGGAAGTCATGCCCGCCATCCCAGACATAACGCACCGTGCCGCCCGCGCAGCAGGTGGGCGGCAGCTCGCGCCGGTAGAGCGCGGTGTTGAACACCAGCACGCCGCATGATCCCGGCCCGCCGACAAATTTGTGCGGCGAGAAGGAGATGGCGTCCACATAGGCATCCGGCTCATCTGCGGGGTGCATGTCGATAGCCGTGTAGGGCGCGCTGGCCGCGCAATCGAGCGCCAGAATGGCGTCATGCGCGTGCAGGAGCTTCGCCAGACGGCGCACATCACTGATGATGCCGGTGACGTTGGAGGCCGCAGAGAACGCGCCAATGCGCATCCTTCCCTGCCATTGCGGGGCTTTGAGCAGGGTTTCCAGCGCTGCAAAGTCTATCCCGCCATCGGGGCAAAGCTTCACGCGCACCACTTCGGCCATGCTTTCGCGCCAGCTCAGCTCATTGGAGTGGTGCTCGTAGGGGCCGACAAAGACCACCGGACGCGTGGCCGCCAGATGGGCTTCAAGGGCGGCCTTCGCCTCTGGCCCCAGAGCGGCGCTGACGGCATCGCCCATCCGGGCAAGGCTCGCGGGCGGGCAGGCAATCCCCAGAACTTCCTGCAGCTTGTGGATGGCGGCGGTGGCGCCGGCCCCGCACGGGATCAGGGCATCATCGGCAGAGGCGTTCACCGCGCGCTTAATGGTCGTTTCGGCGTTTTTCAGCCAGGCATTGGAGGCCCGGCCCGTGGCACTGTCTTCGGTATGCGGATTGGCGAGGAGGGCATGGAGCGCATTGATCTGGTCTTCCACCGCGCGGTGCGGGCGGCCGGAGGCGGTATAGTCTGCATAGACAAGCGGGCGCTCCCCGAACGGCGTACGGATCATGCCATGCCGGGCGGTCAGCCCTTCGCGCAGCGTGTCCACTGCCTGAGTGCCTGAAATGTCTGTCGCAGCCATGATTCCTCCTCTTGCTGTCAGGAAATCACGGCTTTGAGAGTGTTTTTGACCTATTTCAGCGCGCATTCTCGCGTATGGTAGTGAAAATCACCATGAAAGGCTGCGCCCATGGAGCTTGACGACCACGACCGGAAGATTTTGCGCCTGTTGCAGGCCAATGCGGACCAGACCGTGCAGGAGCTGGCCGATGCGGTGGGCCTCAGCGCCACGCCGGTCAACCGGCGCATCAGGCGTATGGAGGAGGCGGGCCTGATCCGGGGCCGTGTGGCTCTGATCGATCAGGAAGGGCTGGGCCTGCGTGCCACGCTTTTCATCTTCGTGAAGACCAGCCGCCATGATGCCGACTGGCTGGAGCGCTTCTCCAGGGGCGTCGCGCGCCTGCCCGAAGTGATCGAGTTCTACCGGATGAGCGGCGAGGTGGACTACCTCATCAAGATCGCCCTGCCGGAGATTGCCGATTACGACGCCTTCTATAAGAAACTCATCGCCATCGCGCCATTGTCGGATGTCAGCGCGAGTTTCGCCATGGAAGCGATCAAGAACACGACGGAATTGCCGGTTTGAGGTTGCTTTTCCCTCGTCCTTCGAGCGCCACCGCGTCCGAAAGGATGAGGGGAAGAGCATCCCAAGCCCTCATCCTGAGGGGCTTCGCCAGAAGCCGTCTCGAAGGACGAGGGCTTGGGAAACGAAAGCCTGAGGCATGGGTGGCCCGGACAAGCCGGGCCATGACAACTGGAGGGGGCTTGCCCGCCGGTGTCTCCCCCCGTTTACGGGGGGAGTGCCGCGAAGCGGCGAGGGGGGGATAACTCAAACAAGTTCCCCCCTCCGTCAGCTACGCTGACACCTCCCCCGTAAACGGGGGAGGACAACACCTCATCGCATAGCGCCCCTCACCCCTCCGGCAGGGCGCCGGACCAGTCGCAGGCTTCGCAGTTCAGCTCGGTACCCGCTTCAACCAGCGTGAAATGTCCGCATCTGGGGCAGGGCTCGCCCGAATAGACCGGTTCGGGCCGTGTAGCGGGCGAGGCATCGCCCTTGCGCCCTGATCCGCTGGCAGGCGGAGGCGCCGTCTTGCGCGGCTGGCTGCCGAGCATCACCACATTGTCGGGCAGCTGCCCGCGCGAGAAGCCTTTCGAGATCAGGCGTGAAGCCTCTTCGCCGGTGATAACTTTCTCGCTGGCCACACCATTGCCGATGCCGCCCGGATCGGATTTGCGCGCATCGGTCTGGGCGAGATCCTCGCGGCCCAGATAGGAGACGCCGAGCTCGCGGAAGAGATAGTCCAGGATGGAGGTCGCGTGCTTGATGGAATCGTTGCCTTCCACCGGGCCGGCGGGCTCGAACCGGGTGAACACATAGGCATCGACATATTCTTCCAGCGGCACACCGTATTGCAGGCCGATGGAGATGGAGATGGCGAAATTGTTCATCAGCGAGCGGAAGGCCGCGCCCTCTTTATGCATGTCGATGAAAATCTCGCCGAGCTCGCCATCTTCAAACTCGCCGGTGTGCAGATAGACCTTGTGGCCACCCACGGTGGATTTCTGGATATAGCCTTTGCGGCGGTCGGGCAGCTTGCGGCGGCTGGCCGCGCGCTCCACGGGCCGCTCCACTACGCGCTCGACAATGCGCTCCCCGGTGAAGACCGGGCGCTCGCCCCGGTCGGCGCTGTCAAACTCTATCGTGGCCAGCAGATCGTAGAGCGCCTCGCCCTCGCGCCGGATGCGGACGGCTTTAAGGCCCTCACGCGCCGCCGACAGGATGAGCGCGGACACATCGTCAATCGTCGCGTGGCCGGGCAGGACCAGATCAAGGCCTGCAGGGGCCTCCAGAGCGCTCTCCAGCGCCGCGGCCATGGTCAGGCGGGCTTCGGGCGTCACGGGCGCCAGCGCGGCTCTAAACGCCTCTGGCAGGGCCTCACACGTGTGCAGCTCGCCGGTGCCATGCACCCAGCGCTCTGCCGCCTCGATCTCCAGCGCGGAGACGCCGAACGCCTCCAGCAGGCGCGTGCCGGCCTGCTCCAGCCGCTCCGGGCTCAGCCCGCAGCGCTGGGCGATCTCGTCGCCCACCGTCCAGCGGTTGAAGGCGTGGCGCACCGGCGCGCCATCGGCGATCATTGTTTCGATGCGGGCAAGGGCATTGGCGTCCAGCCCCGCCTCTTTCAGCGCGCCAAGCCAGCCGGGATTGAGGCCCGACAGCGTGCCTGCGCCAAAGGCGTGGGCGAGGGCGGCATTCGCCGTGTCTGCGTCCAGCTCCGCCAGCAGGGTTTGCGCAAAGCCGCGCGCAGCGGGCGAGTTGCTGGCAATGCCTGCCGGGTCGATCCCGTGGGTGGCCAGCGCCAGATAGCCCGCGATCTCGGCCGGCGCAGGCCCGGTGATGACCGGAGCCGCACTTGCCTCGCGAACGAGGCTCGCCAGTTCAGCGGCGCGGGCGCGGCCCTCATCGCTGTCATAGGCAAGCCCTTCCAGCGCGAGCAACGCGCCAAGCCCTGCCAGCAACAGGCTGCCTTCGGCCTTGTCCGCCACCAGCCCCCACCGCGCCGCAGCGTGTTCCAGCGCGGCGTCATCGCCAGCAAAGGCAGAGAGGTCCAGCACGATGGCGGGTTCGGGCAGAACTGCATCGTCAAAGCGCAAGGCGGGCTGGCCATGGGTCCAGATCGTCGCGGCGAGATCACGCAGGAAAGCGCGCGCGCCCTGATCGGTATCGGTCAGGAGGTTTGCGCCAATCTCGATCACCGGATTGACCGGCATGTCGGGTACGAAGCCCGCGCCATCCTCAATCGTGTCGATGCCCTGGCGGGCGCGTGCAATCGCGCGCTCGATCATCGCGTCCGGCACACCGTCGCGCCGCGCGGCGCGCACAGAGCGGGCAAGGGCGCGGTTATGGCGCGGGTCAAAGCACTCGCCCTCGCTGCCATCGCAGTTGATGCAGGCGAGCGCCACGGCCTCCAGCCGGTCACGCACGATGCGCGCGCCGACATCGCTCGCGGCCCCCGCCATCGCGGCGGTGTTTATCATGCTGATGAGCGCGCCGGCCTCGAACGGGCCGCTGGCCAGCGTTTCCAGCGGCATGTCGGCTTCCGTCTCGCCGCGCCATAGATGCGGGGCAGGGCAGGCTTCGCGCGCGGCGAGGCTCGCGAGGATTTCTGCCGCCTCGATACTGTCAGGTTTCACGCCCGCCAGAGCGGCCAGCGACGCGGCGGTGCTTTCCAGCGCCTTGCGCCCGTCCAGCATGCCCCCTGAAACGTCCGCCCCGGTGAGAAGCCCCAGCGCCGTCACCGCGCTCTCCGGCCAGTCTGCGGGCGCGCTGATCTTCACCGCATGGGGGGTGAGCGCATCCGGGTCGGCATTACCGGCCAGATGGTCGGCAAACTCCAGCCCCGCCAGCGGATCGGCACCTTCGTCAGTCAGGCGGCGGTTGATCGTCATGGCGTGGACACTTCCCTTCTTGCCGCCTTGCTGGCGGCGGGCCGTCTCGCCGCCGCGAAGCCTCGCGGGCAGCAGATGCGAATCACTTGTCGCCAATGATACCGCCTCCGGGGGAGGTGAGTCGAAGGATGGGGAGATGACGATTCCAGTATAGGAAGGAGTCGCTCTTCCAATCGATATCCGGCAAAGCAGATCAATATAGAAGCAGCGGCAATATAAATAAAGCAAATAAAATAAATATAATAGTAACGCAAAGTGATCCAAAGATAAAATAATGCATTAATTTAAAGTCTTTGCTGACCAGTTTTTCTGCTTCCATATCCATAACAGGAAATGGACCGTTCTTGGTAGCCGGCCTATCATTGAGCCTGCTTGTCACAAACAAAGTTCCAAAAAGAAAAAGCAAAAACGAAGCGAAAACAATTTGATCGGTGATAGCTTCGGGCCACCACGCCAGCCCTGCGTCGAAGGCCAGAAAAGCCCCACCATGCACGAGGCACACCGCGATGTACCAGAGTGTCAGCGGTTCGAAGAACTTCCTCGTCATTTCCAGCCTCCGTTCCACCTTGTATTGTAGGAGCCTGATCGCAGGCCGGACAGGGAATTCATCGATGACCCAGCATAGGATATTCACCACCAGTTTTGCGAGCGTGTATCCCGCTTACGTTGCCAAGGCAGAGCGCAAGGGGCGCAGCAAGGAAGAGGTCGACCAGATAATCTTCTGGCTGACGGGTTATGACGCAGCCGGTTTGCGCGCGGTGCTTGATGACAAGACCGATTTTGCGACCTTCTTTGCCAAGGCCCCTTCGATGAATCCGGCGCGTGAACTGGTGAAGGGCGTCGTGTGCAGGGTGCGCGTGGAGGAGGTGGAGCATCCGCTGATGCGCGAGATCCGCTATCTCGACAAGCTGGTGGACGAGCTGGCGCGCGGCAAGGCGATGGAAAAAATCCTGCGTACGCCTTGAGGATGCAGCCCGTCACACTGGACGCGGGCGCGCGCGATAGGCATATACCGTCACACCTGATTTGATGTTTCGCGAGGGGCGGACCTGCCATGCTCGACTTCATTGGACGACTGTTTGCCTGGTGGAATGGCGCGACGCTGGGCGCGCTGTGGACGATCAGCCGTGGCGGCAAGCTCGTCGGCGAGGATGATTACGGCAATCGCTATTACCAGGAACGCAAGAGCGGTTCGGGCGCGGATGGCGTGCCGCGCCGCTGGGTGATCTATAACGGCTATGCCGATGCCTCGCGCGTGCCGGCAGACTGGCATGGCTGGCTGCACCACACCTTTGCCGAGGCGCCCGTTGATGCGCCTTTGCCGCGCCGCGAATGGGAGCTGGACCACAAGCCGAACATGACCGGCACACTCTATGCCTACCGCCCGGCCGGGTCGCTGGCCGATCCGCGCCCGCGTGCGCGCTCGACGGCGGACTATGAGAGCTGGAACCCGGAAGGCTAGGTAAACCATGCGCGGCGGAGCGGTTCTCGAAACACTGGTTGGCGTGATCGTGCTGGTTGTCGCGGTGGTGTTCCTCGTGTTCGCGCAAGGACGCCTCGACTCTGACCCCTCCGCTGGCGGCTATGAGCTGACAGCCCGCTTCTCCGAGATCGGCGCTCTGACCCGGGGTGCAGAAGTGCGCGTGTCCGGCGTGCCGGTCGGCTCGGTGACGGCGATTGATCTCGATACCGAAACCTATTTTGCGCAAGTCAGGATTCGCCTGCGCCGCGATGTGCTGATCCCGGCCGATTCCACCGCCAAGATCACGGCCTCCGGCCTGTTGGGCGGGGCCTATGTGGAGATCGAGGCGGGCGGCGATGACGACATGATCGCCGAAGGCGGTGAGATCGTCTTCACCCAAGGCGCGGTTGATCTGTTCGAGCTGATTGGCGGCTTCGTGTCGGGCGGGCGCGGCGGCGGCGACAGCTAGGCGCTGCCAGTTCTGGCTACTGGTCTCCGGAGATTCGCCCTTGTGCTGCCGCATTGCGCTGGTGAGTATGGGGCGAGGGGAGTTTTTCCAACGATGACATTACTGATCCGCCTTCTGCCCATCTGCGCGTTTGCGCTCGCCAGCCTGATCCTTGTCTCTGCGGCTCTTGCCCAGGAAGGCGATGAGCCCGGCTCGCTGGAGGAATGGGAAGAGGATGTTGAGGAGCCGGACACCGAGCTGACCGCGCCACTGGAACAGCAGGAAGAGCTGCGCCGTGCGCCGCGTTCAGGCGAGCTCAGCTCCCGGCCCGGCACGATTGCGGTCCTGCGTGGCCTCGACAAGGTGACGGCGCGCACGCGCGATTTCGAGGTCAATGTCGGCGAAAGCTACAGGTTCGGCGCGCTGGACATCACTGTGCGCTATTGCCGCCGCCGCCCGCCTGAAGAGCCGCCGGAGGTGTTCGTGTTCATGGAGATCAATGACCAGCGCACGGACGGGTTCGGCACAGCCGATGAGGGGCTGCGCCTGTTTTCGGGGTGGATGTTTGCCTCCAACCCCGCGCTCAATGCGCTCGATCACCCCGTCTATGATGTCTGGGTGATTGACTGCAGGAGCTGAGCCCCGCTCAGGCCCTCCGGCAGGGCGAAGAAATCGCCATCGCCTTTGAGCGCTTCGCGTAACAGCTGGTGATAGGCATTGCGCGTGATGGTCTGCGCGCCGAAGCGTTCCAGATGCGCGGTGATGAACTGGGTGTCCAGCAAGGTATAGCCGCCCGCTTTAAGCCGCGCGACGAGGTGAACCAGCGCCACTTTTGACGCATCGGTCATGCGCGAGAACATGCTCTCGCCGAAGAAGGCGCCGCCGAGACTCACGCCATAGAGTCCGCCCACCAGCTTGCCCTCATGCCAGCATTCCAGCGAATGGGCATGGCCGCGCTCGTGCAGCTCGCCATAGAGATTGCGGATCGGATCATTGATCCAGGTGTTTTCCCGGCCCCGCGCTGGCGCGGCGCAATGATCAACCACGACTGGAAAGCAGCGGTTCACGGTGACGTGGAAGCGGTCCTTGCGCACCTGCTTGGCCAGGCTGCGCGGGATGTGGAACTGGTCGAGCGCGATGACGCCGCGCTCGTCCGGATCGAGCAGGAAGACGCGCGGGTCGTCCCGGTCCTCGGCCATAGGGAAGACGCCGCGCGCATAGCATTCCAGCAGCTCTTTTGCGCCAAAGCCGCGCATTTAGCTGATACTCCGGGCGGAGGCGGAACCGTCTGGGTGTCTCCCCCCGTTTACGGGGGGAGTGCCGCGAAGCGGCGAGGGGGGGATTGCCAGAAAGCTCCCCCCTCCGTCTCGCTGACGCTCGACACCTCCCCCGTAAACGGGGGAGGACATCGGAACCGTCAGGCGTTCCAAAACCAAGGCGCTAAGCCTTCGCGTTGCGCTCTGCCAGCCAGCTCTCCAGCCAGCGGATATGGTAATCACCGCTGATGAAGTCCGGCTCCTCCAGCAGATCGAGATGGAGCGGGATCGTGGTTTCGATACCGCCAATGACCATCTCTTTGAGCGCGCGTTTCAGGCGCATGATCGCTTCATGCCGGTCGCGCCCATGCACGATCAGCTTGCCGATCAGGCTGTCATAATAGGGCGGGATGGAATAGCCGGCATAGAGGCCGGAATCGAGGCGCACGCCGGGTCCGCCGGGCGCGTGGAATTCCGTTACCTTCCCCGGCGATGGGGTGAAGGTGTAGGGGTTTTCTGCGTTGATCCGGCACTCGATGGACCAGCCATTGACCTTGATGTCGTCCTGGGTGAGCTCCAGCTTCTCGCCCGCGGCCACGCGGATCTGCTCGCGCACCAGGTCGATACCCGTGATGAGCTCGGTAACGGGGTGCTCCACCTGCAGGCGGGTATTCATCTCGATGAAGAAGAACTCGCCATTCTCGTAGAGGAATTCCACCGTGCCGGCACCGCGATAGCCGATTGCGCCGACCGCCTTGCGCACAATCTCGCCAATGCGTGAGCGTTCCTCAGGGGTGAGGGCCACGGACGGGGCTTCCTCAAGGATTTTCTGGTGGCGGCGCTGCAGCGAGCAGTCCCGCTCGGCCAGATGGAGCACATTGCCGTGCTCATCGGCCATTACCTGTATCTCGATATGACGCGGCTTGCCGAGATAGCGCTCGATATAGACCGCGCCATCGCCAAAGGCGGCCTGCGCCTCCGTAGAAGCCGTCTGCAGCGCGCTTTCCAGCTTGTCTTCGGTCTCGGCCACCTTCATGCCGCGCCCGCCGCCACCGGCAGCCGCCTTGATGAGGACTGGGAAGCCGACTTCCTTGGCCACTTTGCGCGCTTCAGCCATGTCAGAGATCGCGCCGGCGGAGCCGGGAACGACGGGAATGCCAGCCTCGACGGCGGCTTTCTTGGCGGTGATCTTGTCACCCATCAGGCGGATGGTTTCCGGCTTGGGGCCGATAAAGGTCAGGCCGTGGGCCTCCACGATCTCGGCAAAGCGGGCATTTTCCGACAGAAAGCCATAGCCGGGGTGGATGGCCTGCGCGCCGGTAATCTCGGCAGCGGCGATGATGGCCGGGATGTGCAGATAGGAGCGGCCAGCCGGGGGCGGGCCAAGGCACACGCTCTCATCGGCCAGCTTGACGTGCATGGCTTCTGAATCGGCCTCGGAATGGACCGCCACGGTGCGGATGCCCATTTCCTGGCAGGCGCGGTGGACGCGCAGGGCAATCTCGCCCCGGTTCGCGATCAGGATTTTCTCAAACATCGGGCCGCTCCTAGATGAGGGTGAAGAGCGGCTCGCCGTATTCGACAGGCTGGGCATCGCTGACCAGCAATTCACCGATCTTGCCCGAGCGCGGCGCGGTGATCGGGTTGAAAGTCTTCATCGCCTCGATGAGGAGGATGGTGTCGCCTTCCTTCACGCTCTGGCCGGGTTTGACGAAATTATCGGCGTCCGGGTTGGGGCGCAGATAGACCGTGCCGACCATGGGCGAGTTGACGGCGTTCGCGGCCTTCGCCGCAGCGGGAGCCGGATCGGCAGAGGGCGCAGCTGCCACGGATGCGGGCGGCGCAGCGGGAGCGGCCACCGGGGCCGCCGCCATCGGCGCGGCCTGCGTGTAGACCGGCGCAGGCACTTCGCGCGCCACGCGGATATGCAGCTCTCCTTGCGCGACCTCGATCTCGGTCAGGTCGGTATCATTGAGGATGTCCGCGAGCTGACGGATGAGTTTCGGGTCGATACCGGGTTTGGAGGGCGTGGAAGCCATGTGGAGAACCTTTATGCTTTTGTCTTCGGGCCGGACGCAGCGATCAGCGCGTGGGCGGCCTCTATGCCAAGGATGTAGCTGCGGGCGCCGAACCCGCTGATTGTGCCGGAAACGGCGCTGGAAACATAGGAGTGATGGCGGAACGCCTCGCGCGCAGCCGGTTGGGACAGATGTATCTCTATGGCCGGAATGGCAATCGCCTTCAAGGCGTCGTGCAGTGCAACCGACGTATGGCCATAACCGGCCGGGTTGATGATGAGGGCGGACGCGGCGCGTCCGGCGTCCTGTACATGGTCAATCAGCACGCCTTCATGGTTGGTCTGGCGGAAATCGATGGTCAGGCCCAGCATGCTGGCATGCTCGGCGCACGCCGCCTCGATGTCGGACAGCGTCGCAGAGCCGTAAATCTCCGGCTCGCGCGTGCCGAGCAGGTTGAGATTGGGTCCGTTCAGGATGAAAAGCGGCCTGGCCACCTGTACACTGTCCCCCGGCTGGTCTGTCTGATGCGCCCAGGCGGTGCAAAACCCGGACCGCAGCGCCATATGTCGTTTCTACGACGCCTCGCGCCGTATAAACAAGGACTACCGGCATTTTAAAGGAAACGGGACGCCATGATGAAGACCGCCAGCGCCGCCACTGACACCGCCATTCGCGTGACGCTGAATGGCGAGGCGCGCGACCTGCCCGCCGGCCTGTCGCTGTCGGCCATGCTGACCCATCTGGGGCTGGACCCGCGCAAAGTGGCCGTGGAGCGCAATCTGGAGATCGCGCCGCGCTCGGCCTATGGCGATATTGCGATTGCCGATGGCGACCGGCTGGAAATCGTCCAGTTCGTAGGGGGAGGGTGATAAGTTTGAAAGTGCTGCGCGAGCCGCCGCCCGCCCTGCGAAAGCTGATGGCGGGCTTTCATCAGGACTTTCTGCTCGAGGCTGAACAAGCCGGAGGTGTCGAAGCCGCAATCGCGGGCATGCCAGCCGGTTTGCTTGGCGCCGATGAGCGCGAGAGTCTGAAGCCACTGCTTCGCAAGCTTTTGAACGAGGCCAGCCCTTCAGACCTTAAGGGCCTGATTCACCGAAGTGGTGCCGACCATGTATTCAAGGCTGCTGGCGCGCGCCGCCTATTTGAGCTCTGGGCGGATGCGCTAGGCGCATAGCCGTGACCGGCTGGAAATCGTCCAGTTCGCAGGGGGAGGGTGAGGGAATAATGTCTGGTTCTACTCAGCAGAATGGCCGGCATAATATCGGAGACATCCTGCTTTGCGCACCCATCCGGTATCCGGCCCGCTTCCTTGCATCAGCAATAGCGCTAGTAGTTCTGGTCTCCGTAGTGGCCGAAATTGTTGATGGTGGAGCTTACTTTCTGGTGAGCGCGGCGATTCTTATGCTGATAGCCTTCATCAACACATCCATTGTCTACGTGTTCTCAAGCGCGGGCCGTAGCCTGCCGGTCCTGTTCATCGCCACTACCGGGATATTTCTGCTGACCGGCGGCCTAGTCTGGTCTGTTGGCATAGACGGACTTCTGCCGGGCCAGTTTGCGCTGGTTTTGTCGAGCGTGGTGATCGCCTCAGTCAGCTGTCTCGTGATGATGGTTCTGGCTTCGCGAGCCGTCATTCGGTCCAGACCGGACAAGCAGGAAGCGCTGGACGGCGTGATGATCTTCTTCTGGATAGCCTTTTCTTTGATCGGGCTGTTCCTGCTCTCACGGGAAGCGCGGGAGCGGAAAATCGTCTGACGCTCAGTTCTTTTTTCTGCGGGCATCCTCCCGGCTCATCCGGGGCGTGACGGGCGGTCAATCGCGCGCTAGATAAGCGGCCATGACCGAGAAAACCTCCCCCGACACCGCCTCCACCCTGCCTGAAGACCGTCCCTTCACCGTTGCCGGGCGGACGTTCAACTCCCGCCTCATCATCGGCACAGGCAAGTACAAGAGTTATGCGCAGAATGCCGAAGCGCTTGCAGCCTCCGGCGCGGAGATCATCACGGTCGCGCTGCGCCGGGTGAATTTATCCGATCCGAGCCAGCCCATGCTGGTCGATCATATCGACCCGAAAAAGGTCACCTTCCTGCCCAACACGGCCGGGTGCTTTACCGGCGAGGACGCCGTGCGCACGCTGCGTCTTGCGCGTGAGGCGGGCGGCTGGAACCTTGTGAAGCTGGAAGTGCTGTCAGACCCCAAGCATCTCTATCCGGAGATGGAGGAGACGCTGCGCGCCACGAAGATGCTGATCGCCGACGGCTTCGACGTGATGGTCTATTGCTCTGACGATCCCGTCTATGCCCGCAAGCTGGAAGACGCTGGCGCGTGCGCGATCATGCCGCTGGGCGCGCCCATCGGCTCAGGGCTCGGCATTCAGAACCCGGTCAATATCCGCCTCATCATCGAAGCGGCGAAGGTGCCGGTGATTGTCGATGCGGGCGTCGGCACGGCCTCTGACGCCACTATCGCGATGGAGCTGGGCTGCGATGGCGTGCTGATGAACACCGCCATCGCCGAAGCCAAAGACCCGGTGCGGATGGCCAGCGCGATGAAGCACGCCGTCATTGCGGGCCGCGAATCCTATCTCGCCGGGCGCATGCCCAAGAAGCGCTATGCCGACCCGTCCAGCCCGCTGGCCGGGCTGATTTAGGCGTTCCCATATATCCGTCCATTTATTCGTCATTCCCGCGCAGGCGGGAACCCGGGCCACTCCCGGTGTCTCCCCCCGCCTGCGGGGGGAGTGGTCCGAAGGACCGAGGGGGGGGACATCCCCAAAAGCTCCCCCCTCCATCTGGCAAGCCAGACACCTCCCCCGTGAACGGGGGAGGACACTCCCTGCCGAAATGGGTTCTGGATTTCGCTAACGCCCGACCGGCGGATGACAGGGCTCCCAACACCCTTGATATGCTCCCATAATGTTCCGATTGTTTCTGCGGCTTGGAACAAGGAACCCCGCCCATGATGGAAGCGCGCCTCTCCCTCGTCACGCTAGGCGTGGCGGACCTTGCCCGCTCGAAAGCCTTCTATGAGGCGATGGGGTTCAGGGCTGCGTTCGAGAATGAGCAGGTCGTCTTCCTGCCCATGGGCGGGCTGGTGCTGGCGCTGTTTGGCAAGCACGACCTTGATGCCGACATGGCGCGCGAGAATGCAGGGCATGGCCATATTGCACTCGCCCACAACACCCGCACCGAGGCCGAGGTGGATGCGATCATCGACCACGCCGTGGCCAGCGGCGGCAGCCTGCTCAAAGCCGCGCACAAGGCCGATTGGGGCGGGTATTCGGGCTATTTCGCCGACCCGGACGGCCATGCCTGGGAAGTCGCCTTCAATCCCTACTGGGCGATAGACGCCGAAGGGCGGATCAATATGGGTTCTTGACGGCGCGTTCTCTCGCTAGTCTTCCAGCGCGGCTGCCACGATCCGGTTGAGACGGCCAATATCGGCGCCGGGAATGATCTCATCCCCGATAACGAAGAAGGGCGTACCGCTCACGCCGATCGAGCGTGCCAGCTGATACACGCTATCGAGATGTTCCTCGATTTCCGGCGCGGCCATAGCCTCGCGCAGCGCGTCCGGTTCGATGCCGTGTTCGGCGGCGATATGGTCGATGCGTTCAGCGTTCATCGGCTGGCCGGCCTGCATCAGCGCATCGTGAAAATCGCCATAGATTTCCGGTGACAGAGCCCAGACGGCGAGGGCGGCCCGGGCGGCCTCCTCTGATGCTGCGCCCAGCAGGGGCAGCTCCTTGAACACGACCCGCACACGTCCCTCATGGCGCTCCATCACGCCGGTCAGCCAGTCATTGACCTGTACGCAATAGGGGCAGCGATAGTCGAAAAACTCGACAATGGTCAGATCGGCATTTTCAGGCCCCACGGCCGGGTCGCGTGCGTCGGCAAAGAGGGCGTCGCGGTATTGCTGCGCCCCGGCGGCCAGCTGCGCCTGTTCGCGTGCGCGTGCCCTTTGCTGCAGGGCGACCAGCGCTTCCTCGATCACTTCCGGGTTCTCGACGATATAGCGATGCACGCGCTGATCGAAATCGTCATCGGCGCGCGTCTCCTCGCTGCTGGCAGAGCAGGCGGCAAGGGCAAAGCAGGCGGCAAACGCGATCAGGAGGCGCATAAGGTCACTTTCGTAAAGCGGATGAAGATTAGTTGAAGCTGAGGCCGGTGCCGTGGTCGCGGCTGACGGGTACGAACTGACGGCGCTCTTGCTGAGCCCGGTTCCACTCGCGGATTTCCTGCGGTGTAGGTTCGGCAACCGCAATCAGCTCGCTGGCGCGTACCCAGGCCGGTGTGCCGCCCTCCAGTTCGTCACGGGCACGGCTGGCGAATACAAAGGCCTGCATATTGTTGCCAACGGCGAAGTAGCGCTCTGCTGTTGCCAGCTGGGCCAGTGCCGTCTCGCCGCGCGCTTCGTGCGCCAGCGCCAGCTGGAACCAGGCCCAGCCGTTTTCCTGCTCGCGCGCCAGTGCGAAACGCAAGTGCGAAACGGCCTCATCAAGCGCATCCGCTTCATTGGTGCCTATCAGGGAGGCGGCAAGGTTTACCCGCAATAGCGGAGCGTCGGGCATGAGCTCCACTGACCGGCGATGCGGCGCCACGGAATCGGCTATGCGCCCGCTTTCATACAGCATCTGGCCTTCCAGCTCATGAAAGAACGGGTTTTCCGGCTCCATCTCGATCAGCTGTGCCAGCCGCTCGCGCGCCAGTTCCAGGCGCCCCTGCCGGAAATAGGCTACTGATCGGGCGTATACCGCCTCAACGCTGGTATTGCTCTCCGGGTAGCGATGGAAAACCTGGGCCGGTGCGACGGTAAAGCCGATGATCTTGGCCTGTATGCGGCGGAGCTCGGCGATCTCCTCCGGGCTGTCCACGACATCGGCATAGGGCGATGCCTCTACCCGGCGCCGCATGGCGTCGATGCGCTGGGAGGACAGGGGATGCGAGCGGAAATACTCATAGCGCCGGGCTTCGCTCATTACTTCCTGATAGCGGAAGCGCTCGAAAGTGCTGACCAGCCCGCGAGATGACTGGCCTGTACGGTCCAGAAAGGTGATGGCGGCCTGGTCGGCAGCCGCTTCCTGCGTGCGGGTGTAGCGCAGCATGTCCAGTGTGGCGAACTGCGGCGCGGAGGCAATGATGGCCGCGCCGCCGGCGCCTGCACCGGCCATGGCCGCGACGATACCCAGACCCAGCGTGGCAATCATCGTCGCCATGGCACCGCGTGAACCATCACTAAAACGCACAAGGTGTGCGCCTTCGATATGGCCGATCTCGTGGGCGATAACGGCTTTGATTTCGCCGGGGGTTTCGGCAGTGACGATGGCCCCGGTATGCATGAAGATGTTCTGCCCGCGCGTAACGAAGGCGTTGAACTCATTATTGCCGACCAGGTAGAAGCCGACCGAGTCGCGCTCGAGGCCTGCCGCGTCCAGCAGCGGATCGGTATAGCCGCGCATGACCGCCTCGATCTCGGTATCGCGGATCAGGCTTATGCTCTGGGCCTGGGCGGGCGTGGACGGGAACACGACCATGGCTGCGCTGGCAGCGAAGGCGGTGGCCGTGGTGCAGCATTTCTTCAGGCGGGCAATAATCGTCATGGAGAGATGACCTCCGATCCTGTTTCCACCCCCTGCTTCGCGCTGAACCATAGCCTTTTCATGGCAGATATGCAGCCCGTCAGTGCATGGCACCGGCGGGCTGCATATTTCCCGTATCAGGAACCCAGTCCGAACAGCTTGCCGGAGCGCTGCCACCAGCCAGACCGCTTTGGCCCGGTGCTGTCGCCGGTCTGTGACTCTTCGGCAGGCGCCGCGTCCCCGGCGGCCGGTGCCTCCGGCGCGGATTCAGCCTTCTTGGCGCGCGGTTTGCGGGCCGGTCTGGCCGGTTTGTCTTCCGGTGCCTTCGCTGCCGGCTCGGCCGTGTCCTCTACGGCACTCTCTTCAGCCTTGGCCGCCTTTCGCGCAGGTGCCTTGCGGGTGCGCTTGGGCTTTTCAGCGGCTTCACCGGCGGCCGGTGTTTCGGCTGCAGACTCTTCTGCAGGCGCAGGATCGGCCTTCTTGCGCCGTGTGCGCTTGGGCTTGGGCGCCTCCTCGGCAGGGTCAGGTTCGCCGGACGCGGCAGGCGCGTCAGCCGCCTCAACAGCGCTTTCAGTCGCCGGTGCGGTCTCCGCCACAGCCTGCTTTCGGCGGCGAGAGGGGCGGGTGCGCGAAGGCGGCGTCTCGCCAGAACCAATGGCTTCACTTTCACCCGGCTCGATTACAGACAGGCCCGGAATGTCGGCGTCGCCGCCGGCATTGCTGCCTGAATCCTGTGTGGAGGCTGCAGCCTGATCGCCGGATGCTTCGCCATCACCGCGCCGGCGGCGGCCACGGCCACCCCTGCGGCCACGGCGGCGGCGCTTGCGGCCAGCTTCATCATCGCCGGCATCCGCGCGTGCTGGTGCCGGCTGGCCGCCATCATTTTGCGCCTCGGTGCTTTCGCCTTCGGCGGCGTCTGCTTCGCCGCCCTCCTGTCCGGCTGCATCAGGACGGTTGTCGCCATCGCCCCGGTTGCGTCCGCCCCGGCGCCGGCGCTTGCGGCCACGGCGTTCTTCGCCCTGGCCCTCTTCGTGCGGGCGTTCGCCGGAGACCTCGGCGGCCTCTTCCTCTTCGAGTGAGGCTTCCTCCCTGGCGGCGCGCAGATCGGCCTCGTCCTCGGGGGTCAGCACGGCGGATTCAACGGTCAGCGGCTTGGGAATATAGGGCCCGCGATCACCGTCCTTGCGGGTTTCGAGGCGCTCGATGCGCGATCCGTCGCGTTTCAGATCAATGTCTGTCGCGATGATGACGCGCATGTCGAAGCGCTGCTCGACGGCGCGCAGGTATTCGCGTTTCTCGTTCAGCAGGTAGAGGGCCACCTCATTGGGCAAGTGCAGCGCGATCTTCGATGCGCGCCCTTTCAGTCCTTCTTCCTCGACGCTGCGAACAGCCGCCAGCGCGCTGGATTCCACACTGCGCAGATAGCCGATCCCGTTGCAGTGCGGGCAGGGCTCTGTGGAGCCTTCCACAAGGCTGGTGCGGCGGCGCTGACGGGAAATTTCCATCAGGCCGAACTGGGAAATTTTCGAGGTCTGGATGCGCGCCCGGTCTTTGGAGAGCGCCTCTTTCATCTTCTTTTCGACGGCGCGGACGTTCTTGGAGTCCTCCATGTCGATGAAGTCGATGATGATCAGGCCGGCCAGATCGCGCAGGCGCATCTGACGGGCTGCTTCCTCGGCTGCCTCCAGATTGGTGCGCAGCGCCGTCTGTTCGATATTGCGCTCTTTGGTCGACTTGCCCGAGTTCACGTCAACGGCGACGAGCGCCTCGGTCGGGTTGATGACCAGATAGCCACCGGACTTGAGCTGCGCGACCGGCGAGTAAATCGCCTCAAGCTGGCTTTCCGTGCCGTGGCGCAGGAAAAGCGGCATGTCGTCAGTATAGGGCTGTACCTTCGTGGCGTGGCTGGGCATCAGCATGCGCATGAAGCCCTTGGCTTCCTTGTAGGCTTCCTCGCCCTCGACCAGAACGTGCTCGATGTCCTTGTCATAGAGGTCGCGGATCGCGCGCTTGACGAGGTTTCCTTCCTCGTAAATCAGCGACGGAGCCACGGATTTCAGCGTGGTCTCGCGGATCGTTTCCCACAGCCGGATCAGATAGTCGTAATCGCGCTTGATCTCGAGCTTGGTGCGGGCCGCACCCGCTGTGCGGATGATGAGCCCCATGCCGCGCGGCAGATCGAGGCCCTGAACGGCGCTTTTCAGGCGTTTGCGGTCCGTCGCGCTGGTGATCTTGCGCGAGATGCCGCCCCCGCGGTCCGTGTTGGGCATCAGCACGCAATAGCGTCCGGCAAGCGACAGATAGGTGGTCAGCGCCGCGCCTTTATTGCCGCGCTCCTCCTTGGAGACCTGCACCAGCATGACCTGGCGGCGCTTGATGACTTCCTGGATCTTGTATTTGCGAAGCAGATTGCGCCGCTTGCGGGCAATCTCCTCCATCAGATCCTCGTCATCATCGGCATCGTCGCCGCCATCGCTTTCGGTATCGGCGGTCAGCTCGGCTTCGGCCTCGCGCAGGGCCTGACGGTCCTCGAACGGGATCTGGTAATAGTCGGGATGAATCTCGTTGAAGGCCAGGAAGCCGTGCTTGTTACCGCCATATTCAACGAAAGCGGCCTGAAGCGAGGGTTCTACGCGGGTGACCTGGGCGAGATAGATATTTCCACGGATAGGGCTGCGGGAGGCCGACTCAAAGTCGAAATCCTCAACGCGGTTTGAATCCACAATGACCACCCGGGTTTCTTCCGGGTGGGAGGCATCGATCAGCATTTTGCGGGACATAAAGGCGTGCTCCGGTGCGCGCGCCAGCACGAATCGCCCGGCCATTGAAGGCCAGGGTGACAGGCTGGGCGCTGAGTTGGGAGCGCAAGGGCGGCGTCGCTTCAGAAGGGAGTGAAGGGAAAGCACGCGCCTGGCGCATGTTCAAGGTTCCTTGTCGGCCTGCCCGGCAGCCCCCGGCATGCAGGGGCAAAGCGCGGAACAGGCCGCTTTGACTGGTCTGGGGCGCGTGCGCGCAGAACCGGATAAGCGGCCCGCGGCGTCTGCCCGGTAAATCTTTGCTGCCCCGTTGGTCCGCTTCAGAAGCCAGTGGCGTTGGCCAGACTCCGTTTCGCGCGGGGCGAGGTAGTGAAGCGTGTCAGGCGCCAGCAAATGCCGGACTGGCTGACAGCGTTATCAACACCGAAGCACACCATGCACCATTCGCTCCGGGATGAAAAGCAAGCTTATCCGTGCTAGCCAGCGATTATCGTTACGCGCTGGTAACCGAATCGAAACCGGCGCGTGGTATCTTCTGTATGAGACCTGCGTTCAAGCAGGCCGCATGAGGGTGCAATTTACAGAGGGTGATGGCGGTGGCGACCAGCAAGGGACTATCGAGCCTCACGGCATGCGCGGCGGCGTTGCTGGCCATGCTGGCCGCCGGATTCGCCTATGCAGACGAGATCGTCGCTGTGCGCTTTGGTGTACACGACACCCATACCCGCATCGTCATCGAGACCCGCTCCGAGATGGAGTTTCGCGCCTTTGCCTCCGGCGAAGTATCGCCGCGGCTTGTTGTCGACATACCCGGTGCCGGCTGGGCCGTAAGCGGTCTGGATGGCGGGCAGGGGCAGGGACACGGCCTTGCCGGACGCTTCCGCTTTGAACCGGCCGCGCAGACACCCCGCCTGATCTTTGACCTTACCGAGAGCGCGCGGGTGCGCGAGAGCTTCAGCCTGCCTCCGGGCGAGGGCGGCCACCGCATCGTCATTGACATCGAACCGGCGCCTGCCGCGGTCGTTACGGCCAGTACGGGTTTCGATGTCGCGGGCCATACGCTGACGCAATATCTGGCCGAGCGTGTGCAGGTATCGTACGTGCCGCCGCGCTGCGAGCGCCCGCGCATCGTCATCGATCCCGGCCATGGCGGGCGCGATCCGGGCGCGCCTGGCCGGTTTGGCGGCGTGTCGGAATCACAGCTGGCGCTGGCTGCCGGACTGGCGCTGCGTGACATTTTGAATGCGCGTGGCCGGTATGAAGTCATCATGACGCGTGACCGGGACATTTTCCTGGAGCTGGATGACCGCATCCAGGTGGCGCGCCGGGCGCAGGCCGACATCTTCATTTCCCTGCACGCCGATGCCGCACCGAACGGTGCTACCGGGCCGCGCGGCGCGGCTGTCTACACGCTGTCGGATTCGGGCACCAACCGGGCGCGTAACCGCGCGCGTCAGGACGGTGAGTGGCTGCAGACCAGCGCATCGCGCACCGAGCAGGTGAACAATCTGCTGCTGGAAATGTCACTGCAGGAAAAGCGCAATCAGTCGCTGATCTTCGCCGCTTCAATTCTGGAGGCATCCTCCTCGATCACGCCGCTCTTCCGGCACGAACCACTGGAGCGGGGCTTCTGGGTGCTGCTGGATTCCCAGATACCGGCCGTTCTGTTCGAGATGGGCTTCATGACCAACCCGGACGACTCGCGCAATCTCAACACCCCGGCCTACCGCCAGCGCCTGATGACAGCTGTGGCCGATTCCATCGATAGCTATTTTGCCGTCTGCAACAATTCCGGGCCGGTGCGCACAGCCGCTGCGGGCAGCAATGCCGGTGGTCCGGCGCTGCGCTAGTACACTTGCCTGAAACCGGCTTGGACGGATCAGGCTCATCACGTCATAATGCCGCCGCAGTGAGGGGCATGGTCTGCTGCCGCGGCCATCAGGCAGGCGGCATGGGCTGGACGGGCGATATACATGGCAGTTTTCAGTGTGAAAAATTTCGGCAAGCTGGCCCTCTGGGCAGGATCAACCATCGCCATCGTGGGCATTGTCGCTCTTGTGGCGGTGTCGATCTATGTCGTTCAGGTCACCGAGGACCTGCCAGACTATGAGCAGCTGGCCGAGTACGAACCGCCCATCATGAGCCGGATGCATGCCGGTGACGGCCTGCTGATTGCGGAATATGCCTTCGAGCGGCGGGTCTTTGTGCCGATTGAGGCCATTCCGCCGCACGTGGTTGAAGCCTTCCTCGCTGCCGAGGATGCCAATTTCTACAATCATGGCGGTATCGATCTGACGGGTATGGTCCGCGCCGCGATTGCCAATATCGGCAATATCCTCAATGGCAGGCGCCTTGAGGGCGGGTCGACCATCACCCAGCAGGTTGCCAAGAACTTCCTGCTCACCTCCGAACAGCGCGTTGGGCGCAAGGTGCAGGAGATGGTGCTGGCCATGCGCATGGAGCGCGCCTTCACCAAGGACCGCATTCTGGAGCTTTATCTCAACGAGATTTTCCTCGGCAATCGCGCCTATGGGGTGGCGGCTGCTGCGCTGAACTATTTTGACAGCTCGCTGGACGAGCTGGAGCTGCACGAGATTGCCTATCTCGCAGCCCTGCCCAAGGCGCCGAACAACTACCACCCGGAGCGGCGTACCGAAGCGGCCATTGCCCGGCGCAACTATGTGCTCGCGCGCATGCACGTCAACGGCTTCATCACGGAAGCGGAGATGCGCGAAGCGCAGGCCCAGCCGCTGGAAACTGTCCGCCGGCTGCAGGGCGAGACCTATCTGGCTGCGGAATATTTCGTCGAGGAAGTACGCCGCGAGCTCTTCAATATGTATGGCGAGGAGCAGCTTTATTCCGGCGGCCTGTCGGTGCGCACCTCGCTCAATACGCGGGCCCAGCTGGCAGCCCGCTCGGCGCTGCGCGCAGGCCTGCTGGAATATGACCGCCGCTACGGCTATCGCGGACCTCTGGCCACGCTTGAGGATTTTGATGCCTGGCCGGAACAGCTGGCCGACATCGAGGTGCCGCGCGATCTCGATGAAGGCTGGACCCACGCCGTGGTGCTGGAAGTGCGCGATGGCGATGTGTCGATCGGTATGGCTGACCGGGCCAGAGGCACGATACCGTTGTCCGAGCTGAGATGGGCGCGCCGTCCGTCGCGATCCTCCACGACCAATTTCCCGGTGCTTGGCCCGTCCATACAGCGCGCATCTGATGTGCTGGAACTGGGCGATGTGGTGCTGGTACAGCGCCTGTCCGAAGACGGCGAGGAGTACGCCCTGCGCCAGGTGCCCGAGGTCAATGGCGCGGTGATGGCGCTTGATCCGTATACCGGCCGGGTGATGGCCATGATTGGCGGCTATTCCTTCCAGCAGAGCCAGTTCAACCGTGCCACGCAGGCGCGCCGCCAGCCCGGCTCCTCGTTCAAGCCGTTTGTGTATGCTGCCGCGCTGGACAATGGCTTTACGCCCGCGAGCATCATTCTGGACGCGCCGTTTGCGGCGACAGGGGGCGGGGATGCCCGCTTCTATCGCCCGTCCAACTATTCAGACCAGTTCTATGGCCCGTCGACCATGAGGCTCGGGCTGGAGCTGTCGCGTAACGTCATGACCGTGCGTCTGGCGCAGGATACGGGCATGGAGCCCATCGCCGAATATGCGCAGCGCTTCGGGATTTACGACCGGATGGACCCGGTGCTGTCCATGTCCCTTGGCGCAGGCGAGACGACGCTGTGGCGCCTGATGAGTGCCTATGGCGCGCTGGTCAATGGCGGGCGGCGTGTGACGCCAACCCTGATCGACCGGGTGCAGGACCGTACCGGCCAGACCATCTATGTACACGACCAGCGTGAATGCGTGGCATGCGATGTGGAAGAATGGCGCGACGGGCTGGCCGAGCCGGAGCTTGCCGAGCTGGGCGAGGAGGTCGTCGATCCCGTCACGGCCTATCAGGTTGTCTCCATGCTGGAAGGCGCGGTGCGCCGCGGCACAGGCAGCGCGCTGAACGCGCTTGGCCGCCCGGTTGCCGGCAAGACCGGCACGACCAATGAATTCCGCGATGCCTGGTTTGTCGGCTTTACGCCCGACCTGGTGGTCGGTGTGTATGTCGGTTTTGACACGCCGGCGCCGCTGGGTTCCGGCGAGGCGGGCGGCCGAGCCGCTGCGCCGATTGCGCGCGATACCTTCGCGCCGATCCTTGACGACTATCCTGTTGCGCCGTTCCGTGTGCCTGAAGGGGTGCGCCTGGTGCCGATTGATGCGCGCTCGGGCGAACCGTCCGTGCTCGGCCGGGCAGGCGTGATCCTTGAAGCGTTCCGTCCCGGTACCGAGCCGGTGCGCGGGGCCAGCCGCGAGGAAGAGACGCTGAGCTTTGGCTCGGGCCGCCTGCGTGAGGGCGAGCGCGAGGACAGCGAAACGCAAGATGCGCAGGAAAGTCTGGACGGAATTTACTGATCAACGCGCCGGGGCAATGACTGCCGATACAGCGCGGGCCTTGTGTGGTCCGGCCGTGTTGGCTATGCGCCTTGTGGCCCCATGTTCCGGGGCGATTTTACTTTCCGCAGCGAAACGGGTTTCTCATGCGCGCTGACATCGCGTCCTTCAAATCCTCCATCGAGCAGTCACTGGAACTGCTGAGGAGGCGTCTTTGACTGGGATCAGGCTGAAGCACGCCTTGATGAACTGAACGCGCGCGCGGAAGCGCCTGACTTCTGGAATGATGCTGCCCGCGCGCAAAGCCTGATGCGCGAGCGCAACCAGCTCGACCGCCAGATGACCACGGTCCGCGAGATCGAGGCAGAGCTGTCCGAGACGGTGGAGCTGGCAGAGCTTGCCGACATTGAAGGCGATGAGGACCTCTATCAGGAGGCCGTGACGGCGCTCAAGGCCGTGCGTGAGCGGGCAGGGCGCGCAGAGCTGGAAGCGCTGCTGTCTGGCGAAGCGGACGGCAATGATTGCTATATCGAGATCCATCCGGGCGCGGGCGGTACCGAGGCCCAGGACTGGGCTGCGATGCTGACGCGGATGTATTCGCGCTGGGCGCAGAGCTCCGGCTACAAGGTGGACGTAATCGAGGAGCAGGCAGGCGAGGAAGCCGGCCTGAAATCGGCAACCCTGCTCATCAAGGGCGAGAACGCCTATGGCTGGCTGAAAACCGAGGCGGGTGTTCACCGCCTGGTGCGCATATCGCCCTATGACAGCTCAGGGCGCCGCCATACCAGCTTTGCCAGCGTCTGGGCCTATCCGCTGATCGATGACACGATCGAGATCGAGATACTCGACAAGGATGTGCGTACCGACACGTTCCGCGCCTCTGGCGCAGGCGGCCAGCACGTCAACAAGACCGATAGCGCCATCCGCCTGACCCACGAACCGACGGGTATTGTGGTGCAGTGTCAGGCTGACCGCTCCCAGCACAAGAACCGCGACACGGCGTGGAACATGCTGCGTGCGCGCCTGTACGAGCTGGAGCTGCAAAAGCGCGAGGCGGCCGCGCAGGCAGAGGCCGACGCCAAGACGGATATCGGCTGGGGCCACCAGATCCGCTCCTACGTCCTGCAGCCCTATCAGATGGTCAAGGATTTGCGGACAAACGTCGAAACCTCCGATACGCAGGGCGTGCTGGACGGGGATCTGGATGCCTTCATGGCCGCGGCCCTCGCTGCGCGCGTCGGCGGGGAAGCGGAGGCCTGACGCGCAACCACCGGGGCGCGATTGGCAAGAAAACAAAAAAAGGCGGCTCAATTCGAGCCGCCCTTTATCGTATTGGCTTGTGACGTAAGGCCTATGCCTTGGAGGCGAACGGGTCGCTATTGGCCGCTGCTGCCGGGCGCGGCGCTGCCGCTGCAGAGCTCGGCGGGGCGGGCGGCATGGAGGAGGCGGCCACTTTCGGCTTGTCCTGCGTGATGGAGTCCGCGCTACCTGATTTCTTGTCAGCGAGCGGATCGGACGAACGGCGGCAATGGCCGTCAAAATACGCACCGCTTTCAACGGCGAGCGTGGCGTGAATAATGTCACCTTCGATGCGGGCGGTCGCGGCGAGCTGCACCTGACGGGCGCGCACCGAGCCTTCAACGCGGCCGCGTACAACGACGCTTTCGGCCACCACTTCGCCCTTTACCGTGGCTTCCTCTCCGATGCTGAGCGATCCGGCGCGAACATCGCCCTCGACGACGCCATCGAGCTGAACCTCGCCTTCGGAGGAGATGGAGCCCGTGATCGTCAGATCAGCGCTGAGAATGGAGGGGGCTTTCGATTTCATGGCGGACCTTTTTGCTGGGGGCGGCGGGCTTCCCGTTTCCGGGGCGGGGGAGGCCTTTTTATTGAACATAATGTCCTGCTCTCAAGAAACGCTCAGGGTCCAGGTGGTTACCCCTGAACCAGACTTCGTAGTGAAGATGCGTTGCTGTCGAACGCCCGGTCGTGCCCATTCCTCCAAGGCGCTGGCCTGCTTCCACCACATCACCGCGGCGAACGTCGATCGTGTGCAGGTGCGCATAGCGCGTCCTGAACCCGTAGCCATGGTCGATCTCCACGGTTCTACCATAGCCCGAGCGCCAGCCTGCGTAAACGACACTGCCCGCTGCGCCAGCAGTAATCGGCGTGCCGCGAGCACCTGCGAAGTCGCGTCCGGTGTGGAAGGCGGGACGGCGGGTGAACGGGTCAATGCGTGAGCCGTAAGGGCTGGTATCCCGGTACGGTCCCGAAACCGGAAGGTTTAGCGGCGTCGCGGAAAGTGCGCGTTCCAGCTCTTCCAGTTCGACGAGCCGGGATGCGATACGCGCCACGCGCGCATTGAACGGATCGGACAGATCCAGCCCTTCGCCCATGAGGGCGGCGTTGTCGAGCGCCACAAACGGTCCGCCGGTGCCGCCATCGCCGGACCGGCCTTCACGTACCACTTCCTCGAGGCGCAAACCCGTGAGGCGCAGGACTGCGCGCAAATTCTCCAGCCGGGATTCGGCGGACTCTTCCGCCTGGGCCAGCGCGTCTTCCTGATCGGTCATCAGGCCCGCCACGCGTTCTTCGGCGGGGCTTCCATCGCCTGAATGGGCGACGGTGCGGATCAGGGATTCGCGCGGCGCCGCTTCAGCGGTGCTGGCAGCCATCAGAATACGGCCATTATCGAGGCTGGGGCTCAGCTGGCGTTCGCCAATCTGCAGGTCTTCGGCGAAATCAAGCAGGCGGCGGACCGTGTCATGGCGCACCTGGAATTCGCCGGCTGTGCGGTCGAAAGCGTCGCTGCGTGACTCCAGGAAGGCGATGGCCGCGGCCTCTGCCGCGCGGGCTTCTTCAAGCTGTGCCTGATAAGCGGTGATGGTTTCGTTGAACCGGGCCGAGCGGATCATCTCCGTCCGGCTCTCAAGGATCATGTTGACAGTGGAGATAGTGAGCCAGATGGCGAGGCCGCATGCGGCCGCCAAGGCTCCCACCTGCATCTCCGTGGTCACGGCGAAGTATCGCACGTGGCCATCACTGCGATGGTATATCTGCCGGTCCGGGAAGCGTTGCTTTATCAGCTCCCATGGGCCGGCGAGAAGACGTTTCACCATGCGCTCCCGCCCGGTTTTTCGTTGAAATCCCGCCTCGAAGACGAAACACTCGCACAGTAATGTGACGGTTTTCAACCAGTTCCATGCAATCGGATGCAACCTTCGGGCCGTATCCGCGTTGGGCAAAATTAAATCTTTTTTAATTCAAAGTGTTAAGCGGTCATTACGGAAGCAGTGTTTCGTAGAAGTCCGGCTCGAGTCCCGCTTCGGCGCGTGCCAGAGCGTTGACAGGCAGCTTCAAGCCGCCGGGGAATCGTTCCCGGACGAGGCGATGGAAGGTCTCGCGGGCGTTCTCGCCCCGCTGCTCGCAGACATGGTCCAGCCAGCGCCGTCCGGCGGCGACATGGCCGATCTCCTCAGTGTAAATCGTCCTGAGGATGTTCGCGCTGTCATCATCACCTGCGGACTGAAGACGCTCGATCATGCCCGGCGTCACGTCCAGCCCGCGCGCCTCCAGCACCAGAGGGGCAATGGCAAGGCGCGCGGCAATATCGTCCGACGTCGCCATCGCCGCAGCCCACAGCCCGTCATGAGCGTCCAGATCGCCATAGGCCGTCCCCAGTTCTGACAGGCGGACACTGACCATCTGGAAGTGGCGTGCCTCGTCGTCGCCAATGCGGATCCAGTCAGTGAGGAAGGCATGACGCGCATCTCCCTCCAGTTCGGCCGCGCTGCCAAACCGGAGGGCCATGTCAAACGCCAGATCAATGGCGTTAAACTCGATATGGGCCACGGCGTGCAGCAGGGCCGCGCGTCCCGCCTCGCTGTTCAGGCGGCGGCGCGGCACGCGCGCAGGCGGGACGAGACGGGGTCGCTCCGGCCGGGCCGGGCGGTCCGGCACATGATCGTGCCAGTCCGGGTCAAAGGCCAGCGCGCCGCCGTCCCACAGGGATGCGGTTTCGCGTGCGCGTTGCGCCTTCGCCTGCGGTTCTGCGCTCTGCAATACGGCAATAATGGCATCCTGGGCAGAAACGCTCACGAGCCGGACTTCACCGTTTCGAGCACCTCTTCGACGTGGCCGGGCACCTTTACCTTGCGCCAGACCGCTTTCAGCTTGCCGTCCGGGCCGATAAGGAAGGTGGAGCGCTCAATACCCCAGTACGTCTTGCCGTACATCTGCTTTTCCTGCCAGACGCCGTAGCGCTCGGTTACATCGCCTTCGGCATCGGAGGCCAGTATCACGGCAAGTTCATGCTTGGCGCGGAACTTGCCATGTTTGGCGACTGTATCCTTGGATACGCCGATCACAACTGCACCTGCCGCCTCGAACTCGTCAATTTTGCCGCTAAACCCGATAGCTTCCTTCGTGCAGCCCGGAGTGTCATCTTTCGGGTAGAAATAGAGAACCACGCTCTTGCCCTTGAAGTCAGACAGCGAAACAGTGCCTGCACTGTCGGTGGGCATCGAGAAGCCGGGGGCTGCGTCGCCGGGTTTGAGTGTGCTCAAGAGTTTACTCCCTGGTTTGCTGACAAGTGTGCCGATTGGTTCCGGGCAAGATGTGGGTGCCCGGACGCGTCCGTCCAGTATTACGCTGACATACAGGTAGCCGTGCTAGTCCGAAGCGCCCGCCTTTTCCTGATCTACACGCTGGAGGCGATTGCCGTTCTGATGGCGCTCGCCATCTTTGCTGCGGCGGCATTGCTGTGGCGGCTGGCCAGTGGTCCGGTCGATGTCGATGCGGTGGTGGCCGGTTTGCGGCCCGCCATTGCCACTGCGCTTGGCGGCGAAGAAGCCCGCTATGGCAGTGCCAGTATCCGCTATGCGCCGGACAGCCGCGCGCTCGTTATCGACATGCGTCAGCTGGAGGTTGACGGGCCCGGCGGCGCGGTGCTGGCCACAGCCGAGCAGGTGGAGCTGGCGCTGGCGCTGGACCAGCTGGTCATCGGGCGCATCCGTCCGGTGGAGATCAATGCGGTAGGCGGTGTCTTTACCGTACGCCGTGATGGGTCCGGCGTGGTGAGCGCCTCGCTGGGCGGCCGGACCGCGCAGGCCGGAGACACAAGCGGCGATGATGCGGCGGGAACCGTGCTTGCACGCCTGCAGCGCGCGCGCATCAGCGGCGCGGAACTGCGGGTGGAAGACGCGATCAGCGGGCTTTCGGCCCGGTTTGCTGATGCCGAGCTGGCGCTGGAGCGCGATGGGCGCGCCGTGCAGGTGTCTGCCAATGCCGGGTTTCTGGCCCCTGCAGGCGCCGTGCCGGTTACGGTCGAGCTTGAGACCGGCGCCAATTTTGACACCATGTTTCTGGCCTTTTCGGCACAGGGACTGGTTCCCGCCACGCTCGGCAATCTGCAGGGTGTGTGGGGGCGGCTCGGCGCCTTTGATGTCCCGCTCGATGTCGATCTGGTTCTTGATGCCAGCCGGTCAGCCGGGCTGCGCGCCGTGGAGCTGACCCTTGATGCGGGAGCGGGCGTGTTCCGCGGTGCAGATGGCGCGCTGGGAATAGAGTCTGCGCATGTCAGCGCATCGCTGGACGCCGCTGGCGGGGAGCTGGAGCTGCGCGCCCTGCAGCTGGACAGCGAACGTTTGCGGCTGGACGTATCGGGCCGTCTGCATGGCTTTGCCGGTTACGATAATCTGCTGCCTTCGCGCGCCCGGTACGAGCTGGTTCTGGGCGCAGGAGAGCTGATCCTGCCGGGTACCCTGCAAGGGCCGTTTGCCTGGTCGCGCGGTGCGTTTTCGGGGCGGCTCGATACCCGGTCACTCGAACTCTTCATTGATGACGGGGAAGCCGAATTTCTCGATGTCACCGCCAGCCTGTCCGGGCGTCTGGGGCTCGACGAGACGGAGGAAGGGCGCAGGCCCGCCATCCGCATCGAGGGCGATGTAGACGGCGTTATACGCAAGGACGCAGTGCTGGCGCTGTGGCCGGTGGAGTTTGCGCTGGGCGGGCGCGACTGGGTAGAGGCCAATGTGCTTGCAGGCGAGGCGCGCAATCTGCGCGCGGACATCAACATTCCCGCCGAGGCGTTCAATGCCGGGATGCTGGATGATGAAGATCTGACGGTCAGCTTTGATTTCAGCAATGCCACAGCGCGCTATATCTCCACCATGACGCCGCTGACCGGGCTTTCGGGTTCGGCTGTGCTGCGCGGCAATTCACTCAGTCTGACAGGACGTTCAGCGCGCATAGACGCGCTGGAGATCGATACGCTTTTCGTCGAGATACCGCGCTTCAATCCGCGCGGCGCGCCAGCCCGCTTTGGCGGAGAGGGGCGCGGCTTGCTATCCGGCCTGGTGGCCCTGCTCGACCAGCCGCCTCTCAATCTGGCGAGCGGTTACGGGTTTGATCCGCAGACGCTTGAAGGGGAGGGCGCGGTCCGTTTCGAGATCACCCGTCCCATGCTGCGCGATGTGCCATACGAGGATATCGGCTTTGATGTGTCGGGGCGTTTTTCGGGCGCTGCCGGTCCCAGTGGTGTCGGCGAAGTGCGCTTCACTGACGGCGATATCAGCTTCCAGGCGGACAGTGCAGGTCTGGAGGCGAGCGGCGATGTACGTATCGGCCGGTCACTGGCGCGTCTGGAGTGGCGTGAGCGGTTCCAGACGCCGGAGGGCGAGCTGGGCACACGGGTGCGGATCGTTTCCAACGCGGATGCGCGTGATCTCGATCTGGCCGGCATACCCGCGCGCGGGATTATTGACGGACAGATTGGTCTCGATGCCACCTTTGTCGGCAATGGCCTGGATTTCTCGCGCTATGTCGTGATGGGTGATCTCACCGACGCGGCTCTGGTGCTGCCGGCGAATCTGTGGACCAAGCCGCGCGGCATGCCCGCCGCGCTGGAGATGGTAGCCGAACGCTCAGCCGAAGGCGGGCTTGAAATCAGCCGTCTGGCCGTACTGGGCGATGAAGTGGATATTCGCGGACAGGCAAGTCTGGCAGCAGACGGGCTTTTGCTCAGTGCCGGGTTTGAACGCGTGATTGTCGGAGGACGGTCCGATCTGGCCATCAGCGCCAGCAGGCCGGATGGCAGCGAGGGCCCGCTGGATATTCGCATCTCCGGGCGCTTTCTCGATGCGAGTGACCTGATCTCAAATCTCGTATCGGGCCGGCTGTTCAGCGGAGAGGGCGCTGGCGCGGTATCGTTGATCGCCGATGTGGAGACGGTCCAGGCCGGGCGGGTGCGCTATGGCGCTGTCGGACTGGCGCTGGAGTCAGATGCGCAAGGCCTGCAGCGGCTTAATCTGCAGGCGGCCCTGCCGCGCGGGGAGATCTCGCTTGCGGTCGCGCCCCAGCCCGACGGGATGCGGCTATTGTCGGCTCGAAGCGCCGATGCAGGCGCGGTGCTCACAACGCTTGGCGGGTTCGGCACGATTACCGGCGGCACGATGGAGCTTGAGGGGCTGCTGCCGCCTGCGGGCACGCCGGGCGGTGTTCAGGGGCGCCTGCTGGCAAACGGATTCCGGCTGGAGCAGATGCCGCTTCTGGCGCGCATTCTGGCAGCCGGATCGCTGGAAGGGCTCGGCAGCCTCTTCTCGGGCCAAGGCATCGATTTTGAACGCCTGGAGGTCGACTACGCCTTTGCCGACGGGCTGCTGGAAATGCGTGAAGGCCGTGTGGCGGGGCCCTCTCTCGGGCTGACCTGGACGGGCGTGGTTGATACGGCTGGTGAGCGGATGAACCTCTCCGGCACGATCCTGCCGTCCTACGGGCTGAACTCCGTGCTGGGCAATCTGCCGGTTGTGGGGGAATTGCTGACCTCGCGCCGGGGTGAGGGCATTGTCGGCGTGACCTTTGCCGCCGAGGGCCCGTTTGACGCCACGCGTGTTTCTGCCAATCCGCTGTCGGCGCTGGCTCCCGGCGTGTTCCGGCGGATGTTTGAAGGCACGTCAGCCCTGCGGGAGCTGGATGCGCTGGAGGCGCGCCGCCGCGAGGAAGCGGCACAAGCAACAGCCGATGCGCCCCGCGATAGCAGCGAAGACGCGGATGACAGCGCCGAAGACTAAGGCACAGCCCCGCCTGCACTGCCAGCGCCGCTTTGCTGCACTTGCGTAATTTCCCCGTGTCGCGCAGTTTCGCACGGTGTGTTGAAGTTGGCGGGTAATACGGATGAAACTGCTTCTGCTTCCCGGAGATGGCATTGGCCCTGAAGTGCTGGCGGAAGTCCGGCGCGTTATTGACGGGCTCAACGCCCATCACGGTCTTGGCCTGAACGTGGAGAACGGTGACATAGGCGGGGCGTCGCTGGACCGCCACGGCACGCCGCTGGCACCGCACGTCCTTGAAATGGCCAAAGCCAGCGACGCGGTGCTGATGGGCGCTGTCGGCGGGCCGAAATGGCAGGGTGTGTCTTACGAATTGCGTCCCGAACAGGGGCTTCTCAATCTGCGCAAAGGTCTGGGCCTCTACGCCAATCTGCGCCCGGCATTGTGCTTCCCGGCGCTGGCGGATGCCTCCACGCTTAAACGCGACGTGATCGACGGCCTCGACATTCTCTTCGTGCGTGAGCTGATCGGCGGGGTCTATTTCGGCGAGCCGCGCGGCATCGAAACCCTGCCCGACGGCACAAAGCGCGGCTTCAACACGCAAAGCTATACCACGCCCGAGATCGAGCGCGTCGCGCGCATGGCCTTTGATCTGGCCCGCCAGCGCGAGGGCAGGGTGTGCTCGGTGGAAAAAGCCAATGTGATGGAATCCGGCCTGCTCTGGCGCGAGACCGTCACCGCCCTGCATGCGCGTGAATATGGCGATGTGGCGCTGTCCCACATGTATGCCGATAACTGCGCGATGCAGCTGGTGCGCGATCCGCGCCAGTTTGACGTGATCCTGACCGATAATCTGTTTGGCGACATTCTCTCCGATGCGGCGGCCATGCTGACCGGGTCGCTGGGCATGCTGCCCTCTGCCGCGCTGGGCGAGCCGGGCTTGCCGGGCCTCTATGAGCCGATCCACGGCTCCGCGCCGGACATTGCGGGCAAGGGCATCGCCAATCCGTGCGCGGCCATCCTCAGCCTGGCCATGGCACTGCGCTACCAGCTGGGCCGGCCGGACCTTGCTGACCTGACCGAAAAGGCGGTGAGCGATGTGCTCGACGCCGGTTACCGCACAGGCGATCTGCTGGGCGGCGAGGATACCCGTCTTGTTGGCACTGAAGGCATGGGCCGCGCGATTACCGAGCGGATTTCAGCCTAGCGTCGTGGTGAGGCGATAGCCCGGCGCATAGGTCAGCGTAACGGCCGTGACGGCGGCATCATCGGTACGCGTTATGCGCTCCACGCCAAAGACGGCGCTGCCCCGCGCGCAGCCGAGCCGGGAGGCGAGGGCGGTATCGGCCTTGCGGGCCTGAAAGCTGAGCTCGCCGCCCGTGAACGGCACGTTGCGGACCAGCCATTCATTGGCGCTGGAGGCAGCGAAGTCCGCGCGCTCCTTTGGCACCAGATCCGGGTTCAGCCAGCGATCCTCCAGGCAGAAGGGCCGCTTGCCCGCGCTGTGCAGGGCAATGACGCGGCGCCAGCGCGTGCCGCGCGGCTGGTCCAGCGTGGCGGCGAGCTCATCGGGCAGGCGCTCGATGCGGTCTTCCAGCAGCGTGTAGCCATAGCTGGCGCCCGACTGCTCCACCTCATGGCGGATGATCGCAATCTCGAACACGGCGCGGCGCACCGGCGTCTCGGTCACGCGCGTGCCGCCCTTGCGCCGCCGGTCGAGATAACCGGCCTCGGCCAGATCACGCAGCGCCCGGTTCACCGTGGCGCGCGCGCAGCCCAGCTCCTGCGCAATCTCAGCCTCTTTGGGGATCATCGCGCCCGGTGGCCATTCGCGCGTGCGGATACGGCGCAGGGCCTCCGCCCGCACGCTTTGCCACGCATAGGCGCTGGCGGTCACAGGCGCGCTCCCAGACGCCGGATCGTGGCGCGATAGCGCCCGGTAATCGCGTCATGCGCGATATGGCGTCCTTCGCGAACCTGATGGCGGCCTGCGGCCCAGACATCGCTGACCATGCTGTCATCGCCTGCGAACACCCAGCTATCGAGGGTGAGATCGCCGGAACGCCCTTCCAGCGTGATATGGCCGGTATCGAGCGCCACGAGGTCAGCCAGTTTCCCGGCGGCGATCACGCCCGCTTCGCGCCCTGCGGCCTGCGCGCCGCCTTTCGCCACGCCTTCCAGCAGCACCCGCCCGGCGGACTTTTCGCGCGTGGCAAGCGCCGCCCGGCTGCGGTCACGCAGGCGCTGGGAGTATTCAAGCTGGCGCAATTCCTCTGACAGGGAGATGCGCACATTGCTGTCCGAGCCGACGCCGAACCGCCCACCGGCTTCCAGCCATGTCGTGCCGTTGAAAATGCCATCGCCGAGATTGCCTTCGGTGATCGGACACAGCCCCGCCACTGCGCCTGTACGGGCGAGGGCGCGCGTTTCTGCGTCATTCATCTGCGTGCAGTGGATGAGGCACCAGCGCGCGTCCACGTCTGCATTGGCCAGCAGCCATTCGGTGGGCCGTGCGCCGTAAGCTGTCAGCACTTCCTCCACCTCGCCGGTCTGCTCGGCCAGATGCATGTGCAGCGGCGCACCGGGCGCAAGCGCGATACAGGCGGCCAGCCCCTCGCGGCTGACCGCGCGCAGCGAATGCGCGGAAATGCCGAGCCTTGTATCGGCGGGCAGGGGCTTCAAAGCTTCGCTGGCTGATTCAACAAGGCGCTCGAACCGGCTGACATCATTGCCGAAACGGATCTGGCCTGCGCCCAGTGGACGGCCACCGCACCCGCCCTGCTGGTAGAGCACAGGCAGCAGGGTGAGGCCGACACCGGTCTGGCTGGCGGCAGCGGCGATGCGGTGGCTCATCTCGCCCGGATTGTCATAGGCCGCGCCATCGGGGCCGTGATGGAGATAGTGAAATTCCACATTGGTGGCGTAGCCAGCTTCGAGCATTTCCATCTGCACGAAGGCAGCGATGGCCTCCACATCATCAGGGGTGAGGGCATCCAGGAAGGCGTACATCGCCTTGCGCCAGGTCCAGAAATTATCCGACGGGTCGGCCCCGCGCCGCTCGGTCAGGCCCGCCATGGCGCGCTGGAAGGCGTGGGAGTGCAGGTTTGCGGGTGCGGGCAGCAGGATTCCGGTGCGGTAATCGCCGCTCTGAGGGGTAGCGCCTGCCTCTATTGAGGTAATGCGATCCCCTTCCAGTACCACGCGGACATCGCGCGCCCAGCCGGATTCCAGAAGTGCCTCGCCCGCGTGAATGACGCTCATGCCCGCTCCGTTGACTCGCATATTAAGTCTATACTTAATGGGCCGGCTTGCAGGAGGAATCAAGGTGGAACACGCCCGCACCCATGTGCTGACCGGCGCGAGGCTCGCCATGACGGTAGAGCCCGTGACTGGCCCCGGTGCCATCGTCATCGAAGGCGAACGCATTGCGTGGGCAGGGCTTCAGAGCGATCTGCCGGGCGCGTATTCCAGGGCGCCTTCGCGTGATCTGGAGGGGCGTCTGGTGACGCCCGCGCTCATCGACTGCCACACCCATCTCGTCCATGGCGGCAACCGCACGCGCGAGTTTGAGCTGCGTCTTGAGGGCGCGAGCTATGAGGAGATCGCGCGGGCAGGGGGCGGCATCGTCTCCACCGTCACGGCGACGCGCGGCGCTGGCGAAGCGCAGCTTCTCGCCGAAGCCCTGCCGCGCCTTGATGCGCTGCTGGCCGAAGGGGTGGCGACGGTCGAGATAAAGTCCGGCTATGGTCTCGACATCGAAACCGAGCTGGCCATGCTGCGCGTGGCGCGCGCGCTGGAGGCTGAACGCCCTGTCACCATTCGCACCAGCTTCCTTGGCGCGCATGCCATCCCTGCGGAATACAAGGGCCGGGCGGATGCCTATATCGATGAGGTATGCCTGCCCGCCTTGCGCGCCGCGCACGCGGAGGGCCTCGCCGATGCGGTGGACGGGTTCTGCGAGAACATCGCCTTCAGCGCGGACCAGATCGAGCGTGTATTCGCTGAAGGCAGGGCGCTCGGCCTGCCGGTGAAACTGCACGCCGAACAGCTTTCCCAGCAGGGCGGCACACAGCTCGCCGCGCGCTATGGCGCGCTGTCAGCAGACCACCTCGAATACGCCGATGAGGGCGATGCAAAGGCGATGGCCAAGGCCGGCATGGTCGCCGTGCTGCTCCCCGGTGCCTTCTACTTCCTGCGCGAGACGAAGCTGCCGCCGATTGCCGCCTTGCGCCAGCATGGCGTGCCCATGGCGCTGGCGACGGACTGCAATCCGGGTTCCTCGCCCCTGACATCCCTGCTGCTGACCATGAATATGGGCTGCACGCTCTTCCGCCTGACGCCGGATGAGGCGCTACGGGGTGTGACGCTGAACGCGGCGAAGGCGCTGGGTCTTGATGACCGGGGCATCATCGCGCCGGGCAAGCGCGCCGACCTCGCCATCTGGGATGCTGAAATTCCGGCCGAACTCGCCGGGCGTATCGGCTTCAACCCGCTTCACCAACGCATGTTCGGAGGCCGCCCATGCTGACCCTCATTCCCGGCTCGGTCCGCCTCGCTGATCTTGAACGCATCTGGCGTGAGGGCTTGCCCGCCCGCCTTGATCCCTCCGCGCGCGAGGGCGTGGAAGCCTCTGCTGCGCGTGTGGCACAAGCTGCGCAAGGCGCGGACGCGGTTTATGGCGTCAATACCGGCTTTGGAAAGCTCGCCCATGTGAAGATCGCTGCGGGCGACACGCGCACGCTGCAGCGTAATCTCATCCTCTCCCATTGCTGCGGTGTCGGCGATGAGACTGACGCGGCAATCGTGCGCCTGATGATGGCGCTAAAGCTTTTGAGCCTGGGGCGCGGCGCGTCAGGCGTGCGCTGGGAGCTGATCGCGCTCATCGAAGCCATGCTGGAGCGCGGCGTCACGCCCGTCATCCCCTTGCAGGGCTCGGTCGGCGCGTCGGGTGATCTCGCCCCGCTGGCCCACATGGCCGCAGTAATGATCGGGGAGGGCGAAGCCATCCATGCGGGCAAGCGCCTTTCCGGCGGCAAGGCTCTCAGCGCAGCGGGCCTGAAACCGATAGTACTTGAAGCCAAGGAGGGTCTGGCCCTGATCAACGGCACGCAATTCTCCACCGCCATGGCGCTGGCGGGGCTGTTCGATGCGCTGCGTATGACCGCCAATGCCGTGCTCACCTCCTGCCTCTCCACCGATGCGGCGATGGGCTCTACCGCGCCCCTGCATCCGCAAATCCATGCCCTGCGGGGTCATCGTGGACAGATCGAGGTGGCGGAGCGCATGCGCGCCCTGATGGATGGCTCGCAGATACGCGACAGTCATCGCGAGGATGATACCCGCGTGCAGGACCCGTACTGCATACGCTGCCAGCCGCAGGTGGCGGGCGCGGCGCTGGACCTGCTCCGCCAGGCGGGCGCGACACTTCAGATCGAAGCCAATGCCGTCACCGACAATCCGCTGGTGCTGGATGATGCCATTGTTTCAGGCGGCAATTTCCACGCAGAGCCGGTGGCCTTCGCCGCGGACATGATCGCGCTGGCGATTGCCGAAGTAGGCGCGATTGCCCAGCGGCGCATCGCGCTTCTGGTCGATCCTAACCTCAATCATGATCTGCCGCCCTTCCTCACCCCCGCGCCGGGCCTGAATTCCGGCTACATGATCGCCGAGGTCACGACCGCTGCCCTGATGAGCGAGAACAAGCATCTGGCCAATCCGTGCTCGACCGATTCCACGCCCACCTCCGCCAATCAGGAAGACCATGTGTCCATGGCGGCTCACGCCGCCGTGCGCCTGATGCGGATGAATGCCAACCTTGCCCGCATCCTGGCCGTCGAGGCGATGAGCGCGGCGCAGGGCATCGCCTTCCGCGCGCCGCTGCAGACTTCGCCTGCGCTAATCGCCGCGATTGAGGCGCTGCGCGCGGCTGTGCCGGTGCTGGAAGCCGACCGCTATATGGCGGGCGATATCGAGCGTGCCGCCGAACTGGTGCGCTCCGGCGCGCTGATCCGCGCAGCGGGTCTGGAGATCGCGCCGTGAACCCGGTTAGCGTCAGACAAGGCACCAGCCCGGTCGTCATCGCCGTGCCGCATGCCGGCACCTGGCTACCCGAAAAGGTACGTGCGCGGCTGAACGCGAAGGGTGAGGCCCTGGCCGATACGGACTGGCATGTGGACCGGCTCTATGAGGGGCTGCTCCCCGGCGCGGCAATGGTAGTGGCGAACTTCCATCGCTATGTGGTCGACCCGAACCGGCCGCCCAACGGGGCGAGCCTCTATCCCGGCCAGAACACGACCGGGCTCGTCGCCAATACCGATTTTGATGGCGAGCCGATCTGGACCGAGCCGCCTACAACGGACGAGATAGCAGCGCGCGTAGCGGCGTATCATGCGCCCTACCATGCGGCGGTCGCGGCGGCGCTGGACGCCGCCAAAGCGCGCCATGGCGTGGCCATTCTCTACGATGCGCACTCCATCCGCTCGCGCATTCCCTTCCTGTTTGATGGCACACTCCCGGACCTGTGCATCGGCACGGCAGACGGAACGAGCTGTGCTGAAGTTCTGTCTGGGGAAGTGATCAAAATCGCCAGTAAATCAGCGCGCTACAGCCATGTCCTCAATGGCCGATTCAAGGGCGGCTGGACAACCCGCCATTACGGAAAGCCCGATACTGGCGTCCATGCGATCCAGATGGAGCTGGCCCAGTCAGCTTATCTGCAAAGCGAAACTGCGCCCTTTGCCTATGACGACGCGAAGGCCACGAGCCTGCGCGCCGTCCTCTCTGAAATCCTGCACCGGCTGGAAGAGCTGGCGCCCGATCTGAAGGTGACATCATGACCGGCACACGGCGCAATGCGCGCGACATTTATCCGCCCACCGGCACCACGCTGAATGCGAAAAGCTGGATGACCGAAGCGCCGCTGCGCATGCTGATGAATAATCTGCACCCGGATGTTGCCGAGAACCCGCACGAGCTGGTCGTCTATGGCGGGATTGGCCGGGCGGCGCGCAACTGGGAAGCGTTTGACGGTATTGTTGCGGCGCTTAAAGACCTCAATGAGGACGAGACGCTGCTGGTGCAGTCGGGCAAGCCTGTGGGTGTGTTTCGTACCCATGCCGATGCGCCGCGCGTGCTGATTGCCAATTCCAATCTGGTGCCGCACTGGGCGACATGGGAGCATTTCAACGCGCTCGATAAGCAGGGCCTGATGATGTACGGCCAGATGACGGCTGGCTCGTGGATCTATATCGGCACGCAGGGCATCGTGCAGGGCACGTATGAAACCTTCGCCGAGGCGGGCCGCCAGCACTTTGGAGGCGATCTGACCGGCAAATGGATACTCACCGCCGGTCTTGGCGGTATGGGCGGGGCGCAGCCGCTGGCCGCAGTCTTTGCCGGAGCATCCTGCCTTGCCGTTGAGTGCGACGAGACGCGCATCGATTTTCGTATACGCACCAGATACCTGGACGAAAAAGCACATACACTGGATGAGGCGCTGGAAAAGATCGCCCGCTGGACCGCAGCCGGAGAAGCCAAATCGGTCGGCCTCGTCGGCAATGCGGCTGATATTTTCCCCGAACTTGTCCGCCGCATGGAAGCCGGTGAAATCCGGCCCGACATCGTCACCGACCAGACCAGCGCGCATGACCCCTTACACGGCTATCTGCCGCAGGGCTGGAGCGTGGCGGACTGGCGGTCAAAGCAGGAAAGCGATCCCAGGGAAGTCGAGCGCGCCGCGCGCGCCAGCATGAAAACCCATGTCGCGGCGATGGTGGCCTTCCATGAGGCGGGCGTGCCGACGCTCGATTACGGCAATAATATCCGTCAGGTCGCACTGGAGGAGGGGCTGGAGAACGCCTTCGCCTTCCCCGGTTTCGTGCCCGCCTACATACGCCCGCTCTTCTGCCGGGGTATCGGCCCGTTCCGCTGGTGCGCGCTGTCCGGTGATCCTGAAGACATCCGCAAGACCGATGCGAAGATGAAGGAGCTGTTCCCTCAGAACACGCATCTTCACCGCTGGCTGGACATGGCCGCCGAACGCATTGCGTTTCAGGGCCTGCCCGCGCGCATCTGCTGGATTGGCCTTGGCGACCGTCACAAGGCGGGCCTCGCCTTCAACGAGATGGTGCGCAATGGCGAACTGAAAGCGCCAATCGTCATCGGACGCGATCACCTCGATAGCGGCTCTGTCGCCTCGCCCAACCGTGAGACCGAGGCGATGAAGGACGGGTCTGATGCCGTCTCCGACTGGCCGCTCCTCAATGCGCTTCTGAACACGGCGTCCGGCGCCACCTGGGTCAGCCTGCATCATGGCGGCGGGGTCGGCATGGGCTTCTCCCAGCATTCGGGCATGGTGATCTGCTGTGATGGCAGCGCGGACGCGGACCGGCGTCTGGAGCGCGTTCTGTGGAATGACCCGGCGACCGGCGTGATGCGTCACGCCGATGCGGGCTATGACATCGCCACCGACTGCGCGCGCGAGCACGGGCTCAACCTGCCGGGCATTCTCTAGGCGCGAGTGATTGACAGCTTGGTACCGCCCTCGTAATGGCGATAGCGATGCAGCAGCCCTTGCGGGCTGCATGCAGCGCCCCGTCCGCCGCGTGACCCGGCAAGGGTAAATGAGCGGGCCGTCTCGAAAGCTGTAATCATGACCGCGACGCGGTTTTCCTCTGGTGATCCGGTCGCGGACCGGCGCGCCGAATATGCAGGGCAGTTCGCGGCGCGCGGTGAGACGCAGGCCGCCATCGACGTGCTCAAGAGCGCGCTGGACCTGGCGCCGCACTGGACGGCTGGCTGGTTCCAGCTTGGCCAGTATCACCAGGATGCCGGACAAGACGAAGCGGCTGGCAATGCCTGGACGCGCGTGCTGGAGATTGATCCGTCCGACCCGTTTGGCGCCAGCCTGAAGCTGGATCTGGCGCGCGCCGTGCCACTGGCGGAGTCGATGCCGCCCGCCTTTGTGGAATTGCTGTTCGACCAGTATGCCCCGGACTTTGATAGCGCCCTCGTCGAGCGCCTCCAGTATCGCGGCCCTGAAATCCTGATGCAGCGGCTGCAGGCGGCTGGTTTCCGTCATGCGGGCAAGGCGCTTGATCTGGGGTGCGGCACTGGCCTGATGGGCGAGGTGCTGCGCCCGCATTGCGGCCGTCTGGAAGGCGTGGACATCTCAGCGCGCATGCTGGCCGAGGCCGGTGCCAAGGGCGTCTATGATGCTTTGCACAAGCGTGACATTGCCCGGCAGGAGGCCAGTGGCGAGGTCTTTGATCTGATCGTGGCGGCCGACGTGTTTGCCTATATCGGTGCTCTGGAAAACGTCATCGCGTGGTGCCGCAATGCCCTTGTGCCGGATGGCATGCTGGCCTTCACCGTCGAGGCGGGCGAGGGCGATACCGTGCTGCGTGATAGCCGACGGTTTGCGCACGGGCAGGACTATATCGCCGCGCTGCTGGCGCAGGCGGGTTTTTCCGGTATCGCCATTCACCCTTGCGTGGTCCGGCAGGACCGCGGCACGGACATTCTCTCATACTGTGTTGTCGCCAGTCTGGCGCCGCTGCGCCATGACCGCGAGGATGACGGGGAAGCGCGCGAGGCGGTTTAGGCTCCTGACCGGCCCGGCACCGCCTGCCGCTAACCCCTTGCGCTTTCGGGTGGGCTGCTGTTCGTTGCCGCAACCCTTTCGCGCGAACCCGCGCCGCCCTTCCGGGAGTATCAGCGTGACCCTTGTATTCGAACCCCTGCCGCCCGTGCTTGCGCCTGCGGGCGATGGCAAGCAGTTTCCCGTGCGGCGCCTGTTCTGTGTCGGGCGCAACTATGCCGACCATGCGCGCGAGATGGGCGCCGATCCGGACCGCGAGCCGCCCTTCTTCTTCACCGCCTGGGCCGAAACGGTAGCGACCGGCGGCGGCACAATCGCCTATCCGCAAAAGACCAGCAATTATCACTACGAGGCCGAGCTGGTCGTCGCCATCGGCAAGGGCGGGCGCAACATCCCCGCCGAAAGCGCGATGGATCATGTCTATGGCTATGCCGCCGGGCTGGACATGACCCGGCGCGATCTGCAGGCCGATGCCAAGGCCCATGGCCGCCCGTGGGATGTCGCCAAGAATGTCGAGCAGTCCAAGCCGCTGGGCCTGATCACGCCCGCCAGTGACGGCTTTGACCCTGCAAAGGGCCGTATCAGCCTCTCGGTGAACGGCGCGGTGCGTCAGGACGCGGACCTGTCAGACATGATCTGGCCGGTGGCCGATGTGATCGCCTATCTCTCCGGCCTGTACCGGGTGGAGCCGGGCGACCTCATCTATACCGGCACGCCTGCAGGCGTTGGCGCGGTGGTGCCGGGCGATGTGATAGAGGTGGCGATTGACGGGCTTGCACCGCTGAACGTGACGGTCGGCACGCCTTCCGGCCATTAGGAACACTGGAAAACCCCATGATCTTGCACGGATATTTTCGCTCCTCTGCCGCCTGGCGCATTCGCATCGTGCTCGGCCTAAAGGGTATTGAGGCAAGGCAGGTCTCCCACCATCTGCGCAAGGGCGAGCAGCGTTCTGAAAGCTATCTGAAGCTCAACCCGCAAGGGCTGGTACCGGCGCTTGAGACCGATGACGGAGCGGTTCTGACTCAGTCGCTGGCCATCATCGAGTATCTGGATGCGGTGAAGCCGCAGCCGCTTATGGTGCCGGCCGATCCGGTGAGGGCAGCGCAGGTGCGCGCCTTTGCGCTGGCGATAGCGTGCGAGATTCACCCGCTGCAGAATTTGAGCATCCTGAAAAAGGTCTCGGCGCTGGCGGGGGATGACAATGCCGGTCCGAAATGGGCGGGCGAGGTGATTGCCGGCGGGCTGGCGGCGCTGGAGGTCATGGCCGCACGCGAGCCGGGGCCGTTCTGCTTTGGCGATGCGCCGACACTGGCCGATGTCTGCCTGGTGCCGCAGCTCGGCAATGCCCGCCGCTTTGGCGTGGATGTTTATGCCTATCCGCGCCTTCTGGCCGCCGAAGCGGCGTGTCTGGCGCTCGATGCGTTTGCCAATGCCGCCCCGGACCGGCAGCCCGACGCCGAGTAGGCGCGTACCGGCTGACAGCACGCCATGACACTCACCGCGCACGCAGACACACACTTTGACGCGCTGGTCATCGGGGCCGGGGCGGCGGGGCTATTTTATGGCGCGCGCGCAGGCGAGGCCGGTTTGCGCGTGCTGGTGATCGATCATGCCGCCAAGCCCGCCGAGAAGGTGCGCATCTCCGGCGGCGGGCGCTGCAATTTCACCAACATCCATACCCGTCCTGAGAACTTCATCAGCGCCAATCCGCATTTTGCCAAATCGGCGCTGGCGCGCTTCACGCCGCAGGATTTTCTGGACCGGCTGGCCCGTCACGATATTGGCTGGCACGAGAAGACGCTGGGCCAGCTCTTCTGCGATGGCCGCTCAGGCGCAATTATCGACATGCTGCTGGAAGAGCTGCGCGAGACGGGCGGAGAACTCCGTCTTGGTACATCGATCAACAGCGTTACCCGCACCGATACCGGCTTCCGGATCAGCACGTCGGGCGGCGTCATTGAGGCAGCGCGGCTGGTCATTGCCAGTGGCGGGCTTTCCATTCCCAAAATGGGCGCGACGGGCTTTGCCTATGATATAGCGCGCCAGTTCGGCCATAGCGTGATCGAACCGCGCGCCGCGCTGGTGCCGTTCGTGTTTGAGGGGCGCGACAAGGAGGATTTTGCCTCCATTTCAGGCGTGGCCTGTCCGGTGCGGGCATCGAATGACCGGGCCGCGTTTGACGAAGCCATGCTGTTCACGCACCGCGGCCTCTCCGGCCCGGCGATTCTGCAGATTTCCTCCTACTGGCAGCCAGGTGAGCCGGTGGTGATTGATCTGCTAGCAGGGCTGAACGCCGTCTCTGCGCTGACCGCCTTCAAGGCGGAGCATCCCAAGAGATCACTCGCCAGCGCGATGGAAACCCTGCTTCCCAACCGGCTGGTGGCGCTGCTCAGCGAGCGCGGCGATATTCCGGACATGCCGCGCATGGCCGACATGTCCCACGCGGCGATAGAGGCGCTGGTGGACAGCCTGTCGCGCTGGACGGTCCGGCCCGCAGGCACCGAGGGCTGGCGCACGGCCGAAGTGACCGCTGGCGGCATCAATACCGATGAGCTGTCATCGAAAACGATGGAGAGCCGGATTGTGCCGGGGCTCTATTTCATCGGCGAATGCGTCGATGTCACCGGCTGGCTTGGCGGGTATAATTTCCAGTGGGCGTGGGCGAGCGCCCATGCCGCCGCGCAAGGCTGAGCCGTTACGCCGCGTTGGCCCGGTCGGCCTGCAGGACCAGCTTGCGATAATCATTGAGATCGCCGTCATAGCGCGTCGCGCGGCCATTCTTCACCAGCCATAGCTGGTCTGCCGTGCCTTCGGCCAGATAGACATCGTGGGTGATGAGGATGACCGCGCCATTATAGTCGTTCAGCGCGTAGATCAGCGCTTCGCGGCTGTCGATATCAAGGTGGGAGGTCGGCTCGTCCAGGATCAGAATGTGCGGCTTTTCCATCGCCATCAGGCCCAGCAGAAGACGCACCTTCTCGCCGCCTGACAGCTTCTCGATATTGGTGCCGACCTTCTCGTGGGCAAAGCCCATGGCGGCGGCGACGGCGCGCTGTCTCGCGGGCGGCGTGCCTTCGGGCAGCGCGTCACGGACATGGTCCAGAACCGTTTCGCCGGGGCGCAGCTCGTCCATCTGGTCTTGCGAGAAATAGCCGATGCGCAAGGCACGCGGCGCGGTCCGCTCGCCCGCGATCAGCGGCAGGCGCTGGGCGATGGATTTGACCAGCGTCGTCTTGCCCTGACCGTTGGCGCCCACGATGGCGATACGGTCATCAGGGTCGAGGCGCAGATCTACGCCAGAGAGGATCACGGCATCCTCGCCATAGCCGACTGACGCGCCACGCAGCTGCAGCAGGGGCGCGGCAAGCTTGTCGGTGGAGGTGGGAAAGGAGAAGGGGACGGTGCGCTCTTCAAGCGGCACCGTGATCTCCTGCATTCTCTGCAGCATTTTCACGCGCGACTGCGCCTGGCTGGCCTTGGACGCCTTGGCACCGAAGCGGTCGATGAAGGATTGCAGATGGGCGCGGTCGGCCTCCTGCTTGGCGCGCTGGCTTTCCAGCAGGGCGGTTCTGGCGGCGCGCAGTTTCAGCCAGGCATCATACCCGCCCGGCGAGATGGAAAGCTGCTTGTGCTCCAGCGCCATGGTGTGGGTGACGCAGCGATTGAGCATTTCCCGGTCGTGCGAGACCAGCAGCACGGTATGGGGGTACTTCTTCAGATAGGTTTCGAGCCACGCCGCGCCTTCCAGATCCAGATAGTTGGTCGGCTCGTCCAGCAAGAGAAGGTCCGGCTCGGAGAACAGGACGCCGGCAATGGCGGCGCGCATGCGCCAGCCGCCGGAAAACTCGCGCGTCGCCCGGTAGAGATCGGCATCGGTGAAGCCTAGCCCCATCAGCACTTCAGCGGCGCGGGACTCTGCCGACCACGCGTCAATATCGGCCAGACGCATGTGAATCTCGGAAATGCGGTCCGGGTCCTGCGCGGTCTCGGCCTCCTGCATCAGGGCATGGCGCTCGGTATCGGTGGCCAGCACCACCTCAAGGATTGTCTCGTCGGAGGGTTCCACCTCCTGCGCCACCCAGCCGAGCCTCGCGCCCTTGTTCAGGCGGATGGAGGTGTCCGGTGAAGGCTGAACGATCTCTTCGCGGATCAGTTTGAGAAGCGTGGATTTGCCGGTGCCATTGCGGCCGACCAGGCCGACCTTCCAGCCGCCGGAAATCTGCGCGGACGCATTCTCGAACAGGGAGCGCGCGCCGATACGGTAATCAAGGTTTGAGATCGTAAGCATGGGGGCGGTTTAACGATGCCAGCGCCCGGCGCAATGGGTTTGGCTGCGTGCCGGCGCAGCGGGGCTTGCGCAGAGCGGGCTGGTGGGGGCTTGACGCACCGGAACGCGTCGCCTTGCGCGCGTTGGAAAGGCCGCGCCAACCTTATCGCGGTGCTTAACCTGATGTTCGCCATAACGTTGTACGCTCCTTATCAGTTGGGCAGGGATGGCAAACATGAAAAGCAATCTGATCGTGCGCCGGCGGCGTGATATTCTGGCGTCTGCAGTGTTCCTTTATGCGTCGAGCGCGCTGAGCGCCGTAGCTGCGGAAGCGCAAACACAAACACAAACGCCCTGCACGGCTGTCACCAGCCTTCCATATACGGCGGCTTCTCAAGGCGCAGATGGCAAGAAGGGCTCACATGGCGGCTTTGGACATTCCGGGCATACCGGGGGAACGGGCCAGGCGGGCGATGACGCCAATCTGTGCATTGAGGGCGATGCGAGCCTGAGCAATAGCTCGGCTATTCACGTGTACTCATCCGGCGGACATGGCGGTGAAGGGGGGCGTAGCAGTGCAACCGGACTGCACGGCGGTCATGGCGGACACGGAGGCCATGGCGGTGATCTGGCGCTCACTCTAGTAGGCGGGTTTACTTTAGAGACGGATGGCGATGGCGGGCACGCAATCGTTCTGGTCTCCCAGGGTGGCCATGGCGGCAATGCAGGCGGTGGCGGCAGCGGCTCGGGCGCCGATGGCGGCGATGGCGGTGATGGCGGGCTGATTGATGCCAATCTGGGCGGCGTCATCATGACAGGCGGAGACTTTGCCGACGGTATCCTCGCACGAAGCTCGGGCGGCGAAGGCGGAAACGGCAAGGGCTCGGGCTGGTTCAGCACACGTGGTGGATCAGGCGGATCGGGCGGCTTTGGCGGCGGCCATGTCCGCGTTGGTATAACGGGGCGCATTGCGACCTCCGGCACGAGTTCGGCCGGCGTACACGCTCTGTCCGTGGGCGGTGATGGCGGTGATGGCGGTGCGGGCTCAGGCCTGTTTTTTGCCATCGGAGGCGCCGGTGGCCGGGGCGGGCTTGGCGGCGATGTCAGTATTCATTCAACGGGTCATATCTCGACGTCCGGCGACGGGAGCAATGCCGTGCTGGCCCAGTCTGTCGGTGGCGGGGGAGGCCGGGGCGGGGCAGCCTTCTCGGCTGGCGCGTTTGTTGATGTTGCCATCGGTGGATCGGGTGGCGGCGGCGGTCATGGCGGCAATGTCGATGTCGCCCTGCGGTCTGGATCGGTGACCGCTACAGACGGTGACCATGCTGTGGCTGTGCTGGCGCAATCCATTGGCGGAGGTGGAGGCGCGGGCGGCAATGCTGGCGGCATCGCCGTTGGCGCAGCTGCGGTCAGTGTGTCCATCGGAGGGCGCGGCGGGAAGGGCGGCCATGGTGGCGCCATCAGCTTCCTGCTCGAGGAAAACGCCAGCATAACAACAGGCGCAGGCAACCGGGGCGAACAGTCGTCCGGAGCTGTCCTGCAATCGATTGGCGGCGGGGGTGGTCATGGCGGATCCGCGTTGTCGGTCGGCGCCGGCGTGAACCCGGACGGAGTTGGATTTGGCGCCGCTATCGGTCTGGGCGGGCATGGCGGATCGGCTGGCCATGGCGGGGCCGTCACAGCCCATATCCACGGTGATATCCAGACGGGCGGCAGTCTCTCTTCAGCGCTGACAGCCCAGTCGGTAGGCGGGGGCGGGGGCGCTGGCGGTCATACCGTGGCCGTGGCCGTTGGTGCAGGCGAGGTGGGCGCTTCGGTGTCCGTCGCCATTGGCGGCAAGGGTGGGGATGGCGGGGATGGCGGGGCCGTAAGCCTGGACCTGACCGGCTCACTCCTGACGTCCGGCGCGCGTTCACATGGGCTCGTAGCCCAGTCGATCGGCGGGGGCGGCGGTGATGGCGGCAATGCCGTTGGCGTATCAGCGAGTGCTGGCGAGTCTGCTTACAGTGCGGCAGTGACGCTGGGCGGATCGGGCGGTGGCGGTGGTCATGGCAGCAATGTCTCCATCACGCATGCTGGACAGATCACCACATACGGCGACCATTCCAATGCCGCGCTGGTTCAGTCCATCGGCGGTGGCGGCGGGTCTGGCGGGAACGCCTACAGCTTCACCGCTGCGCTGGGTACTGGCGCGGCCGGCGATGGCGGCAAGGCTGAAAACGTCAATATAGCCATTGGCGGCTCGGGCGGCTCAGGCGGATATGGCGGCGCAGTCAGCTTTGAACAGACAGGCAGCCTCGAAACCCAAGGGGTTCAATCTCATGGCCTCCTTCTGCAGTCGATTGGCGGCGGAGGTGGCTCTGGCGGTCACGTGATTTCTGTGTCGGCCAATGTCGTGGCCGGTGCAGGAGAAGGGGGCGGTGCCGCCAGTTCCCGGCAGACCACACTGGCCATTGGTGGAGCAGGCGGGTCCGGTGCGCGCGGCGGCGCTGTTGTTTATACAGCCGGAGCGGACGCACATATCGCCACGCAAGGCGCTCTTTCCCACGCCCTGTTTGCACAATCCATCGGTGGCGGAGGCGGAGATGGCGGCTACGCGGAAACCGTCAATATCTCTGCCGAGACGGGTGGCGGAGGGTCTGGTGATGATGACGAGGAGAGCGGTGGCGGCAAGGCGACGGTGCGCGCTATCGCGCTGGGCGGCGCGGGCGGCCGTGGCAATACTGGCGGAACGGTCACCATCAACCTCAATACAGGCGCCAGCTTCCTGACCGCCGGTAGCGGCGCCAATGCGATATTTGCCCAATCGATTGGCGGGGGTGGTGGTCACGGCGGCCACGCCCACTCATACGGCCGCATATCAGGCGCCAATGACGACGACACGACGGACAGCCGGCACAATTTCGGCGGTTCAGGCGGCTCGGGCAATCATGGCGGTGATGTCGTTATCGCCGATAGTGAGACGCCTGGTGACGGAGGCGGTAGGATCCAGACCTCGGGCAGCAGTGCGGCGGGAATCTTCGCGCAGTCGATAGGTGGTGGTGGCGGAGCTGCAGGGAGCACCGCATCGGCACTGGAGTTCTTTGGCGAGGATTTTGCCGAGTTCAGTACAGATGACCTTCCCAGCCTCGACAATGACGAGGATGCAGAACTCGAGGGTGGCGATGATGGCCCTGATCTCGACATCGCGCTTGGCGGCACCAATGTTGCGGGCAATGGCGGGTCGGTCACCATCAGCACAGCCAGCACCGTGATGACTTCCGGCAACGCCGCGACCGGCGTCCACGCCCAGTCAATCGGCGCAGGCGGCGGGCTTTCTTACCATGGCGGTGTCACTGGATCTGTCAGCGGCCACAGTTTCCGTTTCGGCGGTAGCCATGGTGCCAACGGCGTAGGCGGGACAGTCATTGTCAGCCTGAGCGGAGACATTACAACTGAGGGCAATTTCGCGCATGGCGTCATGGCCCAGTCTATCGGCGCCGGTGGCGGCAGCAGCCTGCTTCATGGCTCAGGGGGCATTGACGCCCTCTCGCTGACGGGTGTGCTGGGCGCTGAACACTCATCGAGCCGGGGCGGCGCGGTGAACGTGACGCTGAATAATGTGCTTACAACGTACGGCGAGCAGTCGCTCGGGCTTCTTGCTCAGTCCATTGGCGGCGGCGGCGGTGATCTGCGTTACGGGCAGGGCCATGCACGCTCTGCAATGACCCAGCTTCAGCTGGGTAGCGGCGAGGCTGGCAGCGGCAATGGTGCTGCGGTTACGCTTGAGCTCCAGGGACACATCACCACGCATGGCGACCAGTCGGCAGGCGCGATGGCTCAGTCGATTGGCGGTGGCGGTGGCTTTGCGAGCCTGGCCGGGTTCAGCCTCCAGTTGGCCTTTGACGGCGACAGCGCGCTGGGAGGCACTTCCGACCATACCAGCCATGCCGGCACGCTGGACGTTGTCCACGACGGCAGAATTGTAACGCGCGGCAGCCAGTCGGCAGGGCTGATTGGCCAGAGCATTGGCGGCGGCGGCGGTACGTTCCAGCTTGGCGGTATTGATGCTGGCAGCGCCAACCTTACGCTTCGTCTCGGTGCCCAGGCCGCAAAGGGGGACTCGCAAAATCTTACAGCCGCACTGTCGGGGATTGTTCAGACCGAGGGCAGCCAGTCACACGGGGTGATCCTCCAGGGCATCGGGACCGGCGGCGGCCTTGCCGACATCGGTAGCGGGGTGGATGCCGCTGTGTCATTCGGCGGCACGGATATTGGATATGGCCGCCGCGTCGACGCGGCACTCGATGGCGAGATCCGCACAGCCGGAGACCAGGCTTTCGGGCTGATCGTCCAGTCAATCGGCGGCGGCGGCGGGCTGGTGAACCTTGCCAGCCAGTCGCGTCTGACCGAAGCTGTTACCTTGAATTACCAGGGCAAAAGCCAGGGTGAAGCGGTCAATATTGTCCTTGGCGCACAGTCTGTAGTGCAAACGCAGGGGCGCGGCGCGCATGGCATCTTCGCCCAGTCAACGTCCAGCGGCGGCCTGCTGGTTTCCCGCCATGGTGCGCCTCTGGCCAGTGCGTTGGACTATGACCGTATTGCGGGCCATGGCGGCGCGGTCAGTATCGACTCGCGAGGGCTGATTGCCACTTTCGGTGACGCCGCTTCCGGACTGGTTGCGATCAGTGCGGCGGGCGCTGAGGCTGTCATTTCGGATCTGGATGGCCTTACCCGTGTCGGCCGGTTTGGCACCAACGGCTCTGGCACTGTCCATGTCAGCCACTCCGGATTGCTTACAACGCAAGGTAACCGCGCTCACGGGATCGACGCCTACGCCACTCTCCACCAGAAGGACGCTGTGCGTGTGGACGTTTCTGGCGCGATCGATGTAACCGGGGACGGGTCCGCAGCCGTGCGCATGCACAATGTTCGTCTTGGCGAGGACGCGCCAGGAACTCCGCACGATACGCGCACCAGCTATCTCAGAGTCCTGGGCGGCGGGTCCGTCGTCTCGTCATCGCGTGGTACCGGCATCGACATTACTGATACGATAGGCCGGTTTGAGCTTGGTATCGGTGGGCTGGTTGCAAGCGGTGATGCGGTCACGTCCTATGACAGCACGGCAATCCGGACATATGGCCGGGGCCAGATCAATGTCGATGAAGGCGGGCTGGTGTTCGGCGGCATCGACAATGCCGGCCCGTGGCAGGTCGACCTGAATGTGCGCGGCACGCTGGACGGGCACGCTCGCAATATCGGCCACTACGCCCTGTTTGCGGGTGCGCGCCATTATGTGCCGGTCGCGGCATCAATGCCGGGTCCGGCCTTGTCGGCCGCGCGGCTGGACCGCGTGAGCGGCGAGATCAGGCCCTATCTTGCAAGTTTTCAGCGCTTTGACGCGCCCGTCACCCTGATCGCGCAATCTGGCGCGTTGCCGCACGATATTCTCGCTTCAATTCATGATCCGGCCGCAACACGGTTTGATGTGCGGCTCAGTGGTTCCGGCTCGGGGCAGTCCGTATTGATCCACGCTGCCAGCGTCGACTTCCTGCCACTGGTTGGCAGCACCCAATCCGGAGTGGCGCAACTGGCAAATGAGGCCGTCACAGCGTGGATGGACGGTGAAGAAGTGGATTCGGCTGATGCAGACTTTTACCAGACACTTCTCTATGCCGCGCGCCTTGAGACAGCGCAGGACGTAGCGGAGCTGTTTGCTGGCGAGCTGTCGTCCAGCGACGGACACAGGGCCGGTGCGTTCCATCACCTGTCGGCCATATCCCACCTCAACTCCGTTCACAGCTGCGGGCAGCCATCGGGCCAATGGGCGGCCATCGCCGAGGCTGAATGTGTCTGGGTAAGAGGTTCTGGAGGCTATGGACGCGACGACAGGTCTGGCACAAGTCAGAACCGTTATGCCCTTGGTTTTGGCCGGCAGGCCGCGCTCGGCGACACGCTGCGTATCGGTTTCGGTTTGGGGTACGAGCAGACCACAGCACGCTCGGCAACAGCGCGCAGTGAAGGCCAGCAGATCAATCTTGGCGGTGTCATCAAATACGTGAACGGTCCCGCTCTGGCGTCCGCTTCGGCCGCGGTCGGCTATTACAGTTCAGACGGCACGCGCTTTGATACTGCCAGCGTCACGCCAGACGCGTACACGTTCAGCCAGGAGTCGTTGAGCCTGTCAGGCCGGTTCAGGTTTGCGCGGCTATTCAGTGCAGGTGGCCTGGACATTATCCCGCTGATCGATGTGGACGCGAGCTTTGTCCATGATTTCGGCTATAGCGAAAGCGGGCCGGGCGACCAGGCCTTGCGGGTGCATTCACACGGCCAGTTTCTGTTCGACATTCACCCTGCCATCCGCTTTGGCACCGAGACGGTTATCAGGGATGTAGTCTTACGGCCGCATGTGGCTGTGGGCGCGCGTCTGGCCGTGAATGACGGCAATGTGCGTCAATCCTGGCTCAATGGCGGGCGTTTTTCTTCAAGGCCTGTTTCCTATACCCACGAACGCGATGACATCGCCGCGAGCGTGGAACTCGGCCTGCGTGCCTTTGCGGGTGAGCGGTGGGAAATGTCGGCAGTGTATGAAGGGTATCGCGGGGATCACAGCCGGAGCGATAGCGGTTCGGTCAAGCTAGCCTGGCGGTTCTAGGCGCAGCAATCGAGACGCTCGCCCCAGCCAGTATGGTCCGGCTCCATCTGGATCCGGCTGGCAGGGGCAGCCAGCGTCCGCCAGCTATCAGGTGCTCTGCCCTGTGTAGACAACGCCCTGGCCGCCACCCAGAGCTGTTGCTCCGGAAAGCTGACGCACGGCTATGAGCCCGGTTAAATGCCGTCGCCGCTGAAGGCTTTTTCCACCACGAAGCTGCCCGGACGGGCATTGGAGCCTTCGGTGAAGCCCAGCTCGCCGAAGATGGCTTTCAGCTCTTCGAGCATGGCCAGTGATCCGCAGATCATCACCCGGTCATGTTCGGGATCAAAGCGGGCCTGCTGGATGGATTGGAAGAACAGACCGGACTGGATGAGATCGGTAATCCGCCCGGTCTGCGGGCCATCCTCGCGGGTCACGGACGAGAAATAGACCAGCTTTTCCGGCGCGCTTTCGCCCACCAGCGGATCATCCTTCAGCCCCGCCACCAGATCTTGCGAGTAGGCAAGCTCGGCCGCGGTCCGGCAGGTATGGGTGAGGATCACCTGATCGTAGCGCGCATAGACATCCGGCTCGCGCACAATGCTGGCAAAGGGCGCCACGCCCGTGCCGGTGGAGAGCAGAAAGAGGCGCTTGCCGGGCAGCAGTGCGTCGAGCACCAGCGTGCCGGTCGGTTTTCTGCCTACCAGCACCCGGTCACCGGGCTGGATATGCTTCAGGCGCGAGGTCAGCGCCCCGTCCTCCACCTTGATGGAGTAAAACTCCAGCGCATCATCCCAGCTCGGACCGGCCAGCGAATAGGCGCGCAGCGTCGGCTTACCCTCGCCCGCCAGCCCGATCATCACGAACTCGCCGGTGCGGAAGCGGAAGCTCTGCGGACGCGCCGTGCGGAAGGAGAACAGCGTATCGGTGTAGTGGCGCACCTCCAGCACCTCGCAATCGAAGAAGGCACCGGCCTCGATAACAGGCGCAAGGGTCTCAGCCGCAGCGGGAAGGGCGGTCATGGCAAAATCCTCAACTCGTGTCAGATGGCGTTGCGCGCGGTATTGCCGCTGTCCGTCCAGGGTGGGACGGGCAGGCTGCGCGCGGCGAGATAGTCCGGATTGAACAGCCGGCCCGCATAGCGCGCACCGGAATCGCACAGCAGGGTGACAATCGTCCTGCCGGGCCCCAGCGCGCGCGCCAGCCGGATCGCTCCGGCAATGTTCACGCCCGCCGATCCGCCCAGCGACAGCCCCTCATTTTCGACCAGATCGAACAGGATGGGCAGAAACTCGGCATCCTCAATGCGATAGGCATGGTCGGGCTTGAAGCCCTGCAACTGGCCGGTAATGCGGCCGACGCCAATGCCTTCGGTGATCGACGATCCCTCGCCTTTAAGCTCGCCCCGGGTGAAATGATTGTAGAGCGCGCTGCCCGACGGATCGGCAAGGCCGATGGCGATGTCCGGCTTCTTCGCGCGCAGCGTGCGGGCAATGCCGGCGAGGGAACCGCCCGTGCCGACCGCGCAGATAAAGCCGTCAATCGCACCGCCGGTCTGGCTCCAGATTTCCTCGCCTGTTGTGGCGGCGTGGAAGGCAGCGTTGGCGGGATTATCAAACTGGTTGGCCCAGAACGCGCCTTGAGGTGTTACGGCCAGTTCCTCGGCGAGGCGCCGCGAGACATGGACAAAATGGTGCTCGCTGGAAAACGGTGCCGGGTCGACCTCGATAATGCGCGCGCCCGCCGCGATGAGCGCGTCTTTCTTCGCCTGGCTTTGCGTGCGCGGCATGACGATCAGCGTTTTATAGCCGAGCGCGCGGCCCACAATGGCAAGCCCAATGCCGGTATTGCCGGCCGTGCCTTCCACAATGGTGCCACCGGGTTTCAGCGCACCGGATTTTTCCGCCGCGCGCACCAGCCCCAGCGCGGTGCGGTCCTTCACCGAGCCGCCCGGATTGAGAAACTCGGCCTTGCCAAAAATCTCGCAGCCCGTGGCGCGTGAGGCCGCCTCAAGCCGGATCAGCGGCGTATTGCCGATAAGGTCGATAATCTGGCCTGTCATGCGCGTCCCGCCTATCCGATAAGGCGCACGGCCCGCTTGCGCGCCGCATCTGCCCGCGCCGTGCGGACCGGATCGAAGATACCACACTCGCTGCGATCCGAACCGGGCCAGCGCCCGTCGCGTGCATGTGCGCCTGATGAGGGCGCGGTGCAAGGCCAGCACCCCACAGAGGTGTAACCCTGTGAGCTGAGCGGATGGGCGGGCAGCTTCATCTCGCGGTAGAGCGCAGCAATATCGGCAGGGGCCAGCCCGGCGACCGGATTGATTTTCACCCGCTCGCCATCGAACTCGAAGGGCTGCAAAGCCTGCCGTCCGCCGCCATGGGCACGCTTGCGCCCGGTAATGACCGCGTCAAACCCTTCCAGCCCGGCATTGAGGGGGCGCACCTTGCGCAGGTCACAGCAGGCTTCGCCATCGCGCTCAAACAGCTTGCCATCATTGTCTGCGGCGCGCGCTTCGGCCGGATCAGGCGTGAGGATGCGCACATCCTCAAGGCGCAGATGCGCCACCAGCTCGTCGCGATAGCTGAGCGTCTGGGGGAAATGGCGCTGGGTGTCGAGGAAGACCACCGGCACCGAGCGGTCCACCTGCGCCAGCAAAGCCAGCCCCAGCGCCGCCTCGATCCCGAAGGAGGAGAGCATGGCGATCCGCCCCTCAAACACCTCCACCGCGACGGCAATGATGGTCTCCGGCACGGCATCGCCATATTGCTGGTTCAGCGCCTCAACTTGCGCCTTGCGGATTGCCAGCGCGCGCGCACGATAGGCAGGCACCCGGTCATTGGCGCCTTTGGCGAGCCCTGGCTGGTAGGCATGGGTAAAGCTGGTCCTGGCCCAGCGCGGCGAGCCGTCATCCGGCGCGATCACGTCAAACCCGGTGCGGGTGAGGTAATCCTTCTGATCGGGCAGGATGTCGCCCGTCGCGCGCAATTCACCGGCAAACCCGCTCTCACGGATCAGCGCTGCCAGCGAATAGCCGCGCCCGTCCTTGAACGCCGGGAAGCGAATATCAATGGCCTGTGCGCTGCGCGCTGCCTCCAGCGCCGCGTCCGGCGTGGTGGCGGTATCGATCTCCACGCGGGCCAGCCGGGGCGTTGCTGCGCTATCATTGCCCATAGACGGCCTCCTTGAAGGGTTCGAACCCGATGCGGGCCAGGGTGTGGGTAAAGGTTTCATCATCCCCGCGTTCGCGGCGGAAGACGCCGACGCAAGCGGCCACAGCCTCCACGGCCTCGTCCGGCGTCAGGCCGGGGCCGAGTATCTTGCCGATGGCCGCGCCGTTATCGGCCACGCCGCCGAGTGTGAGCTGGTAGACCTCATCGCCCTTCTTATCGACGCCCAGCAGGCCGATATTGGCGATATGGTGATGGCCGCAGGCATTGATGCAGCCGGAAATCTTGATGGTGAGGTCTTGCGTATCCTCATCCAGCCCCCGGTCGATCAGGGCTGCTGACAGGGCCTGCGCCACCGGAATCGAGCGCGCATTGGCCAGGCTGCAATAATCGAGGCCCGGGCAGGTCACGATATCGCTGGCCAGCCCGGCATTGGCGGTGGAAAGCCCGGCCTCGCGCAGACCCTCATAAATCGCGGGCAGGTGCGCCGCGACGGCATGGGGGATGACGAGATTCTGCTCCTTGGTGACGCGGATTTCGCCATCCGCATAGCGCTCGGCGAGGAAGGCGACGGCATCCATCTGTTCAGCAGTGGCATCGCCCGGCGAACCGGCGCGGGGTTTCAAGGAGATCACTACGATGGCCCGGCCCGGTACTTTGTGCGGCTTCACATTGATGGCCCGCCAGCGGGCAAAGCCCGGCGCATCGCTCACCCCTTCAGGCCGGTCCACAGGGGAAGGCTCTGGGAAGAAGCTGGTAATGCGCGCAGCCTCCTCGGCCGGCACGGCGAGATCACGCCCGCGCAGCTGGCGGTACATCGCTTCCACTTCGGCCGTGAAAGCCTGCGCGCCCATGGTTTCCACGAGGATCTTGATGCGGGCCTTGTAGATATTGTCGCGCTGCCCGGCGAGATTATAGACGCGCATAATTGCGGTCAGATAAGCCAGCAGCTCGCCCTTCGGCAGGAAGTCACGCAGCTTTACCGCCACGCGCGGCGTGCGGCCCTGACCGCCGCCTGCATGCACCTCGAACCCGGTCTCACCGGCCTCATTCTTCACCAGCTTCAGCCCGATATCGTGCACGCCAATGGCGGCGCGATCAGCGTCCGAGCCCGTCACCGCGATCTTGAACTTGCGCGGCAGGAAGGTGAATTCGGGGTGGAAGGTGGACCATTGCCGGATCAGCTCGCACCAGGGGCGCGGATCTTCCACCTCGTCCTGTGCTGCACCGGCAAACGGGTCGGTCGTGGTGTTGCGGATGCAATTGCCCGATGTCTGGATGGCGTGCATCTCCACATCGGCAAGCTGTTCCAGAATTTCAGGAATATCGACCAGCGCCGGCCAGTTATACTGGATGTTCTGGCGCGTGGTGAAATGGCCATAGCCCTTGTCGTAATGGCGCGCGATATGGGCCAGAACCCGCATCTGGCGCGCATCCAGCGTGCCATAGGGGATGGCCACGCGCAGCATGTAGGCGTGCAGTTGCAGATAGACCCCGTTCATCAGGCGCAAGGGCTTGAACTGGTCTTCGGTGAGCGCGCCGGAGAGACGCGCGCTTACCTGCTCGCGGAACTCCTCCACGCGCTCTGTGACTATCGACCGGTCAATCTCGTCATAACGATACATCGGCCTAGCGCTCCCCGGCGTAAAGCAGGCTGGTGCCGGTGGTGGGGCCTTTCAGCCGTATCGCCTCGCGCACATGCTTGCGCCCGCCCGGTTGTTCGCCGTCGAGCTCGATGAGGTAAGGCGCGACCACGGTGAGAATGTCGCGCAGCGCCGCGTTCAGCGCCGGTTCGGCGGCCTTCTCATCGCCAAAGCGTTCCGCCTCGATCAGGGACGGCGTCCAGATGCCGTCGGCGCGGCGGTAGACGACATGGCCATCGGTCAGCCGGTTTGCGGTGATCGCTCTCATGCCGCCGCCTCCAGCTCTGCCTGACGGGCGAGGCCGGAGATCATCTCCGGCGCGCGCGCCACGACCTCGCCAATGACGATCACGGCCGGGCCCTTGATCTCATGTGCTTCGATCAGGGCGGGAAGCTCTGACAGCGTGCCGGACACGCTGCGCTCTTCCGGCAGGGAGCCATTCTCGATAATGGCCACCGGCGTATCGCCGCTGCGTCCCGCCGCGATCAGCTTCGCGCTAAGAACGGCGGCAGTGGCCACGCCCATATAGACAACGAGGGTATGGCGGGCGCTGGCGAGGCTGCGATAATCCAGCTCCGGCCCGTCCGCCTTGGGCTGGCCGGTAACGAAGGTGACGGCCTGCGCCGCCTCGCGGTGGGTGAGAGGGATTTGAGCGGATGCCGCGCAGGCGAGCGCGGCTGAAATGCCCGGCACCACCTCGACTTCGATACCCGCAGCGCGCACCGCCTCGGCTTCCTCGCCGCCGCGGCCAAAGATGAAGCTGTCCCCGCCTTTCAGGCGCACGACGCGCAGGCCCTTGCGGGCCTCCTCGATGAGGATGTCGCCAATACGCTCCTGCGGCACGGAGTGATGGCCCCGGCGCTTGCCCACATCGATGCGGCGCGCATCACGGCGCGCGCGCTGCAGGATCGCTTCCGGCACCAGCCGGTCATGCACGATCACATCGGCGTCGCGCAGCACGCGCACGGCCTTGAGCGTCAGGAGTTCAGGATCACCCGGCCCGGCCCCGACGAGAAAGACCCGGCCCGGCTCTGCCTTGCCGTCACGAAAGCGGTCCAGCGTGGCGATCAGGGCGCGCGAGGTGCCGGGGCCATCGCCCGCATCGGCGCGTGCTGCCGCTTCGCCACGCAGCGCACTTTCCCAGAAGCGGCGGCGCTCATCGACGGTTGGCAGTGCGTTACGCACCGTATCACGCAAGGCGTTGGCGCTGCGGGCGAGAATACCCACGCCGGGCGCGACCAGCCCCTCCAGCGCTGAACGTATATCACGCACCAGCACGGGCGCAGCCCCGCCGGTGGAGAGCGCAATCGTCACAGAGCCCCGGTCCACGAGCGCGGGCGTATAGAAATCGCAGAGCGGCAGATTATCGACCACATTGACCAGAGCGCCGGCCCGGCGTGCCCGCGCGGCAAGGCGGGCGGCACGGGCTTCATCCTCCAGCGCGATGAACACGAATTTCGCACCGGAAAAAGCGCCAGGCGGTACAAACCGTCCCGGGAGGATACGGGCTCCGGTTTCGCCATCGATAGCGGGCAGGGCTGTGACGGTTTTTGCCGCCGGGCGCCAGATCAGCTCGCTGGGTGCGCTGGCAAACAGGCGCAGTTTGGCACGGGCAGCCTCGCCATCACCGATAACGATGACGCGGGCGCCCTTCAAGGGAATGGCAGGCAGGAACTGGTCCATAAGGCGTGGTCCTTCAGATCTGGATGACCAGCCTAAAGCGCTATGGATTGTTTTCTCCAATCAGTTATTCTGCCTCTATCGGATAGATTTTCTTTTGTTGGTTTGCCATGGCCGCTCTGCCTCCTCTCAATGCCCTGCGTGCCTTCGAGGCCGCTGCCCGCCGCGGCAGTTTCGCTGCCGCAGCCGGAGAGCTGAACGTGACGCCCGCGGCCATCGGCCAGCAGGTCCGCCAGCTTGAGGCGCTGATCGGCTCTGCCCTGTTCGAGCGTGAGGGGCGCACCTTGCGCCTGACCGAGCGGGGCGGGGCAGCGCTGGACCGGCTGAGCCGGGCATTCGAGCTGATGGGCGAGGCGAGCGCCGCCATGCGCGAGAGCAAGCGGGCCGCGCGGATCATTCTGGCTCTGCCGTTCGACATGGCAAGCCTCTGGCTCGCTCCGCGTCTTGCAGCCCGCAGCTCTGCCCCCGGCCTGGAGATCATCACCCGCGATCCACTCACCGCGTTGGACGAAGGGGCAGACCTCGCCATCATACGCAGCGCCGATACCCCCACGGGGCAGGACAGCCAGCTCCTGCTGCGCGAGACGCTGAGCCCGCTGGCGGCACCGGCGCTCGCCCGCCAGATCCGCACGCCGGCCGATCTCGAAACCCTGCCTCTCATTGCCGATACCAGCATCCCGCTTGGCTGGACGGAATGGCTGGCGCGGCGCGGCGCTTACGGCATCGCCGTGCAGCCGGCCTTCATCACGGACGGGACAGGCCCGGCCATGGCTCTGGCAGAGGCGGGGGCAGGACTGGTGCTGGGCCGCAAGCTGCTGGTCGCCAGCGCCGTGAACGAGGGGCGGCTGGTCAGCGTCTTTGCCGATGGCGACATGCCGGACGGGGAAAACTACTGGCTCGCCTTCGCGCGCGGCCGCAGGCGGTCGGATGCCGTGAACCTGTTTGCTGCCTGGTTCCGCGCCGAAATAGCCGGAGCCGTCGATGCGGCCGACGAGCTATAGCCTCCTGAATCCGGCCGTCCGGGTGCTGTCAGACGCGCGTGAATGGGTCTCGCTGTGGCAGGAGCGTCGGCCCACATCTCTGAACGGACCTGCCGTAAAACTCTCCGGCCCGGATCATGGAGAGGGCCGATTAGGCGTCCCGCTCATCCGGCCGCGTGCAGCCGGCGGGTCGGCGGAAATCGCGCGCCTGGCAGATGCGCTGGAAGAGGTGCATCTCGCGTCCGAGCTATGGGATGACGAGACAGTGCGCAAGCAAGGCGCGGTGTTTGTCGACGGAGTGCGCGCAACTTGCCCGAATAACCGCCGGCCGAGGCCATGAGTGCGGCGAGTTGGCTGGCCCTGCCTTATGTGTTTGCATCTCATTCGCAATATTGATAACCCGCGGCGATGCCATTCCTTCGTGTCTCCCTCAGCCTCGCGGTTGCGACGATGATGATTGCCGGTTTGGCGCTGGCCAAGCGCAACGGTGTGCCCGAAGGGGACCAGATGACGTGTGGTCCGCAGCATTGCCTGGCTGGCCAGACTCTCCGGGAAAGCTATGCCGGTCCGGTAGAGACCTGGCCCACTCCTTGGGGCGAGCCAGGCATCCCGATCCTGGAAATGGCAGCGGTTTCCCGGCAGGCGCCCCGGCGCGGGACGCCTGCGGCGCGGCTTGGTGAGCGTCTGTTTCATGATCCGCGGCTGTCGGGGTCGGGTCAGATCAGCTGCGCGAGTTGCCATAGCCCGGAGCTCGCCTTTACCGATCGGGTGCGGACCTCGTTCGGCCATAACCGCCAGCGCACGCGCCGCAATGCCCCGACCCTTCTCGATAAGGCTGATCAGCCGCTATTTCACTGGGATGGCCAGGCCGCAAGCCTGGAGGAGCAGGCACTGCTGCCCATTCTCGACCCCGGTGAAATGGCCGGTGAGCGTGCGGACATCGAAGCATGGCTCAATGCCGATCCGGACTACCGCGCCTTCTTTGCCGAGGCTTTCGGCCCGCTTGACCAGATCCGCCTTGAAGACGTGGCACGCGCGCTCGCGGCCTTCCAGCGGACGCTGCACCAGACCACGGATTTCGACCGTTTCATGTCGGGCGAGCGTGATCGCCTGGACGATCAGCAGATACTGGGCCTGCACCTGTTCCGAACCACGGCGCGCTGCATGAGCTGTCATATGGGCCCGCGCCTGACGGATGACCGGTTCCACAATATCGGGCTGCATTTCTATGGGCGCGCGCTGGAAGATACCGGACGGGCGGCGATCACGGGCCGGCCCGAAGATAGCGGGACTTTTCTTACGCCCAGCCTGCGGCATGTTTCCCGGACCGGGCCATATATGCACAACGGAATCGTGCCGGAACTGGCGGGTGTCATCGCCATCTACAACGTAGGCGGCCCGCGCCCGCGCCCCCGGCCGGACCAGCTGGACGATCCATTTTTCCCTACTCCGAGCGAGCTACTTGAGTCGCTCGATCTCAGCCCGGAAGAGCGCTTGGCGCTCGAAGCCTTCCTCAGAGCACTGTGATCAGATCAACATGACATATCCAGAAAACCTGCCGCTCGTGATTGCGTTTATCCCCCTGGCTCTGTGTTCCATAGCGGCCACAGCCATTATTGCCGAGCGGGCGCTCGTGTTCGCGCGGCTGAGACGGCCAAGGGCGGTGGTGGAGCGCCTTGCCGCGCGCTCGTCAGACGCGCTCGCTCCGGCCGAGCTTGAGGCAGCTGCCGCCAAGGGTGGGTTCTGTTCGGCAGCGATTGCGGCGCTCGCCGCCCATAGCGGCCGGGCCAAGCCATTGCGGGATGAAGCCGCGACGATCGCGCTGGCTGAATGCGCCGCTCCGCTGACGGCCCGGCTGAACGGGCTGGCAACAATCGCGGCGCTGGCGCCCATGCTCGGCCTGCTGGGCACGGTCACCGGCATGATGTTCGCCTTTCAGGCCATGGAAAGCCATGCCGGTCCGGTTGAACCTGCGGTAATTGCGGGCGGGCTATGGCAGGCCATGATCACGACGGCAGCGGGCCTGATCATTGCCGTGCCCTGTCTGATCGCCCATGCCTTCTTCCGTTCGGCCGCCCGTGCCCGGATTGCTCGCGCCGAGCGGTTGCTCTCGCGCTTTTCTCTGGCTCTGGAGACGGGGGGCGAACACCCATGATCCGTCTGAACGAAACGGCATCCGGCGCGGGGGAAGAGGGCAGCTCGCCGCCGCTGGCACCCATGGTCGACGTGCTGTTTCTATTGCTCGTCTTCCTGATGCTTACAGCCAATGCTGCGCCGTTGGCGGCCGGTATCGCCACGCCCCACTCCGACATCGCCCGGGCCATGACGGCAGACCCCGCCGTACTGGAGGTCCAGGAGGCGGGCTGGCGCTTCGAAGCCCAACGACTGGAAGACGACGGAGCACTCCGGGCGGCACTGACAACTGTCCGCGCTAACGATCCTGAGCGGCCGCTGGTCATCGCCATTGATGCTGCTGCTCCGGCGCAGCGCCTTCTGGATGCACTGGACATCGCCAGTTCCGCCGGGTTCGAGGGCGCAGAGATATCCGTACGGAGGCGTTGATCTTCATGCCGCCCCGGCCGCGTCACACTCTGTCTGTACTCATTGCCCTGTCGGCTACCGCTCATGCCACCGGCACGGCCCTCTTTCTGACGGGGTACGGCGAAAAACCACCCGCTGAACCGGCCGCCTATGTCATAGCGCTGGGTTCAACGGGCGCGGCGCCAGGCGCGCAGCCGGTGCAGCCACCGGAACTGGAAATGGCGGCCGAGCCGACACCTGAACGGGTGGAGGAGGCAGTGCCGGAGCCTGTGCCGGAGCGGCCTGCTCCTGAATCTGCTGTCGAGCGCGCGCCGGATACGGTCAGCGCCACGCGAGACCAGGGAGAGGAGGCCGCCGAAGCCGCAGCGGCAAACCCGGTGCCAGTTCCAGGCGCGGATGTGCAAACAGGTGAGGCTGTGCAGTCCCCGCTGCCGGACACGCAAGGAGAGAGCGACCAGACCGGCCGCCGTGCGCTTGCAGACCATGACGGTCTGGTTCTGGCGGCTCTCGCCAATGCCCGCCGCTACCCGCCACGCGCGCGGATCAACCGTGTCGAAGGTGCAGTTGGTGTTATGTTCGAGATTGATCGGAACGGGCGCGTGCGTGAAAGCGCGGTGACACAGTCGTCGGGTTCGGGAGAACTCGACCGCGCCGCGCTTGATCAAATTGCTCGCGCGGCACCATTTCCGCCGGCGCCGGAGAGCGTACACTGGCACACCCGGCGATATGTTACCGAAATACGCTTCTCCCTGCGGCAAGGGCCGGACCGCTGATTGGCGGTCCGGCCTGCCAGGTTTAGAAGGCGTAGTTCATGCCCAGCCAGATGCTGCGTCCCCGTTGATAGGGGAAGGTTGACGTTACATCGGTGTAGGGCAGCGCCTCGAAGAGGTTGGAGATACGTGCTTCCACACGCGCCTGCCCGGCACCTGCAGGCATGGGAAGGCGGTATTCCGCGTTCAGGTCGACGCGCGTGGTCGATGGACGGACACTGTCCTCCCATACACGGTAGCGTACACTATCGATTGTTTCGAACTGGCTCGTGCTGGCGATCGTCTCGTATTCGCCCAGCCAGGAAACCCACACGGTGGTCCGCAATCTTTCACCGAACCAGTCCGACTGGAGGCTGGCATTCGCAGCCAGCGGACGGGCAAAGTTTTCCCGCTGAGCGATGTTCTCCAGCTCCGCCCGCGACATGATCTGGCCATTATAGACCAGCAGTTCGGCCTCCTTGGCTTCGAGATCGACCGTGTCGAAATAATCTCCGAAATTGGTGGTCGTCTCTGTCCAGGCGAAGTTGAGGGTCAGGGCGTGGTTGCGCCACCCGGCCACATATTCAGCTGTGAAGCCAAGATGGTCGGTGCGCCCGTCATTGGATGGTAGCCAGACCCGGCGCTCATAGGTGCCGCCCTGACCATCGGACTCTTCGAAAACTTCCTGAGGCAGGCGGGCAAACTGGTCTCGATGTTCGCGATAGACTGCCTTGAGCCGGCCGACCCCGATCCAGACAGGGATGGTCAGCGCCGCCGTTGCCTCGTCACTGTAGGGCGTGCTGAGTTCGGCCATGCGATGCCCAACCTGCACATTGTGCGAGGTCAGAGTCCAGTCGTCCAGACTGAAGACGAGGGAGCCACCCTCCGTCTGGCCTGTCCGGTCATAGATATACAGATCGGGGTATTGGGCGCGGATGGCGTAACCCACCATGTTCTGGCCATAATAACGGTTCAGCCCGCCGCTGAGCGTCCAGCTGTTGGGCAACTCCCAGGATGCGCTGAGCCGTGGTGCGACGTTGTGATTGTCGAGGAAATCATTCCACGAATAGCGCAGGCCGGCGCGTATCTCGAAGGGCCCTTGCGCGCGCCGGTATTCCGCCCATAAGGCGCGGCGCTGGAAGTCCACCTGCGCCTCATAGGCCGGGCGAAGCTGAAGCGTCGTCAGGGCGATCTCTCCATCGATACATGCCGGATCAGCCGCCGAGGCGCATACCGTAAGCGGATTGTATGAGCCTCTGAGGTAAGCATGGTGATCGGTCTGGCGTTCGCGGAAGGCGTCGGTGAAGGCCAGTTCCACGCCGCCATTCAGTGTGCCGCCGGCGAGGGGCCGCGAGAAATCAGCTTCAAGCGTCAGGTCACGCTGATACTGATCAAGATCGCCGCCGCCGCCCTCGGTGCAGCTGCTCGCTGTGCAGAAATCGATGCTCGGCGCGGCCGAACTCCAGTTGAAATTGGCCGGCGGCGCCCGGCGCGTCATGTCCGCGTCCGCGTAGGATAGGCGCACTCTCCAGTCCGTATCGTCTCGCCGGCCTTCGGCTTGTCCCCAAACAGTCAGGCCGCCGCCTTGCGTGCGGACCAGATTGTCCCGGCCATTGGGTGACGCTGCCTCGCTTTCATAGGGGCTGTAGACGAGGCTGCCCGTCAGGCGCAGATTCTCCCGCGCGCGGAGCACACCTTTGATCAGCCAGGTCTCCGACAGCGCGCTGCGCCCCACCATCTCTCCACCGTAATTGGTACCTTGCCGGTAATCGACCCGGGCTTCATTGCGGCCATAGCTGATGAGCGCTTCGGCACGGTCGGACAGGGGAATGTCAATCGAGGCGTTGAAGCGCCATTTGTGGAATGAGGGTGGCACGTCGGCACGGTCGAGGTCCGCCTCGTCATTGTAGATATAGTTGACCAGGTTGTCGTCCTCATACCCGAAGCGGATCCGGCCGCCGAAGCGGCGTTCCGGCTCCCGGATAACCGCATCAACCACGCCGCCCGTGAAGTCACCATAACGCGCCGAGATATTGGAATCCTGGACTTCCAGGCGCTGGATCAGGCTCGGGTCCACGAAGATCGTCTGGGCCGCAGCTCCGCTGGTTTCAAACCAGTTGAGCGCATTATCATTGGTGACGTCATGCACGCTGTTCACGCCCACACCGTCGAGCCGGATATTGTTGTCGTATATGGGGCCGCCCGAGATCGAGATGTCGGACGGACGAAGGTCGAGGAGATCGTCGCGGCTGACCGAGCGCTGATTGATGTCAAACTGAATACCCGGCACCAGCCGCAGAGCATCAAGCATATCAGGCTCGCCGCTCTCGTGATCGCGGATCGAGCGTTCACCCACTATTGTCCGGCCAGTATCGATCGGGTCGAAGCCACCATAGCTTCCGGCTGACGGTGCCGTATCGACCACCTCTACTGGCTGAAGCGGAACCTCGCGATCAGTTGTCGATCCGCGGCGCTCCTGTGTTTCGGAATGTTCAGGCTCGGCTTGCTGGCCCGCTGCCGTTCCAGCCAGCCCTGTCGCCAGGGCCAATGCGGCCAAAGATACGTATTTCATCAGGTTCAATCCCCTCTACCGGTTACGAGGGGTTTAGCTAGTAACGAGAATCATTCTCATTCGCAACGCATGGAAAACAGCCGGGCATGCGTGGCGGTTTTGATCTCGTCACAATGCACCAAGTGTCACCGATCACGGGGTGGGGTCACAGGCAATACAACTGACGCCGCCGCCGCGCCTGCTGGCCTGCGCCGGGCACATAACTCTTTCACGGCAGGCGAGGGCAATAATGGCAGCGGTCTCCGTCAGGCTGGCGCTGTGCCAACTTTCTATCAGTCACAGCCGTCGTGGCCGTCTGGATATGATCGGGTCTCAGCCTTGGGATTCTATCGCTGTGATCGCCAGTTGGACCATGGCTTCAATAGCCGTGGACGCGTCCTGGGCACGCTCGCCATGGTCTGAGGTCTGGATGCGGAATTGCGTATTCGGATCGGCTTGCCAGACAATTCCTGTCCAGGTGCGTCCATCGACCGCGGCCCCGGAGATGAACTCGGCAGGGTAGCCCGCAAAGCTGCTGCTCAATTCCCGGTTCTCGGCCAGCCGCACCCCCACGCCATACTCGTGATCATCGACCTGGACCGTGCCCGTCCGCGCCGAGCTGAATGCGTAACTGATTCCGTCTTGGCAGACCGCCATCACCCTTGAACCCCACAAGGTTTCCGGAATTTCGATCAGAACGCCATTTGCAAACATGGGCATATGACCATGTGTTGCCCATTCCTGTGCGTGGCAACCGGTCGCGTCCAACACTGTTTCCAGCAAAGGATCCCGGTACGTGTTTGCGTGGGTCTGGACACGGGCGAGCGCAATCTCGTCCACGGTGTCCGCCCTCAGTGCAGGGGGGGTAGCGAGTGAAGCGGGAAGGCAAATCGAGAGGCTGATGGCGAAAACACCACCAGTGAACATTGCTTTTCTGTTCATCTAGAAGCTCCTTCGATAACAAATATCCGCCCATGGGTTTCCACTTGAAATATACTCGTCTCCACAATTCTTCTCCAGCCATAGGCGTAGTCTGGATTGATGCACTTAACTCCGTGTACGATACTGCAAATACTAGCGATTGATTGCAGTGCGCTTGTGGCTGCCGGTCCAGAGAGATTTTGACTATATTGCTCTGCCCAGTATGATCCGATCCAATCGCTTCATATTCAAATTAAAGTAAAGAATCTGGGATAGATGTTTATTTACCATGCGTGCTTCCTGCGCATGAGATCAATAATATTGATGAAAATGCCGCGCATCTTATAGGCATTATCATTCAATATTCATGGGTTGAGCATTTTCACAGGCATTAATCTGTATCGCGAATAAGTCGCATTGTTAAATTGGTCCGGGCCAGAATCCCGGCTCGCATGCCAACAAGCGGGGTGCTCTTCTGAAACTGAGGCTGGAACCTGGTTTCCAGGTAGACGTATCGTGGGCGGCACCAACCGTTGGCGCTCCTCATCAAGATTGCCAACCGGCGCGCGGTTTGCTGATCAGAGGCGCATCAGGCACGAAAAGTGAAAGTGCAGGGCGGGAGTGTCTCTGTTTGAAGTGTAAGCACTACGCTTCTTGCAGGGGCCGCGCTTCTCAAACTGCCCCTATCAGACGCTGCGCGGCCGGAGCCTTGCGCTGCGCCTCACCTTCAAGATCGGTGCGCAGGCTGATCCAGATCGTGGCGCACTTTTCCACTCGCTGCTAGCACTTCGGCGCCCGCCGGAAGAGATTAAACGTGCTCCCACGCCGGGTGATAATCATCGCTCCGAGCCGCAAATGTGCAGCAAAATGTTTAGCAGATCGCGATGTCAGAGATCGAACGGGAAGGCTAATGTTGAGAAACTGTTGTTGAAATCCGCGCCTTATCGGTGCGTCTTGCTTGGGAAATCTGGCGGAGAGGATGGGATTCGAACCCACGATACCCTTTTGAGGTATACTCCCTTAGCAGGGGAGCGCCTTCGACCACTCGGCCACCTCTCCACTGGCCGGTTTAGCCGCTAAGGCAAAGCGCGATCAAGCCTATATATCTGCCATGGCTGTCAAAGCGCCGGCGGGACACGCGCGGTGCCCCGCCTGATCATCCACCCTCAAGGCCCGGCCAACAGGCTAGTAGCGCCTGCAGGAGCTGGTGGTGAACACCCCGCCGATATAATCCTCGCAATCACGCGCGCGCCGGTAGGGCGCGTAGTGACGGGGCGGATAGCCATGTCCATGGCCATAACGGCGATGGCCGGGGACGATGATGGCCGGCGGGCAGTCCGGGCAGATCTGGGCCATCTGCACACGCACGTCAGCGAGGCGGTAGGAGAGGCTCTGGAACCGCTCCTGTGCGATCTGCCAGTCGGCGGCCGAGCGCTGGCAGTAACCCTCATTATAGCGGTTCTGATACATGCAGGCGGCATAGGCCTGACAGGACGAGGTGGATGCCCGGTAGGACGCGTCCAGATCGACCTCGAAGGTGCGTACCAGATCAATGGTGGGCGTGGAGGGGCCGAAAGGCGGACGGATGCTCACATCCTCGCTGCGGCTTGAGGACTGGCTGGAATGGCTGTCGACATAGCTTCCCGGCCAGGGGGCGAGTATCCAGTTCGACGTCCAGTGCGAGGGCGTCACCACGGTGCGCGCCTCGTTGCGCAGGCGGTTATACTCCTGCGTCAGGCTGCCGATATTGCAGATGCGCTCCGCGGTTTCGAGTGCGTGAATATCGCGCGCCGGGACCGATTGCTGGGGTGCTGCGCAGGCGGCCAGCAGTGACAAGCTCACGAGAGAGGCTGAAATCCGGACCAGGCTCATGGCGTACATCCTTCAACTTGTGTTTGGCGCAAAGGCCCCGGCAGTGATTGCGAAGCCATCGTCAGCCCCCCTGGAAGCGCTCGGCCTCAAGGCAGCCGGGCGGTAGAAGATCAATGTCGGGGAGGCGCACATTGCGGTCTTCCCATTCGAGATAGAAAAACCCTCCGCCCTCGATGGCGGCCGAGCGGATGCGCTCGGAGATGGTTTGCCAGCGCGCGCGGGGGGAGGGCAGGCGGTTATACTCCGGGCTCGCCCGCCAGCGGCGCGCAACCGGATGGCCCAGCCGGGCCGCCTCGGCCAGATAGGATTCGGCGCGCTCGAAATTCTCGATAATGCCGCACAGATTATAGCTGCCGAGCACGGCGCCGGTCCCGTAGATGATGGCGAGGTTGAAATAGGCATCCGGGTCATTGCGCCGGGCGGCGGTCTCCAGCCATTCCAGCGCCAGATCGGTGTTCTGCTCCACGCCCAGCCCCGTGGCGTACATGATGCCAAGCGTGTTCTGCACGCTGGCCTCCCTTGCGGTCTGGGCGGAATGGCAGATCAGCAGGGTGGTCTGGCGCGGGGTGAGCGCGCCCGTCTCGTCAAAGCCCAGCTCGCGCTGGAAGCCACGCACCGCCTCGCGCGTTTCCGGGCCGTAATAGCCGTCAACCGCACCTGAATGATAGCCAAGCGAAGCGAGCGCGCGCTGGCGCAAGGACAGGCGGATAACCTCGCCAATACCGTCCGGACCGAAGCGTGAGATGCGCCGCAGGCTCGATCCGTCCAGCGAGCTCTGGCACTGCACGGTGTGCGCCTGCAGCCGCCGCTGGGCCATCAGGGAGGCCTGCGCCCCGAAGACGCGGCCCCAGTCAGAAGCGCGGCGCCAGTTCTGCATTGCAAGATCAAGCGCGGTGGGCGCCGGCTCGAAACTGCCATGGCGCAGATAGGTATAGCCGTCGCGGTAGCCGCCGGGGCAGAACCCGTCATATTCGCTGTCCCAGACGCACTGGACATCGCTGCGGGCCAGTTCTGCATCGCCCAGCAGGAGCCAGTAGCGCGCGCCTTCGGCATATAGCCGTGCGGCGTTCTCGCGTGACATGCACTCGAAGGAATCCCGCTCGGGATCGATGAACAGCGCGGCGCGGGGGCGGCGATCATCATTGTCGTCATAGCCGCACAAATCCCAGCGCACATACCAGGGCCGGGGCGGGTATGTGCCGCCGCGCGACCGGATGTCGTCAATGTTGAGCCGGATTACCCGCTCGATCGTGGCGGCATCGCGCTGAGGCAGGAAAGGGTAGGTCTCACGCAGGCTCATCGGGCGGCGCTCGACCACGAGAAGACGGTAGAGCACCAGCTCTGCTTCATATTCGAGCATGCCGCGTGCCGCGGAGAACCTGTCGGTTCCAACAGGGATCAGTGTTTCAGTAACGCCAGGACAGTTGATGTTCTCGCCCTGGCGCTGGCGCAATGAGCGGCCGCTGACGGCAGTGGCCGTGTATGGCGGAAGACTATCCAGAGTGGCCGCGCCAAATGCCGTGAAGCTGGATGACTGGCTGCGGCGGTCCCGGTAGCGTGACGGCACCCGGATAGGTGCCGTGTCCACGTAGCGGCTCTGGCCTTCGCGCAAGCACGCGTCAGCAACCGCCGTGCGCAGCAGGAAACGGTCGATCTGGCAGGGTTTGAAACTGCCCGGCCGGTCGCTGCAGGGCCACATCACATAGCCCGCGATCAGGATGATGACGAGCAGGACGATGACCGACAATAGCACGACCATAGGACTGACCGGGTCGTCCTGCCGCCGCGAATACCGGGATTCACCCTCCCTCGACATATTGATTCGCACTCCCCTCCCAAACACCGTAGCTGGCGTTTCCCCTCAGCCCGCACACGGTAATCATCTGTTAACCATAACCGTGCGGGCAGTGGTCCGAAAGGGGAAACGCACGAACGCTCGAATTGATCCTGAAAAATTAACCATAATGACAGCGGCCACTTCCGGTGGATGCGCGAGCCTGGCTGGTTTATGAGCAGGCCATGCAGGACGATTCAGCCCGTACTCTCCGCCACACCCTCGAAACGCAGTTTCCCGAGGTGAGCGCACGCGTTTCCGCGCTCGATGTGCGCTCAGGCATAGCCACCATCATCCTCTCTCCGCCTGCGCATGCTGACGGCGGCGATGAGGCGGGGCTACGCAGCCGCGTTGAAACGGCTCTGCTGGCACTTGATGGCATTGAGCGGGTGAGGGTCATCGTGGAAACCGAACGCCAGCCTGCGGCTGCTACCAAACGCAGTGCTCCTGCCCGTGCGAAAGCGCCGGCCGGGCTGATTATCGCCGTTGGCTCGGGAAAGGGCGGGGTCGGCAAGTCGACCGTGGCGGCCAATCTGGCCGGTGCGTGTGTCAGGCTGGGGCTGCGCACCGGGCTGGTGGACGCCGATGTGTTCGGGCCCAGCGCGCCGCGCCTCTTCGGCCTCACGGATGCGCCGGGCCTGCGCAAGACAGATGCCGGTATTGAGCCGCTTCGCGCCCACGGCGTGAAGCTGGTTTCGACCGGGTTTCTGGTGGGAAGCCGCGAGCCGGTCGTCTGGCGCGGCCCGATGGTGACGGGCGCAATCCGACAGTTCCTGACCGAAGTGGACTGGGATGGCGGTGATGGCCCTCTGGACGTTCTCATCATCGACATGCCGCCCGGCACTGGCGATGCCCAGCTTGCCATCGCGCAAGGCGTGCCGATCAGCGGCGCGGTGATCGTCTCCACGCCGCAGACTGTGGCGCTGGACGATGCGCGCAAGGCAATGGCCCTGTTTGAGCGTACCGAAATCCCGGTGCTCGGCATGATCGAGAATATGAGCTTCTTCCTGTGCCCGCATTGCGGAGAGGGAAGCGAGATTTTCGGGCGCGGCGGCGTGCGCGCAGAGGCGGAGATGATGGGCGTGCCGTTTCTGGGCGAGATACCGCTTCACCCGTCCTTGCGGGTTGCCAGCGATGAGGGCCGCCTTGTCGCGCTGGAAGACGGGCCGCTGGCCGGTGCGTTTGAACGCGCCGCCAGCGCCATGCTGGAGACGGCCCGGACCGCGAACCGCCCGGCGCCGGAAATCGTGTTCGAGGGGTAGGGCTTACTCCCAGCCAATACCCTCAAGAAACGCCCGCACATCGGCTGACGTCTCGGCCGGGTATTCCTCCATCAGCGCATGGCCAGCGCCGTCATAGGTAACAAGGCGGGCATCGGGCATGACGTTTTCAAAGCGCGCGCCGTGGCTCGCCGGAACAACTGTGTCCGCCGTTCCCCATAATATGAGGGCAGGGGCGTCTATGGTGGCGAGCACGGGTTCCGGGTCGGGCAGGGTGAATTGCTGCAGCCGGGCAATGAGGGCTTCACCGATGCCGGGCTGGCGCATCATCTGGCCGATCTGGGCGATACGTTCCTCGGTCAGGCGTGACGGGTCGCCGTATAATGTCTGCGTGGCCATGCGGATACCGGCATCCGGGGCGAGGCGCAGATAGAGCTGTACCGGGACGGGCACCTCTACGGGCTCGTCTCCGACATTATTGATCGAGTAGCCGCCGGGGCTGACCAGAACGAGGCCTGCGACGCGTTCAGGATGGGCGGCGGCATAGCGCCATGACACCAGCCCACCCAGCGAGCTGCCGCCGATGACAAATCTGTCCAGTTCTAGCGCGTCCAGAAGTTCGGCGACCTGGGCTGCCGTGTCTTCGTTGGAATAGGCGCCATCAGGATGCGGGCCGGTGACCCCGTGGCCGGGCAGGTCAAAGCGGATGACGCGGTAGCTGTCAGAAAGGGCCTCGGCCCAGCCGTCAAAGCTCTCCAGAGAGTGCGAAAAGCCGTGGATGAGGACGATGGCAGGCGCGCCTGCAGGGCCGTCCTCGCGCACCCGCCAGCTCATGCCGGCGGCGTCCACCATGCGCTCCCCGGCAGATGGGGCAGGGGGCTCGGCCGGTTCGGGCGTGCGGGTCAGCCAGGCGAAGAGCGCGATGGCGGCAACGCCCAGCAGGAGGAGTATGCCGAGAAGGGTGAGAAGAGCGTTGCGCATCAGTCGGTATCTCTCAGAAACGCGTCAATCGCGTCGCGGGCGTGAGTTTCGGTCAAGAGAGGCGCGTGGCCAACGCGCGGCACTTCAACACCTGTAAAGCGCGGGTGACGTTTCCCCATCGCCTGGAAAACCTCCGGCGAGAGCAGATCGCTGATCGCGCCGCGTATCCCCAGTACCGGCACCGGCGACAGAGCATCGAACAGCGGCCACATATCGGGCGGCGCTGCGCCTTCCGGTTCGCGGAAAGGTGCGGCTATAGCGGGATCGTAATCCAGCTCGACCCGTCCATCCGGCATTTCACGGCAGGTGCGCCGGGCAAATGCCAGCCAGAATGCCTCGCCTGTTTCGTCGGGGAAGGCCTCGCCATTGACGGCGCGCACGGCGGCGGCGGCTTCCTGCCAGCTATCCATAGGACCCTTGGCCCGGCCGACATATCCCGCAATGCGATTGAGGCCTGCCGGGTCCAGCTCAGGGCCTATATCGTTCAGTACCGCGCCTGCCACCATGTCCGGGCGCATCGCAGCCGCGATCATGGTCATGATGCCGCCCATCGAGGTGCCCACCGCAACGAAGCGCTCAATGCCTTCCTGATCGAGCAGGCCGAACAGATCCTCGACATAGACCTGCGGGCTATAGCTTTCGGGTGGTGTGCCCCGGTCTGACAGGCCCCGCCCGCGCACATCAACGGCGATGACGCGGCGTCCTGATGCCGCTATGCGCGGCGCGACTTCCTCGAAATCCTTGCTGTTACGGGTCAGGCCGTGCAGGCAGACCACCGGCAGGGCGCCGCTGGGCTGGTCAGGCTCATAGTGACGAAAGGCGGTCCTGATGCCGTCAGGCGCCGTATGGAAGTGCTGGGTAAACCCGCTCATGTATTGTCAGCTCCGCCATTCTTTTGCGCCCGTGAGCGCTCCTGCAGGTACAATATGCCAGCGGCGATGAAGCCGGGCATGCGCTCGTGGACGCTGGCGATGTCCGATGACTTGCAAAGGCCCTTCGACAGCACATCTATCCGGCCCGTCTGCGCGAAGGTGAGCACCAGCACGCCCGACAGGAAGTGATAGCTCCAGAACAGGTCTTCTTCCGTGCAGTCCGGGATTTTCGGACGCAGCGCTTCGAGAAACCGGATCACGATGGGATCGAAATACTTGTTCATCACCGCCGCGCCCCATTCGGGCGTATTGGTGATCTGGCCGATCAGCGCAAAATAGCTCTTCCAGCCTGGCCCGCCATTGGCGGTGCGGTCCAGCAGGGGGTGGGTGAAGGCGTTGATGATCTCCTCCACCGTCGGGCCATCAGGGCCTGCCTTGGCCTCCAGCTCTTCGAGTTCTTTCAGGCGGATGGCGTTCAGCTCGGTGGCGCGCCGCAGCAGCACCTCGTCGAACAGCTCGCGCTTGCCGCCGAAATAATACGTCACCAGCGCGGGATCGGCGCCTGCCTTGCGTGCAATTTCGCGCACGGTCACGGCGTGAAATCCGGTCTCGGCGAAGAGCGATTCTGCGGCGTCCAGCAGGGATGCGCGGGTCTTTTCGCCGCGGCGGTTCTGCGGACGGGTTCTGGTACGGGTTGCCATGGCCCGACTTTTAGCCGGTTCGCCGCGCGCGTCGATGGCAATCTGTTGCCGCATAGCCTCACTCCTCAGACGATGGATCGCTTCGAGTGTGATACCAATTGACATTTCATTCAACGTTGAAAGTAATTCGCCGCGAGACGCTTGGCAGGGATCAGGCGCCAAATGATTCGATTGGGAGGATCACCATGAAAACGAAACTGCGCACCTTCGGTGCTGCGGCCGTACTGGCCGGTGTGTCACCGCTTGCATTCATGACGCCTGCGGCTTTTGCCCAGGAGCAGGGCGCCAGCGCCAACCGCGAAGTGATCGTGGTCACGGCGCGCCGGACCGAGGAAAGCCTTCAGGATGTTCCCGGTGCGGTGTCTGCTTTCTCTGAAGCCGCGCTGGAGCGGATCGACGTTACGGACCCCAGTGGCCTGCAAGGCGCGGTTCCGAACCTGAACATCGTTCAGGGGCGCGGCTCGTCGAACGCCACCAACATCTATATCCGCGGCGTAGGCCAGCCTGATGCGCTGCAGACCTTTGACCCGGCGGTCGGCTTCTACGTCGATGATGTCTATTTCTCGCGTATCCGCGGCACGCAGCTGGACCTGTTCGACATTGAACGCATCGAGGTTCTGCGCGGCCCGCAAGGCACGCTCTATGGCAAGAACACCATTGGCGGCGCCCTTCGGGTCATCACCCGCCGTCCGAGCCAGGAAACGCGCGGCCAGTTCCAGGTCGGCCTTGGCAATTACTCGCTGTGGGAAGCGCGCGCTTCGGTCTCCGGCGGCCTTGCCGAAAATCTGGCCGGCAGCATTGCCCTGTTCGGCACGGGCCGGGACGGTTTCGTCACCAATCCCGTCACCGGCGAAGAGTATAATGACCGCAACGCCTCGGCGGCACGTGTGGCGCTGGCCTGGGATGCGGCCCCGAACTTCACCGTTGACTGGAATGCAGACTGGTCGCGTGAAAACAACGCGCTGGTTATGGGCCAGCCGATCAACACGCTGACGACACTGTTCGGCGTGCCGATCTTCACGGTGCCGGCCGAGGTTCCCGCGTATGACTTTACGGGCGTGGCTACGCCGGGCCTGCCGAACTCCACGGAAATGACCCATTGGGGTACCGCGCTCACCATGAACTGGGAGTTGTCGGACAATCTGACGCTTCGCTCGATCACGGCTTATCGTGAGCTGGAGTACGAAGATTACATCGACATCGATGCGACCGCTCTTGAAACGGGTGACGTGCTCGTTGCGGTGGATCAGGACCAGATCAGCCAGGAATTCCAGCTGAACTATGAGGGCGAGCGCCTGACGGTGGTCAGCGGCCTGTTCTACATGCTGGAAAACATCACCTCGCACCAGGAAGCGTTTGCCGATGACCTGCTGACCGGGCCGGGCGGCTTCACCTTCCTGCGTACCATTGACGATGATCTGGAGACCCGCAGCTGGGCGTTCTACGTGAATGCCACCTATGCGCTGACGGACCGTCTCTCCGTGACCGCCGGTGTGCGTTATACCGACGAGCAGAAGGATTATTTCCGCACCACGTCGACTTTCTCGGATTTCCCGGGGCTCACGGTTGACCCGGCTCTGGCCTTCACGATCCGCGACAGCTGGACCAACACCTCGCCGATGGTGTCGCTGGACTATCGCGCGTCCGACAATGTTCTGCTCTATGGCCGCGTGTCCCAGGGCTTCAAGTCCGGCGGTTTCAATGGCCGTGCAAACAATCCGGGCGAGCAGGCTCCGTATGATCCGGAAACCGTCACCTCCTATGAGCTGGGCGTCAAAACCGACTGGCTCGACAATACGCTGCGCGCCAACTTCACGGTCTTCTATAACGATTACGAAGACTTCCAGGCGCGCGTTTCGGGCCTCGTGACCGATCCGGGGACCGGCCTGCCGGTGCCGCAGCTGACGGTGCTCAATGCCGGTAGCCTCGAGATTTCCGGTTTTGAAGTAGAGCTGGCCTGGAGCCCGGTGCCCGAGCTGATGCTGGACGCCCAGATCGGCTATCTGAATGCGGAGTACGGTGAGTTCGAAGACGCCCGCTTCACCAATTTCGGTGGCAGCCGCGCCTTCCAGACCCCGGCCTTCTCGCCGGAGTGGACGACGCGTCTGGGTGCGGCCTATGACTTCGATCTTGCCGAGAATGGCACGCTGCGCCTGTCCGGCTCGGCCCGCTACCGCTCACGCATGGCGCTGGCGGTGGACAACACGCCGGTGAACTCAGACGTCGAGATCGAGGGCCTGTTCCAGGACGCCTACTGGCTCTATGACGCCAACGCGGTCTGGACCAACCGGAACGGCAATTACTCTGTCGGTCTTTATGGCCGCAACCTCGCCGATGAAGTCTATCGCACTGACGGTCAGGACTTCTCCTCGGTGGGCAATATCCGCACCGTCTACTATGGTGCGCCGCGTACCTGGCGTCTGGTGTTCACCGCACGCTACTAGGACGGAATACAGGCCGGGGGACGGCTGGAATGACGCCGCCGGATGCTTTGCAGCTCCGGCGGCGTTTTTCTTTTGCGCCCTGCCATCAGCCCGTCAAAATGCGCCACAGAGATGTTGGCGCGATCAGCACAGGCAAACCTGACTGCAAAGGGAAATATCCATGAGTGACACGCTGCCGGGCGCGCCGGGTGTGGCCGCCGCCACCACCGTGCCAAAGCCGCCATCCAACCTGTATCGCGGGTATGTGATGGTCATGCTGTTTCTGGTCTATGCGTTCAACTTTCTGGACCGGCAGATCATCTCCATTCTCGCCATCCCGATCCGTGATGAGCTGGGCCTGGATGACCGCCAGCTCGGCCTTCTGGGCGGTATCGCGTTTGCGCTGCTCTACTCGGTGCTGGGCGTGCCGATCGCGTGGCTGGCAGACCGCACCAACCGGGTCTGGATCATCACCATCTCGCTTGGGGTCTGGAGCGGTTTCACAGCCCTTTGCGGCATGGCACAGAATTTCTGGCAACTCTTCGGTGCCCGTGTCGGCGTAGGCGTTGGAGAGGCGGGCGGCGTTGCCCCGTCCTACTCCCTTATCGCTGACTATTTCCCGCCGCAGGCCCGCGCACGCGCGCTTGCCTTCTATTCGCTTGGGATCCCGCTGGGCAGCGCGTTTGGCGTCGTCGCTGGCGCGCAGATCGCCAGCGGCAATATTGGCGAGGGGCTGGACTGGCGCTGGGCGTTCGTCATTGTCGGGCTGGCCGGCATTCTGCTGGCGCCGATTTTCCGCCTGACAGTGCGCGAGCCGGCGCGCGGACAACTTGATACGGTGAAGATGGATGCCAAGGCGGCCAAGCCCAGCTTCTTTGCCGTTATCCGGGTATTGCTGAAAAAGCCCGCTTTCTGGTTCCTCACCTTCGGGGCGGCGTGCTCATCCATGATGGGCTATGGCGTGTTCTTCTGGGTGCCCAGCTTCCTGGCGCGTTCCTACGGGCTGGACCTTGTCACCACGGGCTGGATGTTTGGCGGCCTTCTCGTCATTGGCGGCGCAGCCGGGATCATCCTTGGCGGCTTCGTCTCCGACTGGGTCGGCAAGAAGTCCAAGGCCTGGTATGCGCTGGTTCCGGGCATCGCCTTCCTGTTCACCATGCCCTTCTATGCTGTGGGCGTGCTGGCACCGAATGCGACCATCGCCTTCTTCGTCTTCATCATTCCCAATGCGCTGGCGCTGGCCTGGCTGGGGCCGGTGCTGTCTGCCTTCCAGAACCTTGTGCCGGCGTCGATGCGCACCGTGGCCTCCTCCATCTTCCTGCTGATCAACAATCTGCTGGGGATCGGCGTCGGCATCTACGTGCTGGGCGAGTTGTCGACCATGCTGATGCCAACCTTCGGTGATGAATCGCTGCGCTATTCCATCCTGATCGGCTCATGCCTCTATCTGGTGGCCGCAGGCTTCATGTTTCTTGCGGCGCGCTGGCTGCCGAGGAACTGGGAAGGGTAGTCCCTGCCGTTTGCGCAAAAAAAAGCCCCGGAGCGCGTAGCTCCGGGGCTTTTTCTTGTTGCGGGCTGCCTGAGCTACGCGGCTTCAGACGCCTGAGTCTGCAGCGACTCGGCAAACACCTTGGCGACATCGTCGCGGGCGGTTTCGCCGCTGGCGGCAAACACTTCGCCATTCAGGGCAAGGGCGGCATCGGCGTCACCGACTTCCTTGCCGGAGACTTCGGCCAGCATGGCGAGTGACTCGCCTGCAGCGAAGATCGGGCGGCCACTGGCAAACATATCCTGGAGAAGGCGCAGCGCAGCATTGGAATCGTTCAACGCGTCGACCGCGCGCCGGCCGCCGGGGAGTACCAGACCCGCGCCCTCATCAGCCGCGACATCGTCAAAGCCGGTATCGACGACGAAGTTCATCTCCTCGCCGGTTTCCGTGCGCCCGGACACCAGCGCGCGGGCGCTGGATGCGACTTTGAGCTTGTAGCCGGAGCGCTCGGCAGCGCTGGCCGCAGCATTCAGGTCAGGCACGGAGAAGCCCGGAGCGGCGAGCGCCAGAATGGTGCCAGACTCGCCTACACGGGCAATATCGATACGCGGTTCGCGATTGTGACGGTAAGGACGTTTTGATGGGGTCATGAATCCTCCTGGGCCCGCGCGCCCTCGCGCAAGCCTGTTTGTGAACAGATATATTTGGGTAACGTCTAAGCTAGGGACTCGATCCCGGCGATACAACGCCTCACCGCAGGTTTTCGTGTGACAAAATAGTGAAGCGGGGAGGGTTTGACGCAATAAGAAAGCGCTCCTGCCGGGGAACAGGAGCGCTGGAAGAGTTACAGGTTGGTCAGTCAGGAACTGAGCCTGACATCACAATACGCGCCAGCAGGCAATCAATAAAATAAATAATTTTGCTGGCAGTGATTGCCTGCATCTATTGCGCGGCAGTTGCAGGCCGTAGGGCCCTGTCACTGGCCGCCGCGCTCAGCAGGGCCGTCCCGGCGATGGCGGCAATGGAAATGCGCAGAATGATCTCACCCGAGACAGCGGTGAGCATCGTCACGCCGCCGCCGATGACGATGCACACGACCAGAACCGGCAGGGTGGTCCGCCCGGCACGGATGAAAACCTGACGGGCCGTGGCATCGCCCAGAACGTCCAGCTTCCAGCGCTGGCGGGCGAAGATCACGATCCAGACCCACAAGATCAAGGTGACCAGCCAGACGCCAAAGCCGATGCCGGAGGCAAGATAACCGGCACCCAGGCCGGCGCCGCCAATCAGGGTGAGCGCTTCGCCGCCTTGCCAGACGATAACGGCAATGCCGTTAAGGCGCGTCATCAGACGGATGGTCTGTACGCTGTCTTCGGGACTTTTTTGCCCTGACATGCCCTTCCTCCCCGTCGGCGGCGGCAGGGCGCGAAATGCTCTAGGCGAGCCGAATCTCGCGCAGCCGCTCCATAAGATACTCATGAGCGGTGATGGGCTGCAAATAGCGGTCCGGATTATCCGCGCTGACGCATTGCGGCAGGGTCTTGATCTCCACGTCCGGCGCAAAATGCAGGAAGTAGGGCGTGGAATAGCGCGAGAAGGCCATGCGCTCTGCACTGGGGTTCACCACGCGGTGTGTGGTGGAGGGCAGGACATGGTTGGTCAGGCGCTGCAGCATGTCGCCCACATTGACCACCAGAGCGCCCGGCGGCGGGTTGATGGCCAGCCATTCGCTAGAGCGGGTCTTCACCTGCAGGCCCGCCTCCTCCGCGCCTAAGAGCAGCGTGATGACATTGATGTCCTCATGCGCGCCGGCGCGCACGCCGTCCGGCTCGCCCTGGATCGGCGGGTAGTGCAACAGGCGCAATATGGAGTTGCCCTCGGCGACGCGCGCCTCGAACCAGTTTTCCGGCAGCTCCAGATGGCGGGCAATGGCTTTGAGGAGCACGCGGCCCATGGCGTCGAGTGCATCAAAGAGGTCACGCGTGGCTTCATCAAAGCCGGGGACCGCATCTACGGAGACGTTGGCGGGCATGACGTCAGAAAAGCGATGGCCTTGCGGCAGGTCGCGGCCCCGGTGCCAGAACTCCTTCAGATCGACCGAAGCTGCGCCCTTGGCCGCCTCCACGCCGAACGGGGTGTAGCCGCGCTGGCCGCCGCCACCGGGCTGGTGATACTGCCGCTTTGTTTCGTCGGGCAGGGCGAAGAAGGCCTTGGTCTCGGCAACCGCCCGGTCAATGACCTCCTCATCGATAATGTGATCGCTGACGACTGCGAAACCGTACTCGCGAAAACTGCCGCACAGCGCATCGGCAAAGCCTTGCGGGTCACGCGCGGCCTGCGCAAAGGAGACGGGCTTTATCAGGTCTTGCAGGATGGCGGTCATGATGGATCTACCGGCTTGAAGGGGCGGGGCAGGGCATTTAGCGCGTCTTGCCATGGAGATGAAGGGCGCTTGCCCTTGACGATGCAGCCATAGGGGACGACTTGCCAGTCATAATCACGCGGCCCAATGTCGCGCTGAGCAGGAGAGTCCCATGAGCCAATCCCCGATCGAGGTTTTCTACTGGCCGACGCCGAATGGCTGGAAGGTCACCATCGCGCTGGAGGAGATGGGCCTGCCTTATGTGATCCGTCCGGTGAATATCGGCACCGGGGAACAGTTCAGGCCGGAATTCCTCGCCATCAGCCCGAATAACCGCATGCCCGCCATCACCGACCCCGATGGACCTGACGGCAAGCCGATCTCGATCTTTGAAAGCGGCGCGATCCTGCAATATCTCGCCCGCAAGACGGGCAAGTTCCATGGCGCGAACGCGCGCGAGCAGGCCGAAGTGGAGCAATGGCTCTACTGGCAGATGGGCGGGCTGGGGCCGATGGCAGGCCAGGCGCATCATTTCCGCTCCTACGCGAAGAAGATCGAGCCCGATGAGACGAAGCTCGAATACGGCGCGAACCGCTACACCAATGAGGTGAACCGGCTCTACGGTGTGATGGACCGGCGTCTGGCTGACCGGGAATATCTGGCGGGTGCCTACTCCATCGCCGACATGGCCGCCTGGCCGTGGATACTGCCCGAGGGGCAGGGGCAGAACCTTGACGACTTCCCCAATCTGAAAGCCTGGGTGGAGCGGCTGAAGCAGCGCCCGGCCCTGCGCCGCGGGCGCGATGCGGGCAAGGAGCTGCGCTCCAACCTCGCCGAGGATTCCGAGGAAGCCAAAAAGGCCCGCGCGATCCTCTTCGGCCAGAAGGCGCTTTGATTGTTCCAGTTGCGTTTCGGTTTGGACTCTTTCTCCCCCCGCCTGCGGGGGGAGTGCCGCGAAGCGGCGAGGGGGGAATAATTCAAAAAAAGCTCCCCCCTCCGTCTCGCTGACGCTCGACACCTCCCCCGTGAACGGGGGAGGAAAGGTGCCTGCTTGTCACCCCCGCACGGCTCCGTGCTTGGAGAATGACCCGCTGCGGCGACGCACGAGTGCTCTCGCAAGGCCTTCCCCCATCCCCCCTCCCATGCTTGGATAGGGCGTGCGCAAGGGGGAAAGCGTGGCACGGGGATCGAAATACAGTCTTCGCAGGATTGAGGCGCGCGCGCGGCGCGTACGAACCCTGCGTGAAGCAGGGCTGGGACGCCGTGTCCTGTGGCGGAGCTGGCAGCTGGCGGCGTCCAGCGTCAGGCCAGCGGTTTTCGTCTTGCTGGTGTCCCTTGCCGGATTCTGGGTTTTCGACGGGCTGCGCCATTTAAATCCCACAGCTGATGCCACGACCCGGGCCGGACGGGTAAATGATGCCTTTGTATCGCTGGCGCCCGATGCGGCCGCAGCGTCCAGTCTCTGGAGCCGTGAACTGGAGGTGGCCATGCAGCCGCGTGCCGGCCTGCCGCCTGACAATGCGCTGGCAGCGAGCCTCCTGGCCGCATTCGAGCCCATTGCTGGCCGTGAACGGTTCTCCAGCATGTTGTGGGCCGAACTGCATGCCCGGCCACCGCGCGAGGCCGAAGCCGTTCTTCGGGCCTTGCCCGTCTGGGTCAGGACCCGCGAACTGGAGACGGCCTGGGCCAGCCGGGCGCCGCAGCCGGACACTCAGATCGCCAGTGTGATGGCGCCCGCGGCGGTAAGAGCCCGCCTCGACCGTGCCTCGCGCCTGTACGACGCTCTGGAGCTGTCTCAGGCCGCTTTTTTTGCCGGCCACGAGGAAGGCGCCCTCAATCTAGCCCTGCTGCCGGGGCTGTCGTCCGGGACAGGTGAGATGTGGCTCGCGTCTGACGGCGCCGTGCTTCTTGACGATTGTTCCGGCGCACAGGCGCTGGCGTGTGCCTTGGCGCGTATCGGCCGCGATACCGGCGCAGGACAGGGGGCACGTATTCTGCGCGCTGCCCTGCTGACAGGGCATGCCGGTGAGGCGTTTGCTGCCAGCCTTCAGTCAGCAGAAGGGGACACGCTTCAGGCTGTAGCTAGCGAGCTGGGCGCGGTGGCGCGCTACACGTCTAACATTGATGCCATCCGGCTGACTGCCCTGCTGGAAACGCCCCAGGACGCTGCGCGCCTGCGCCGCCTGTCGCTGGAGGCGGGACCGCGTACGCTGGCACTGGCGCATTTCCATGGACGCGATGCGCTGGCGCTGGACCGTGGCGAGCAGGCCGGTTCGCGCATTACCGCCGAGGCATGGGAGCGATTTGTGCTCGCTGGCGTGTTTGCGGCGCTGGCCTTTGGCATTGTGCTGGCGGCGCTGGTCTCCGCGTTCAGTGTGCGCGTCACCGGGCGAGCGGGCCTCGGCCAGCGCATCGATATTGCGATGCGTGAGTTACTTCTTGGTAGGAAAACCTAACGAAAATAAATGCTTAAAATGCATTATTCTTAGTTTGCCTTAACCCTGTGGATACCATTCCCCGCGAATATGCTCTCACACAAACGCGAAACATTGCGTGGGTGGTGGGGTGTCAATCACGGGTTCGAGACGAGGGCAAAGCCCCGCAGAACCCAAATGGAATGGGGAAGACAAATGGCTTTCACTGATGTGGAAACCCGTCAGGTTCACGACGCGATCAATACCGATCCGACCGGCGAGGACCTTTGCAAGCTCGGCCTGCTCTACTCGACGGGCCAGGGCGGTGTCATCGACTATGTCGAGGCGCACAAATGGTTCAATCTGGCCGCGCTGATGGGCTCTGAGCCTGCCAAGCACTACCGCAAGGAAGTGTCGAGCGAGATGGGCACCGAAGACATTGCGGCGGCACAGCGTGCTGCGCGCGAGTGGCTTTCCACCCGTCACTAGGCCGATCTGTCCGATCAGTTCCGGGTGGCCTCGAACAGCAGGTAGTTGAACCCGGAATCCAGGGGCAGGATGCCCCGGATATACTGATCGACGAACAGATTGACCTCGGCGATGCCTGAGCGCGGCACGAATACGACATCGTGGCGGGCCAGCGGGATCATGTCGGCGGGCTGTCCGCGCAGTGCGGAGCGCACATCGACCGTGCGCATCATCGCGCCGCCATCGGGCGCACGCCGCAGCACGACCACGGAATTGCGCCGTGCGGTGGTCTGAAACCCGCCGGCAAACATGACGGCCTCGAGCACGCCTGTCCGGCCATCCGGCAGCGGGTAGGGGCCGGGTGCGTTTACTTCGCCGCCCACCAGAATGCGCTGCGAGCCAAAGCTCAGCGGGCGCACTTCGATAATCGGATCACGCAGGATGCGCGCATAGCCGTCTGCGATGGCCCGTGCGGCCTCTGGCGCTGTCTTCTGCGACACCATCACCCCGCCAACCAGCGGCAGGCTGGCGCGCCCGTCCGGGCCGATTTCCACTTCGCGCGATAATTCCGGCGCGGTGTGAACCGTTACCTCGATCGCATCGCCGGGATAGAGCCGGTAAACCGGATCGCCGCCGCTCCAGGTCTGGAAGCGCGAGGCCTCGAAGCTGGCGGTCGGACGTGCCCGCCCGCCGCAGGCGGAAAGGCCGATTGCTACGCTGCCAGCCAGCAGGGCTGCGAGCGCGTTGCGCCGGGTCCAGTCAAATTCGCGCATGGGCTGCCACCTTCGAGTCGCTTGTACTTGATAAAGTGTAGCCTTCTGCGAGCCGGGCTAAGAAAAAATTAAGCGCACCTCCGCCAGATGTCGCTTATGGAATCAACACGTGGATCGGGCACAGGAAATTCTGGCCCGGCGGGACATGCCCGCCGGGAGCTGGACCTGTTTGACCTGCTGGCTCTGGCCTGGTCGCAGAAACTGCTGATCGTCATCGTTTTCGTTCTCCTGTTCCTTCCCATGGCGGGTGCGGCCTGGTTCGTGCTGAAGCCCGAATACGTTGCCCAGTCACGGCTGCTCGTGCTGCTGGATCCTGAGGACCAGGCGCCCGGCGCGGCCGGCTCCGGCGGCGCGTTCACGCTTGATCAGGTGCTTCAGTCGGAGGCCGAACTTCTCAATTCCGAGACGGTTCGCCGCCTCGCCATCGAGCGTCAGGGCGGTTCGCCGCAGCCTTCGGTGCTGCGCGAGATGCGCACCAGCTTCAAGGTCGAGCGGGCTCCGCATGCCAGCGTGCTGCAGGCCAGCTATGGCGGGGAAACACCGCAATCGGCAGCCAATGTGCTCAATGCCATCATCGATGCCTATCTCGCCTATCGCCGTGAAGTGCTGGTTGAAGACGGCGCCGATGCGCTGGGCCAGCGTCTGGCCGCTGCCGAAATAGCTGCTGCCGTGGCAGAGACCAATCTGCGCGCCTTCCTGACAGAAAATGCCATTGTCGATTTCCAGGCCGAGCGTCTGGCGCTGGTTACCCGCATGACGGAGCTGGAAAACTCTCTTCTGGCTGCGGAGGCGGCCACGCAGTCCGCCCGCGGAGGCGCTGCAGCTCTCTCACAGCGCCTGCAGGACATGCCGCAGTCCATTGAACTTTATGTTGAAAATGACGTCACCGGGCAGCTTCTGGCGCTGGACGTACGCCGCCGTGAGCTGAGCTCACGTTATCAGGACGACGCGCCGCCCGTGCAGGCGCTTGACCGCGAGATACGAGCCTTGCGTGAGCTGGTGCAGTCAGGCGGGGCGGACGGTGCCGGCCAGCGCCGTACTGGTACCAATCCGGTCTATCAGGAACTGGATACGGCCCGGCTGCAACGGGAGGCGGAGGCTGCTGCGCAGGCGCGCCTTGCGGCCACATTGCGTGTCCAGCTTGATGCGGCGCGGTCCCAGGCTGACCGGCTTGCGGGGCTGGCAAGCCAGTATGACCGGCTGAGCCGCGAGGCATCCTCACGCGGAGAGGCGGCGGGGCGTCTCGCCCTCCAGTTTGCCGCGGCTTCATCGCGCCGGGGCGGTGCCTCCGGCATTGCTGACTCGGTGCGTATCGTCGAACGGGCGACCCCGCCCGCGCAGGCGCGCTCCTTGCGCACTGCGGCCATCGGGGCAGCGGGCATACTGGCGCTCGGTGCGGCCGTTCTGCTGGGGCTGCTGAAAGGCTATTTCGATGCCACGCGCGACCCGCGCGCCCTTCGTCCGGTATCGCGGCGTGAGCAGGATGATCTTGCCGACGCCCATGTCGAGCCGGCGCCAGCGCCCTACCGGCAGGCGGCCAGCACAGCCCCAGCGCCACGCCCGCAAGGCGGTCAGCGCGCCGCGCATGTTGAACCTGCTGCAAGACCCCTTGCGGTGCTGGCCCGCGTGCGGGATTTTGGTCCCGGCGCCATGCACGGGTCAGGGCACGCATGACCGGGCCCCGGCATGAGCTGCCCGCGCAGCCGCTAGCGGAGACAGACGGCGTGAACCCGTTCGCCACAGAACTTGCCGATCTGGCACGCCGGCTGGCGCCTCCCGGTGCGCCGGGCAAAGTTGTCATGATGCTTGGCATCACCGCCAAGGCCGGCACGTCCAGCGTCGCCGCCGGGCTGGCGCGCGCCGCTGCGGTAGAAACCGGCGGGCCGGTCTGGCTCGTGGATCTCGATTTTGCCAATAATCCGCAAGCCAGCCGCGCGCGCCTTAATGGCTCGGCCTATTCCACCGAAATCGGCGCAGAACCGTTCTGGACGGCGGAACCGGCCGGAACGGGGCGTCTGGTACTGCGCAAGCTGGAAGCGGCCTATGTGCTGGTCACGCGTTTCCAGCACAAGCCGGGTGAGATGGAGCGCCTCGTCTACAAGCGCGCGCCGGGCTACTGGCAGCAATTGCGCGCCATGGCACCGCTTAGCGTGGTGGATGTGCCGCATGGCTCACCGGCCATAGCCGCGGTCGCGCCTGATCTTGATGGCGTCATTCTTGTGGCCAATGCACGGCGCGACAAGCGCGCCGATGCCGAACGCCTTGCCGCTCATATCGAAAAGCTGGGCGCAAAAGTGCTGGGCGTGATCGTGAACCGCGCCCATGACTGGCAGGGTGAGGCGAGGGGAGCCGCGCAATGAACGCGCTCCACCGGGCGGCAGTCTGGCGCTCGGCCTTTCCCCGCCTGACCTTCCTGCCCTTGCTGGAAGCGGCGCTGGCGGTTCTGGCCATCTTGTTGTTCTCGCAGGCCTTGCTGGGGCCCTTGCTGGTCGATCCGCTAAAGCCGGATGCGGCCGAAGCGCTGCGTCTGGTCTGGCTGCCGGTCTATGGTGTGACCCTCATCCTGATTGCCATGCGGCCTCTGGCCTTCCTGGAGACGGCGTTCAGGGCCTGGCCGCTGGTGCTGCTGGCGGTGCTCGCCGGATTGTCCACCTTCTGGTCGATCGATCCTGACATCACCTCGCGCCGCGCGCTGGCACTGGCCATGACGACGCTGTTTGGCCTGTGGCTGGCATCGCGGTTCGACTGGAAGTCTCTGCTGACCATTCTGGCTGTCAGCTTCGCCATTTTGATGATTGGCAGCGCGATTGCCGGGGCATTGGTGCCGGGCTTTGGCGTGATGCAGCAAATCCACCCCGGCGCATGGCGCGGCCTGTGGTGGGAGAAGAACACGCTGGGCGCGATGATGGGCTGGGCGGTGCTGGCTTTTGTGGGCGCGGCGGCGTTTGACGCAAGGCGCCGCATGCTCTGGCTCGCCCTTGTCGTTCCGGCGCTGGCTCTGGTCCTGCTCTCCACCTCGCGCACGGCGCTGCTGGCAAGCTTCATCGCGATTGCCGGGCCGGGCATGATCGCGATGGCGCGCCGCGATGCGGCCTCGTCCGCGATTGCCGTCATGGCCGGCGTGGTGGGTGTTTCGCTGGGCATTCTGGTGCTGGTAATAGGCCCCGGCGTGCTGCTCGAAGCACTAGGGCGCGATGCGACCTTCACCGGCCGGACAGACATATGGGAGGCGCTCTTCCGCCAGATCCGTGAGCGCCCGATGCTGGGCTTTGGCTATGGCGTGTTCTGGCAGGTGGAGCTGGGGCCGGCGCACTGGGTGCGGCTGGAAACAAGCTGGCCTGTGCCGACCGCGCATAATGGCTGGATAGAGACGGCGCTCGCCACCGGGCTGGTCGGGGTGGGGATTGCCCTGATTGCCTATACTGGGGCGCTCGGCAGCGCGGCCATGCGCCTGTTTAAGGGCAATGAGACGTACTGGGCGCTGCCCTTCCTCGTCATGTGGGGGCTTATCAGTTTTTCGGAGAGTAATCTGGCCGAGCAGAACTCGCTCATGTGGGTGATGTTCACCGCAACGGCGGCCAAGCTGGCTCAGCCGCGCGAGGCAGCGCCGTAAAAGCGCGGCGCAAGACGCTCCATCCAGAACAGCTTGCCAATCCCCTGCACGGCCTTGTCGAGGCAGGCCGCGCCAGCCTCAGGCCCGGCAGCCAGGCGCGCAGGCAAGGCGATCAGTCCAAACACCATTGCCTGCCCCAGACCGACCACCATCCAGCCCAGCAGGCCGGGATAATCGACTTTGGTCCCATGGATGCAGTTCTGGCTGGCACCCTGACCATAGGCGAAGCTGCGCGCCAGCATGTGCGGCCAGCGCGCGCGCTTGCCCTCTACATGCTCGATCACTTCGGCTTTCGCTGACCAGGCAAAACGAACCCCGGTATCCTGCAGCCCCACGAACAGAAGATCATCCTCGCCGCCCATTTCATTGGTGCGCACATCAAAAGGTGGATCAGGCAGGGACACCGCGGCCCGGTCGATCAGGGAATTGCCGCAGCCCCAGTCCCGGCTGCGCAATGCGTCCTCTTGCGGGCCGGTGCGCGCATAGAGGCGTTCCAGAAAGGCCCGCGCGGTCGGGCTCGCGTCCACTGCCAGCGGTGTGACCGGCCCGAACACGATGGGACAGTCCATGGCTTCGCGAGTAGCCAGCAGGCTTTCCAGCCATTGCGGCCTGGCCGCCTCGTCATCATCCAGCTGGGCGATGAAGCGTCCCGTTGCCGTGGCAAACCCGGCATTGCGGGCATTCGCGACGCCGGGGCGTGGCTCGTGGACATAGCGGATCGAAACGGGCGAATCGTCTGCGAGCTGGCTCGCCACATGGCGCGCGCTTGCTGCCGGGTCATTGTCCACGATCACGATTTCATCAGGCAGGCGGGTCTGCGCCAGTACGCTCGCCACGGCCCGCGAGAGCCCTTCGGCCCTGCGGAAAGTGGGGATCAGCACGCTGACAGAGGCGTCTTCGCTCATGCCGGTATCCGGGCAGGTTCATCCGACAGCATGGACAGCGTTTCGCCAACCGTCAGCACGGGCAGGTCCTGCGCGTCCACTTCCGCGCAGATGGTCGCCAGAAACTCCGGCGTACAGCCCCATTCGGACGGGTTTTCGCGCACGTCATGGCCATAGAAGATCAGCCAGCCCGGTTCGCTTTTCACCTCATGGATAGCCCGCAAGGCCTTGTCCAGACCGGCTTTTCCGCCATCCAGCGCGACGGCTTTTAGCAGGTTCAGATCATCGCCCTTGCGGTTGATGCCATGGCGTACGCCGCGCAGCGCGCCATAGCGCGGCTGCAGGGCGCGTTTGATGGCCGGGCTTGCCTCTCCATAGGGAAAGGCAAAGCTGGTGCGCGGGCGCAAAATGCCCATTTCCATCAGCTCGGCGCAATTACGCTCGCAATCGTCTGCGAAAACGTCAGGCTCGCAATGACTGGCATCGAGATGGGCGTAGGTGTGGCAGGCAATCTCGTGGCCGCGCGCGTGCAGCGCCTCGATGTCGGCGCGCTGCATCATGTCGCCCAGATGCGTGGTCGTACCGAGAAAGCCCATGGCGGTGTAGAAGGTGCCACGCCAGCCACGCCTTTCCAGCATGGGCGCACCAATCAGCGCAGCCGAGCGCGGGAAATCATCAAAGGTGAAGGAGACGATCGGCTCGTTGATCGCCACATCGATCGGACGCCTGACGCCCGCGCGCGCTGCCAGACGGCGTACCTTGCCAAGCAGATTACCGGCGGGCTGATAGATACCGCTCATGGCGCTACCTCCTTCAAAGCTGCTGCGGCGCACGCTGCCTTGTAGGCTTTGAGCGCCAGCACGCGCGCGCGGGTCGGAAGGGCGTTTGTCCGGGACAGGGCCGGGGCCAGCGCCTGCACCGGCGCAAACAGGCGCCATTGGGCCAGCAGGCGTGCAAGACGCGCGCCGGGAAGGCTTGCCTGGTCGGGATGGCGGGCGAGGAAGCGGGCATAATTGATGCCGCCTTCGGCGAATTTTGTGATCAGCCGGTCAACGCTCTGCAATCCGCCATGGCCTGCCGGATTATCGATATGGGCGAGGCGTCCGGTCTTGGCGGCGCGTACGGCCCAGTCCACATCCTCCCAGCCCCAGCCGCGATAGGATTCGTCAAAGCGCACGCGGGCCATCAGTGCCGATCTGACCGCCATGTTGGAGCCAGCGAAGGCCGATGCCCCGCGTTTGGCGCGGGCCTCGGCATTGTTTATGTCACCGGCGCGGGCGAGGGCTGCATGAACGGCGAACTGACCCGCCTTGGTCTCTGGCACGAGATAGCCGCCATAGGCCGCGTCAAACTCCGCGCTTTCGAGCAATGTCTGCCAGCGGGCAAGAAAACCCTCAGGCAGCTCCATATCCGCGTCCAGAAACAGCAGCCATTCGCCCTTTGCCGCCCCGGCCAGCGCATTGCGCGCGCCGGAGCGCTGGATATTGGTATCGGAGCGCAAGATACGCACCGCCCCGTCCAGGACATCGGGATGCTCGGACAGTCGCTCGAAGACATCTGCGGCGGGTGATCCGTCGTCGAAGAGGACGATTTCCATGTCCGCTCCGGCCTGCGCCAGCAGGGCGTCCAGCAGGGCAGACGGGTCATCGCCGTGAAACGGGATCAGGACGGAGAGGGAGGGCGCGCTCATGCACCCCTCCATTGCAGGCGGCGCATGGCGGGCATCACGAACACGCTGCGGCATCCGGCAATGTCCAGCGTCAGGGCCACAACCGCGTAGACCAGCACGCCCACCGGAACGTGGAATGCCAGATGCGCGAAGGCGGCTTCCGGCACCGGCAACGCCATCAGCGCAGCCGCCATGATGACGCTGGCGGTCGCGGCCTTCACCCAGTCATCCAGAGGCAAAGAGAGCCGGAAAATACCCCGGCCCATGACCACGCACGCAGCCAGCGCAATGGCGTAGGAGAGGACGGTGGCCAGCGCCGCGCCGATCAGGCCCAGCATCGGGATCAGTGCCAAGTTCAGCGCCAGGTTAAGCGCCGCACTGCCCGCCATCAGCCCGGCCATGACTTTCGGCTTGCGCCCGATCACGAAGCTCTCATGGAAGACATAGGTCATGAAGCCGTTCAGCATCGCACCCAGCGCGATCAGCGGCATGATGGGCGCTGCGGCACCGGCAAGGCTGTCAGCGATCAGAAGCCGGGCGAAGGGTTCGGAGAGCAATGCGATGCCGGTGGCGGCGGGAATCGCGATCAGACCCATCAGGCCGGCGGCCTGGCGCAGCACGGCGCGCGCGGCTTCTGCGCCCTCGTGCTCGAACGCCTTGATGGCCAGCGGCCCGGCGGTCATGCCCAGCCAGATGAAGATGATGTTCAGCGAGCGGTCGGTAATGCCGTATCCGGCGGCATAGGCACCGGTCGCAGCTTCGCCCATCAGCGCCGCAATGACGAAACGGTCTCCGGTGGAGAGCAGGTGTTCAAACACCAGCGACACCGCCACAGGCGCGCCATAGGCAAAGAAGCGCAAAGCCCGGCGCGGCCCGGCACGGTCTCGCTTGGCCTTGGACAGGAGGACCGGAATGTCGATCAGTATGGCCACCACGCACGCCAGCGCTATGCCTGCGAACGGGCCTGCAGGCCCCATCCCGCCCGCCAGAATGAACACCACGCCAAGGCCGAAACCGGCACTGAGGATAAAGCTTTCCAGCAGCGCAAAGCGCACAGCCTCGCCCTCGGCGCGGCGGGTCTCCAGCGCGATCATCATGGCTGAGCGCAGCACCTGTGAGACCAGCGCGAACGCGCACACTGTCTTCATTTCGGTGCTGACGGGCGCAAACGCGATGGCGCCGCCAAAGATCACCAGGCTCAGAACGGCCAGCGCGCCGTAGAGGGAAAACGCTGTAGCGAGGTGCCCGCCAAGGCGTCCTCTGGCGGTGGCGCGCGCGTGATGGCGCGCAACGGCGGCGTCCAGCCAGGTAAATACCAGTGTCTGCGTGAGCAGGGCGCCGGCGAGTACCAGCGTGTAGCGCCCATAGTCTTCGGGTGACAGGACTCGCGTGAACACCACCACGCTGCCAAATCCGACAAGGATTTGCGCGGCATAGACCGGCAGATAGGTCAGCAGATGGCGGTTCAGCATTATCAGGCGTTCCGGTGCGCTACATTGTCTGTCTGCTAGCAAGCCCGGTGCCGGAGCCGCAGCGGAACGCAGCATGCATAACAAGCCTTAAGAACCGCCTTAACCAGACCGGACGGATAAAAACCGTCCCGGTATGGGGCAGGCGGGTAGCTGCGCGCGTTCATGGGGATGGATGAATGGTTGAAGTCGAGACATGCCGGGCATCCCTGCTGGGCAGCCATGAGCGCAGCGCGTGGAGCGCGTTTCAGGGCGCGAACCCGTCTCTGGCGAGCCCTTATTTCTCGCTCGGTTTTCTCGACGCGGTGGCGCAGGCCCGCCGTGATACCCACATTGCGGTGATCCGCGAAAAGGGTGCCATCACCGGCTTCCTGCCCTTTCATCAGGGCCTGCTCGGCTATGCCCGGCCGCTGGGCGGTCCGCTGGGCGACCATCACGGCTTTATCGCGCCGTCCGATGCGCAGTTTGATCTGCGTGCGGTCCTGCGCCAGGCAGGGCTGAAGGTTTTCGACTTCTCAGGCGCGCTCGGCACGCAAGCCGCGTTCCGCCCCCATGCGCACTTCACGGACGGATCCTGGGTGATTGATCTCAGCGCCGGATATGAGGCGTGGCTTGCCGGGCGCGGCGCCGTCGAACCCAAGGCCTTCCGCAATCTGCGCGCCCGCAGGCGCAAGCTGGAGGACGAGACCACGAGCTTCGTCTTCAGGGTTCATGACGACCGCCCCGAGGTGCTGGCCAAGGCGTTGGAGTGGAAATCAGCCCAGTATGTGCGCACCGGCCATTTCGACGTGTTCTCGGTGGACTGGACGCGCCGCCTCATCAATGCGCTGGGCGTTGAAGGTCTTGAGAATGCACAGCGGCTGGTGTCGAGCCTGGAGATTGACGGAAAGCTGGCTGCCGCTCATGTGGGCGTGCGCTCCGGCACGGTGCTGCACTACTGGTTTCCGGTCTATGATCCTGAGTTTGCACGGGTCGGACCGGGTTTGAACCTGCTTCTTGAGATCGCACGCGAATTGCCGGCCCAGGGATTGAAAGAAATCCACCTTGGCCCGGGCGAATATGACTTCAAGCGCGAACTGGCCAGCTGGCAGTTTCCGCTGATGTCCGGCTATGTGGCTGCGCCGTCACTGGCAGGTGCTGCCCGCCAGCTGGCCGATAATATCCAGGATGCGGCCGAGCGCCTGCCGCTGGGGCCAATCTCCACGCTTCCGGGCCGGGCCTTCCGGCGTATCGACCGTTTCACAGCGTTCCGGGCGGCATGACGACCCGGCGCAATGTGCTGGCCTCTGGCGGAGCGGCCTTCAGCGCCGCGTTTGCGCCGCCGGGCCTGCGCCTTGCGTCCTACGATCCATCGCCTTCAGGCCGCCTGGCCTTGTGGGACAATACATCCGGGCCGCATTTGCGCGGGGCTGTGTTTGCCCAGCGGCGCGTCTATCCGGAGCTGGATGGCACAACGTTTCTCGGGCCGGGGCCGCTGGGTGCGCCTGTCTCCCAGGCGGCGCTGGATTCACTGGCCGAGGCAGGCGCCAATCTGGCCGTCTGGTCTGGCACGGGCGTGTTTGGTGAAACGGGCCGCTTTGGCGTTGATCCGGCGGTTGAGGACCATGTCGGGCGCTGGCTGGATATGTGTCAGCGTGCCGGTCTCTACACGGTCATTGGCTTTCGCACCGGACCGGGGCGCAGCGCCTTTGCCTTCCACCCCGATGATGACTGGTATCCGCGCCGCCTGCTGAACAATGCGCTCTGGCACGATGAGGAGGCACAGGCCGCCTGGGTGGCCATGTGCCTGCATGCGGCGCGCAGCTTTGGCTCGCATCCGGCGCTGGCGGGCATTCTGGCGATGGTCGAACCCAATGGCAGTGATCTGGGCCATCCGTCTGTCTGGCCGGCAATCGCCGCCGCGATTGACCGCAACTGGCCGCAAGCCATTGGCGTGCCGCTTATCCTCAGCCCGGACCGCTGGGCGCGGGCAGAGGCGCTGGGCGCCATGCAGAGTGTCTCTGCGCAGACAATCATCAACGTGCATGACTATGCGCCGCGGGAATATACCCATCAGGGCGCGCGCGCCGGCGTGCGCCTCAATGATGACGGCCGCCATCTGGCACAGGCGATGGCGGGTTATCCGCGCTGGTGCTGTCTGGAGTTTGGCGCGGCGCTGCATGCGCCCGATCTGGGCCGTTATTTCCAGACCCGTATTGCCGCGCTGGAAAGCGCTGGCGCAAACTGGGCGGCGTGGCGCTGGCCGAGCGGCTGGGACGCCTATGAGGCCCGCGAAACCGGCATGAATGTCACCCTGTCACGCGAGGCCATGAATGCGCTGCGCGCTGCCTTCAGCCGCAACCGGGGACGGCCGGACTGAAGGCAGCACGCCTGCACCGTGCGAAGAGGAGGGACTTACTCTTCTGCCGGATCCCCCATTTCATAGACCGGCTCATCTGATTGCGGTTGAGCTGCTGCCGCTGTAGCGGCTTGCGCTTCGGCCCGCAGCACGCTGTCGCACTGCCCGCCTTCATAAAGCCCTGAGAGCCAGTACCAGCGCTTCTCGGCGATTTCGCGCTGGGCGGCCAGCTCGGCTTCACGCTGCTGGGCGCGCTGGCGCATCAAGCCGCCAACCGCGCCGATGCCGGGAATGGCCCGACCCGCTCCTGACATCAGCGCGGCCTGCTGCGCGAGGCCGGTTGCAGCCTCGGTCGCATAGGTGGAATCGAAAACGCCGCCTTCGGGCGCGCCGCCAAGGACTTCGGCGGCAGCATTGGCTTCCACGATCACTTCGCGGCAGGACAGCGCGCTATCGCCCATGCGGATCACCTGGCCTTGCTGGGCGAGGGCGGGTGCAGACAGGGCGGCCATCGCCAGCCCGGCAAAGAGGATGCGTTTCATGACGGTTCTCCTTCTCACTCCCCCAAAGGAGCTAACGGAAGGGACCGTCCCTCAAAGCGTGCCGTGTTGCATCTGACGAAGCTGGTAAGGTTTTTAAGGTGTTGGTTTTGCTTCCATCTTTGGATCGCTGCGCGATCCCGAGGGAACGGTTTCTCCCCCCGTTTACGGGGGGAGTGGCCCGAAGGGCCGAGGGGGGATTGTTCAAAAAAGCTCCCCCCTCCGTCAGCTTCGCTGACACCTCCCCCGTAAACGGGGGAGGAAACCGGTCCACAGAATGACAATCCCCTAAGGCCGATAGCGTGGCTTCCGCTCTCCCCGCTCCCGCAGAGGCGCAGAGAGCCGCGCAAACTCGGTCAGCAAAGGCCGTGTCTCTGCTGGATCGATGATCTCCTCCACCCAGAAGCGTTCGGCCGTCTTGAAGGGGGAGGAGAAGGCGCGCATCTGGCGGGAGAGCTCCGCTTTCATCGCGGCCGGGTCTTCGGCTGTTTCGAGCGCCGCCTTGAACGCCGCCTCCACCCCGCCTTCGAGCGGCAGTGAGCCCCAATCGCCTGACGGCCAGGCATAGCGATAGCGAAAGCCGGTATGGTTCATCATGGCCGCACCGGCGACGCCAAAGGCTTTGCGCACGATGATCGCGCACATGGGAACGCTGGCCTGATAGAGCGCGGCGAGCGCTCGCGCGCCATGGCGGATGGTCCCTGCGCGTTCGGCGCGCGTGCCGATGACGAAGCCGGGAATATCCACGAAATGGACAATCGGCAGGCGGAAGGTTTCGGCCAGATCGATGAAGCGCGTCACTTTCTGCGCGGCCTCTGCTGTCCACCCGCCGCCATAGACTTTGGGGTTCGACGCGACCACCGCCACCGGCCAGCCATCGAGCCGTGCAAAGGCGGTGATGACGGACTGGCCGAAATTGCGGCCCATCTCGAAGACCGACCCCTTGTCCATGGTCGAGGCGAGAATGGCGTGCATGTCATAGGCGTAGCGCTTGTCGCGCGGCACGATTGAGGAGAGCGCCGGATCGGTGCGTGCCGGATCGTCCTTCGGCGTGGTGCGAGCGGGCAGTTCATGGACGGAGTTTGGCAGATAGGAGAGGAACCAGCGCGCGGCCTCCATCGCTTCGGCTTCGCTGGCAAAGGCGTCATCGACCGCGCCAGCGGCAAGCTGGATGTCCGCCCCGCCCAGCTCCTCCTTGGTGACGTGCTCGCCAATGCCCGCGACCACAGGCGGCCCTGCGACGAACATCTGCGCCTGCCCCTGGACCATCACCGAATAATGGCTGGAGACGGCGCGGGCTGCGCCCAGCCCTGCCACGGGCCCCAGCAGCAGCGAGACTACAGGCACGGTCTCCAGATTCTCCACCACCAGATCCCAGGCCGGATTGAAGGGCACGTAAGTGGCACCCATGTCGAGAATGGATTTGACCGAGCCCCCGCCGCCCGTGCCTTCGATCAGGCGCAGAAGCGGCAGGCGCAAGTCCCGCGCCATGGCTTCGGCTTGAATCTGCTTTTCGACGATGGCGGCGTCTGCCGCCCCGCCGCGCACGGTGAAATCATCAGCCACCAGTACCACGTCGCGGCCCCGCACTTTAGCGCGGCCAAAGACGCAGTTGGCGGGCATCAGGCCGGTGAGCTTGCCGTCCTCATCATAGCTCGCTGTGCCTGCTATGGAGCCGATCTCGCGAAAACTGCCCTCATCGGATAGAAGGGCGATGCGCTCGCGCACATTCAGCCGTCCTGCGGCGCGCTGGCGCTCCAGTTTTTCCGGCCCGCCCATGGCGCGTGTCAGCGCCTGACGCTTGCGCAACTCTTCAATTTCGTCTTTCCAGCTCATCCGTTCCACTTTCCCCGCCGCATCAGGACATCCGACTCACATGGCCAGTTTTCCCTTTGAGATCGCCGCCGTCGATGGCCAGGCGCGCACCGGCACGTTGAAAACATCGCGCGGGGAGATCCGCACGCCTGCCTTCATGCCGGTGGGGACGGCAGCGACCGTAAAGGCGCTCTATCCCGATCAGGTAAGGCAGGCAGGCGCGGACATTCTTCTGGGCAATACCTACCACCTCATGCTGCGCCCCGGCGCGGAGCGGGTGAAGCGCCTTGGCGGCCTGCATCACTTCATGCGCTGGGACGGGCCGATCCTGACTGACTCTGGCGGGTTTCAGGTCTGGTCGCTCGCAGGGCTTCGCAAGATGAGCGAGGAGGGGGTGGCCTTCAAAAGCCATATCGATGGCTCCAAACACATGCTGACCCCGGAGCGCTCTATCGAGATTCAGGCCGACCTTCTGGGCGCCGACATCTCCATGCAGCTGGATGAATGCACGCCCTTCCCGTGTGAACGCGACGCGGCAGCGAAATCCATGGAGCTTTCCATCCGCTGGGGGCGGCGCTCGAGAGAGGCTTTCGGGGGGCGCGAGACCCAGAACCTGTTCGGCATCGTGCAGGGCTCTGTCTATCCGGACTTACGTCAACAGTCCGCCGAAGCCCTGATCGAGACTGGCTTTGATGGCTATGCGGTCGGCGGGCTCGCTGTGGGCGAGGGGTTTGAGATGATGTGCAATGTGCTGGACGTGACAACGCCGCACCTGCCGCAGGATCGCCCGCGTTATCTGATGGGTGTAGGCCGCCCGATTGACCTTGTGGAGGCGGTGGCGCGCGGGATCGATATGTTCGACTGCGTGATGCCGACCCGTTCTGGCCGCCATGGTCAGGCCTGGTCAGACTATGGCCCGTTCAACCTGAAAAACGCGCAATATGCCGAGGATGTAAGCCCGCTCAACGAGGCGGTGAACTGCCCGGCCAGCCGCGACTACTCGAAGGCCTATCTGCATCATCTGGTGCGCGCGGGGGAGTATCTGGGCTCCATGATCCTCTCCTGGCACAATGTCGCCTATTACGAGGATCTGGTGGCGCGCATGCGCGCGAGCATTGCTGCAGGCCGGTTCGAGGCGTTCCGCAACGAGTTCCTCGCCCGCTGGGAAGAGGGCACAGGCAAGCGCGGCTAGTCCGCTTGCCGACCTTCGGTCAACCAGGCCAGCGCCTGCGTCTCGCTGTCAAATCTGTTGAAAATGACTGCGGGCGGGCTTTCCGTCAGGAAGCTCTCCCAGGCATCCAGAGCATCTTCAATATCCGTTTTCACGCCCAACACGGCGGTTCTGACCGGGGCAAGCGGATGGGCTGGCAACATCTTGCGGCGCTTCATCGCCAGGTCCAGTATCTCCGTCGCCGGGACATTGGCCTGTTCTGTCTGTGTGAAATCCAGCAGAATATTGTAATCGGCGGGGATGGCGCCGCTCATCAACTGTCCAATGATTTCTCTGAGCTGGCCAGCACTGACCCGTGAGGGAAAACGCATATGCACGATGTGCCGGACGTCACAGACTTGAATGTCGACATTTTCGGTCATGAACAGCATCTCTTCAACTGCGCGGAGGGCAGACTTTCTTGCCCGATACTCCCTGTGGAGCGCGCTAAATGGGAATATAGACTGCCCGCCGCGCTGGCCAAGTAGTGTCACATGACCACGCGTGGGTGTTGGATTTACGGCGCCTTTGCTGGCTTCAGATCCGTGCCGGAAGCATCCGTCCGGATCATTCCCCCTCCGCCAGCCCGTAGCGGATAAAGGTCTGTTCCAGGATGCGCCGGTTGCAGCCATACCCGTCAAACAGGCCGCGCAAGTATGCACGGCGGCGGTCGGCCATTTCGCGCTGGGCGCGGGCCTGCGCCTCGATACGCGCCGAATTCTGCACAAAGCGGGCGACGGGCCGGACCGGGTTCAGCCCCACAATGGCCGAATAATAGGCGTCCACGGCTGCGTCCTGAGCGGCGTCCGGCGCGCGCGACAGCAAATCCTGCCCGCTATCCCACATGGAGCGCTCGCGGGCCTCCTCGGCTGTTTCGTCACGGGCAGGGGGCTGCTCGCGATCGGGGCCGAGTACGGCTGTCAGGCGCGCAATGTCGGTCGCCACGGTGGAGCAGACCCGGCGCGCGCCAGAGCCGCCATAGGGTGTGGGGACGGTGCGCTCGCCTTCCTCCACCATCACCGCGCCCGGACGCTCGCGCGGCGCGCCCAGCGCATCATAGGCGGCCGGCATGGTGCGCCCGGCTGCTTCATCAAAGGTTTCGCGCGATGTCGTGCAGGCGGAAACCGCCAGCGCCGACACGCCACATATCACCACCATACGCGCAAAATTCATCAAGCCCGTCCTCCTGCCGGAGCAGAGTGTCTGTCCATGATGGCAAAGCCATGGCAAACATGAGGGTGAAACGCGCAATCGTGACGCACTTGAGCGCCTTGACCGGCGCGGCGGGCCTCTATAGATACGCGCACTCTTGATGAGAGCCGGTAGCTCAGCTGGTAGAGCAACTGACTTTTAATCAGTAGGTCCCGGGTTCGAGCCCCGGCCGGCTCACCAAGCCCCTTCAAAAATGTGTTTCCAGCCGCCCGCTGCCAGCGCGGACTGTTAACAAGCCGCTCTGGGGGGCTTCTCACTGGCCCCCGCATGCCTATTTAATTCTCCGGACGGGCGGCAATTCGCCCGGAGACGCATGCGAAGCGAGGCGGACCAGCGAATGGGCATGACGGACCCGCGCAAACCATCGGGACCAAAGGGGCCATCGGCACCTGGGCCCGGCGACACGGAGCGCCAGACGGGCATTACCGTGAAAACGCGCCCGCGTACCGAGCGCCCGTCCATGTACAAGGTCCTGCTGCTCAATGACGACTTTACGCCGATGGAATTCGTCATTCAGGTTCTGATGGTCATATTTCACAAGGACCAGGAAGACGCGACTCGCATCATGCTGCATGTTCACCAGAATGGGGTGGGGGTTTGCGGCGTTTTTACCTTCGAGGTAGCTGAGACCAAGGTGGCGCAGGTTATGGACGCGGCACGCCGGGCACAGCATCCTCTCCAGTGCACCATGGAAAAGGACTAGTCCCGTGCCATCATTTTCGCCTGCCCTTGAGCAAAGCCTGCATATCGCGCTGACGGCGGCCAATGAGCGCCGGCATGAGTTCGCGACGCTGGAGCATCTGCTGCTGGCCCTCTGCGATGACGAGGACGCTGCAGCGGTCATGCGCGCCTGCGATGTCGATGTGGAGGAGCTGCGCGCCACGCTCGGCGACTATGTCGATAACGAGCTGGCGAGCCTGATCGTCGATAATGATGATGATGCAAAGCCCACGGCCGGTTTCCAGCGCGTCATCCAGCGTGCGGTGATTCACGTCCAGAATTCGGGCCGTGAGGAAGTGACCGGCGCGAACGTGCTCGTCGCGCTCTTTGCCGAGCGCGAGAGCCACGCGGCCTACTTCCTGGCTGAGCGCGACATGACCCGCTATGACGCGGTCAATTTCATCTCCCACGGCATCGCCAAGAAGGCGGGCGCGGACGAGAGCCGCCGCCCCATGGGCGCTGACGAGGCCGATGAGGACGCGGCCGACGACAAGGATGATGCGCTGGCCGCCTATTGCGTTGATCTCAATGCCAAGGCGAAAGCCGGCAGCGTTGATCCGCTGATCGGGCGCGCCGCGGAAGTTGAGCGCTGCGTGCAGATTCTCTGCCGCCGCCGCAAGAACAATCCGCTTCTGGTGGGTGATCCGGGCGTCGGCAAGACGGCCATCGCCGAAGGCCTTGCCCGCCTGATCGTGGAAGGCAATGTGCCTGAAGTGCTCGAAGAGGCGACGATCTACTCGCTTGATATGGGCGCGCTGCTGGCTGGCACGCGCTATCGCGGCGATTTCGAGGAACGCGTCAAGCAGGTGGTCAAGGCGCTGGAAGCGCGGCCCAACGCCGTGCTGTTCATCGACGAAATTCACACCGTCATTGGTGCGGGCGCCACGTCCGGCGGGGCGATGGATGCCTCCAACCTGCTAAAGCCCGCCCTGCAGTCCGGCTCGCTGCGCTGCATGGGTTCAACGACCTACAAGGAATACCGCCAGCACTTCGAGAAGGACCGGGCGCTTGCCCGCCGCTTCCAGAAGATCGATGTGGTCGAGCCGTCCGTGCCGGACTCCATCAAGATCCTGCAGGGGCTCAAACCCTATTTCGAGGACTTCCACGATGTGCGCTTCACCAATGAAGCGCTGAAAAGCGCGGTGGAGCTGGCCGACCGCTATATCGGCGACCGCAAACTGCCGGACAAGGCCATCGACGTGATCGACGAGGCTGGTGCCTCCATGCGTCTTGTGCCTGCGTCCAAGCGCAAGAAAACCATTGGTGTGAAGGAAGTGGAGACGGTCGTCGCCAAGATGGCCCGCATCCCCCCGAAATCGGTATCGAAGTCCGACGAGCGGGTGCTGAAAGATCTCGATGTCTCGCTGAAACGCGTGGTGTTCGGCCAGGACGAGGCTATCTCGAAACTCTCCAGCGCGATCAAGCTCGCCCGTGCGGGCCTGCGCGAGCCGAGAAAGCCCATTGGCTGCTATCTCTTCTCCGGCCCCACCGGCGTAGGCAAGACCGAAGTCGCCCGTCAGCTCGCTTCGGTACTGGGCGTGGAACTCCTGCGCTTTGACATGAGCGAATATATGGAGCGCCATACGGTGAGCCGCCTGCTGGGCGCGCCTCCAGGCTATGTTGGCTATGATCAGGGCGGCCAGCTTTCCGATGCGGTCGACCAGCATCCGCACTCGGTCCTGCTGATGGACGAGATCGAGAAGGCGCACCCGGACATCTTCAACATCCTCCTGCAGGTGATGGATAATGGCGAGCTGACCGACGCCAACGGCAAGAAGATCGATTTCCGCAACGTGGTCCTGATCATGACCACGAATGCGGGCGCGTCTGATGCCGCGAAGGAAGCCATCGGCTTTGGCCGCGGCAAGCGCGAGGGCGAGGACACGGCAGCGATTGAAAAGCTGTTTACGCCGGAATTCCGCAACCGGCTCGATGCCGTGATCGGCTTTGCCGGCCTGAAGCAGGATGTCGTCGCCCGCGTGGTGGAGAAATTCGTTCTGGAGCTGGAAGCCCAGCTGTCCGACCGGGGCGTGACCTTCGAGCTAACCGAGCCTGCGAAGGCCTGGCTGGCGGTGCGTGGCTACGATGAGAAGTTCGGTGCGCGTCCGCTGGGGCGCGTGATCCAGGAGCACATCAAGAAGCCTCTGGCCGACGAAATTCTCTTTGGCCAGCTGCGCAAGGGCGGTGTGGTGAAGGTCGATGTCGATGCCGCCGATGAGGAACGTCTCGATTTCGAGATCATCCCCGGCGACCGCATCAAGCCGCAAGGCAAGGGCAAGTCCGGCGTGAAACGCAAGCCGGAACCGGTGCGGTAGGCCCCACTGCCTGAACTCCCGGCCGACCGCAGGGAGAGCCGGGACCCAGGGCAGACTTTGCCCTCGTCCTTCGAGACGCCACTGCGTGGCTCCTCAGGATGAGGGCAAAAACCATCTGGCTCCCTCATGCTGAGGAGCAGCGCTAGCTGCGTCTCGAAGCACGAGGGAGGCCCGGTGCATTGCCCTGCAAAGCCGCTTGGCCTATCCCGGTTGCGAGCACGCAAACACCGGAGACACCCGCCATGGCCAACAGCTTTTACGCCCACCTTGCCAGCACCTTGCAGGAGATCGAGGCCGAGGGGCTCTACAAGCGCGAGCGGGTCATCACTTCGCAGCAATTCTCCGAGATCGATGTCGCGAAGAATGGCTCTGAGAGCCATGTCATCAATTTCTGCGCCAATAATTATCTGGGCCTTGCCAACCGGCCTGAGCTGATCAGCGCTGCGAAAGACGCGCTCGACCGCTATGGCTATGGCGTCGCCTCGGTACGCTTCATCTGTGGCACGCAAAGCGTTCACCGCGAGCTGGAAAAAGCGCTGGCCGCCTTCACCGGCCACGAGGACGCGATCCTCTATGCGGCGGCGTTTGACGCCAATGGCGGGCTTTTCGAGCCGCTGCTGGACGAGAATGACGCCATCATCTCCGATGCGCTCAACCACGCCTCCATCATTGATGGCATCCGCCTGTGCAAGGCGAAGCGCTATCGCTACGCCAATTCGGACATGGATGATCTGGAGGCGAAACTGAAAGAAGCGCGCGCGGCAGGTGCCCGCCACATCCTCATCGCCACGGACGGCGTGTTCTCCATGGATGGCTATATCGCGAAGCTGAAAGAGATCTGCGATCTGGCCGACAGATATGACGCCATCACCATGGTCGATGACTGCCACGCCCATGGATTCATGGGCGCTAAGGGCAGGGGCAGTGTGGAGCATTGCGGCGTGCTGGGCCGGGTCGATATCGTCACCGGCACGCTCGGCAAGGCGCTCGGCGGGGCGATGGGCGGGTTCACCTGCGCCAGCCGACCCGTGATCGACATTCTGCGCCAGCGCTCGCGGCCCTATCTTTTCTCCAACTCGCTGGCTCCGGCGATTGCGGGCGCTAGCCTGAAGGCGCTGGACATGGTCGCGCACGGCGATGACTTGCGCGCGCAGCTTTTCAGCAATGCGAAGCGCTTCCGCGCGGGCATGAGCGAGGCCGGCTTCGAGCTTCTGCCCGGCGAGCACCCGATCATCCCGGTGATGCTGGGCGACGCCAAGCTTTCACAGGACATGGCCTCCGCGCTGATGGATGAAGGCGTCTACGTGATCGGCTTCTTCTATCCGGTGGTCCCCAAGGGCAAGGCCCGCATCCGCACGCAGATGAGCGCCGCCCACACGCCTGAGCAGATCGATCGCGCGGTGGAGGCCTTCACCAAGGTGGGCAAGAAGCTGGGGGTTGTCTGATCTGCACGTTAACTTCGCCAGAAAAGCATGTAAGTCTCTCGCCAGACACGTGAGTGGTTTCGCGAGGGCCTGATGCGGCCAATGTTTTCAAAATCGGTCTGGGAGAGCGGCATGCGTGCAGGCGGGGTTATGGTTCTGGTTATTTCGGGCGTCATTCTGGTGGCGCTCGCGATGTGGATTGTACCGATCTACTCGGTCTGGCAGCAGGAACAGGCGGGGCGTGCCGAGCTGGTACGCGCCGAACAGAACCGCAGGATTGCTGTTCTGGAAGCCGAAGCCCGTCTGGAGTCCGAGCGTCTGAACGCCCAGGCCGAGGTTGAGCGCGCACGTGGCGTGGCGGAAGCTAACGCCATTATCGCGGACGGACTTGGCGGTCCGGAGGGCTATCTTCGCTATCTCTGGATCCTGGCACTCAGTGAGAACCAGCAGGATGTGATTTACGTCCCGACAGAAGCGGGACTGCCCATTCTGGAGGCGACGAGAGGGCTTCAAGCGCCTCGATCGCAGAATTGATCCGTTCCGGTCTGGTGGCACCGTGTGGGTGTGAACTGTGGATCCCGGCTCGGGGGCCGGGACCCCGGTATTTGTCACCGAGCTTCTCAACCGGGTTCCCAGGCTTGACCCGGGATCCATTCTTTAACATCGCAACGCGGATGCGTTGCAGCGCTGAAGATGCACCCATCCCCTTCGCCGGGCCTCCACAATGCGCTAGATAGCGGGCAGATAAAAACACCTGCCCGGAGGAAACCCCGATGAAAGCGCTTGTGAAGGCTGAGCCGCGTGAAGGCCTCTGGATGCAGGATGTGGCCAAGCCCGAAATCGGCCCGGATGATGTGCTGATCCGCGTCCACATGACGGCGATCTGCGGCACCGACATCCATATCTATAATTACGACGACTGGGCGCAGAAGAACGTGCCCGTGCCCATGGTGGTCGGCCACGAGTTTGGCGGCGTCATCGAGGCGGTGGGCAGTGAGGTGACGCGGGTAAAGCCCGGCATGCGCGTTTCCGGCGAGGGCCATGTGGTGGGCGAGAAGAGCCGCGCGGTACGCGCCGGGCGCTTCCACCTCGACCCTGAAACGCGCGGCATTGGCGTGAACATGCCGGGCGCGTTTGCCGAATATCTGCGTATCCCCGCCTTCAACGTGGTCCCGCTGCCCGATAATGTGCCGATGGAGATCGCCGCTTTCCTCGATCCGCTGGGCAACGCGGTCCACACCGCGACGGCCTTTGATCTGGTGGGCGAGGACGTGCTGATCACCGGCGCTGGCCCTATCGGCATCATGGCCGCGGCCGTCGCGCGTCATTGCGGCGCGCGTCATATCGTGCTGACCGACATCAATCCGGACCGGCTGGAGCTGGCGACCCGCGTGGTGCCGAGCGTGCGCCCGGTCAACACGATGAAAGAAGAGCTTCGCGATGTGATGGCGGAGCTGAAAATGACCGAAGGCTTTGATGTGGGCCTGGAGATGAGCGGGGCGGAGCCCGCCTTCAAGCAGATGGTCGATCACATGGTGATGGGCGGCAATATCGCCATGCTGGGCTTGCCGGCAAAGCCGTTCAACCTCGACATGGGTTCGCTCATCATGCGCGCTATCAATTTCAAGGGCATTTATGGACGCGAGATGTTCGAGACCTGGCACAAGATGCTTGCGATGCTGCAATCGGGCCTTGATGTGTCGAAGCTGATCACCCACCGCCTGCCAGCGAAGGAGTTCCAGACCGGCTTTGACGCGATGCGCTCTGGCAAGTCTGGCAAGGTCATCCTCGACTGGCGGGATGCGGCCTAGTGGGGGCACACCACCGTCTCCCGCTCGACGGGCCTGTTGAATAGCTGGCGCCGCGGCGGCCGCTTACCCGACCTGCAGGACCAGAAGGGAGGTCTCCCGGTCGCCGATTTGCCAACTGATGGCGCTGCCTTCTTCAAGGCCGATCAGACCCGCGCCAGCCGGCGACAGCACAGAGATGCGTCCGGCGCTGATGTCCGCTTCCTGAGGCAGCACGATTGAACCCGTACGCACCCGCCCGGTATCGGTATCCCTGTAAGCGATATTCACCCCCAGCCGGACGACATTGTCTGGCAAGTCGCGGGACGGAACGACTATCGCGCGTTCCAGCTCGCCAAGCAGGCGTTCGGCAGTCGCACGGCTACCCTCCGGGGCAGCGCTGGCGATGTCGTACAGGGTGTCGGCGGTGTCTTCATCCAGATAGATGGCCGGTTGTGTGAGAGTTTGCATGACTGATTTTCCAAGGCCCGGCGCATTGCGGACAGGTATGACCGGACAGGCCGGTGCCAGAATGAAGGTGCTGAGAAATGAAATACCCCGAACCAGACACGCCCTCAGGCGTTCCAGCCCGGGCGGCTAGCTTGCGAGAAGCGTACCTGCAAAGAAGCAGTGTGCAGTATGTGGGCAGCCGGTTTTCATAACACCAAGGTGGTGCGGATTAGTGGTTTGGTCAATGTCTCTGACTGACCGGGCTACCGCCGCACCAGCGGCACCGCGAGCTCTTCCTTGGCATTCAACCCCGGATGCGGGAAGGCCGTTGGCTCGCCATCCGGCCATTGCCAGCGCGTATCCGGGAAAAGGGCGCGCATGGCGGGCAATCCGCAGCCATAGGGCGGGCCACCCATCTCCTCTTTCTGCATGAAGAGCGCGAGCAGCACCCCGCCGGGGCGAATCTGCGCGTAGGCGCCCGCCTCGTAAGTTTCGCGCAGTTTCGGCGGAATGGCGCAGAGGAAGGTCTGCTCCCAGTAAAGATCGAACGGCGTTTCGGGCCGGTAGGCGAGGGCGTCTCCCGCTTCCAGATGCGCCGTCAGCCCGCTTTGCGCAAAGCGTGCCTTCTGCCAGTCAATCGCGGTGCGGGAGAGGTCTATGGCGGTGACGTTGAGGCCCGCCTTCGCCAGCGCCAGCGGCTCCTCGCCGCGCCCGCAGCCCGGCACATAGATGGATTTGCCGGCCTCAAGCAGGCCCAGCGCCTGCCAGTGGGTAAAGGCCGGGTGCAGGCGCTTTCTCTCCCACGGCGTATCATCGGCGCGGAAGCGCGCATCCCAGTCGAGGGGCGGGTTGGGGGACGGGTCAGCGCTCAAGGGACTTCAGCGCTCCGAACCGGCCTGCAAGGCGCTTTCCACAAGGAAGCGTGAGCGGGAGACACCCGCCTTGCGGGCGGCCCGGTCGATACGCTCAAGCGCAAACTCGTCGACATTGATATTGATGCGTTTGGGCTTTCCTGCCCGCGCCAGCGGTGTAACGGGCACGACCACGAAGGCATCGGCCCGGTCTTCGGCCAGCGAAGGATCCTCCATCACGGCCTGCAGGGAACGCGCCGTCGGAACCGGGCGGTTGAAATCGGCCAGTGCATCGAGATGGGCGCGCAAGGCATGCGCGGCATAGTGAAGAAGCGCGTCCAGCGTGGCGCCGCTGGCATAGCACCCCGGTACATCAGGAAAGAACGCGCCGAACACGTCCTCCCCGTCGCGGTGAACTATGGCGATGAAAGGGGCAAGCATCGTTGTGACTCCGAAGCAGTACACAACTTATACACAATCGCCGGCCATCTGGTCAACGCGGCGGCCAGCTCCAGCCCGCTTGCCTGAAAATGGCCCTCAGTGTGCCGATCGGCAGGTCGCGCTTGGGGTGAGGAATAGTGACGAGAGTGTCCACGCCCTCCTTCACGAAGGTGTGGTGGTCGCCTGTCACCCGCGCCAGCCGCCAGCCATCGCGCTCAAGACGTTTGATGATGTCGCGTGACTTCATTGAATAGCCCATTAGCCGATCCTTCCCGTTATGACGGTGATGGCAAGGATGAATCTGCCCCGGAGGGGGGGCGCGCGGCGGCGCGGAAGACGCCTCTGGTCAATCATCGCGTCACGTCATAGAAAGCGGCCAATGCGGGTGTGGCGGAACTGGTAGACGCGCTGGATTTAGGTTCCAGTGGAGCAATCCGTGGAGGTTCGAGTCCTCTCACCCGCACCACTTCTCCTGTCCTCCCCCGCATCCGCGGGGTCGGTTCCGCGAAAAGTCGCGGGCGGCCGGTCGGCCTTGCGGCCCCTGACGGGGCCGGACTGTCACCCCGGCGCGCAGCGCCGCAAGCGCGATCCCCGATCAAGTCGAGGACAGGCCGCGCGCCCGAGCCTATGCGAGGAGCGACGCACGGATGTGCGGAGCATCAGCAAAGATGGCTGACCCGCATGAAGCGGGTGATGACAGCATGGAGCGGTCCGGCGCTGTACAAAGGTGCCACAACCCCCATGTGGAAATTCGCATGCAGGGACCGTTGCGCGCTCTTGCGGCGCGTGACATAACCCGCGCTCGTTTCGGTATGGGGCCGAGGGCGTCGTCGCGCGCGCTGGCCGCGCCGTACTATCCCCGGCATGGCCCCTATCGGCCCCGTCAAGACAAGGCCTGAATACGCATGAACGTCCTGGAAAAATCCGCCGAAGGTCTCTCGCGCACGTTTGAAGTGGTTGTGCCTGCGTCTGACCTGCAATCGCGCCTCTCTGCCAAGATCGAGGAAATCCGCCCGCAAGTGCGCCTGAAGGGCTTCCGCCCCGGCAAGGTGCCTGCTGCCCACATCCGCAAGATGTTTGGCGCTTCGATCATGAGCGATATTCTTCAGGAGATCGTGCCTGAGGCTACCCAGTCCACGCTGGACGAGCGCAAGCTGCGCCCGGCTAGCCAGCCGAACGTGGAAGTGAAATCGGACGCGGATGACGTTCTGAAGAACGGCAAGGACTTCACCTTCGAGATCAATGTCGAAGTGATGCCGGAGTTCGAGACCACCGATCCGAAAAAGCTCAAGCTGGAGCGTCCGGTGGCCAAGGTCGGCGACGACCAGGTCAATGAAGCGCTGGAGCGCCTCGCCAAGGATAGCCGGTCATACGAAGACAAGCCGAAAACCGCCAAGGCAGCGACCGGCGATGTCGTGGTGATCGATTTCGTCGGCAAGATTGACGGCGAGGTTTTCCCGGGCGGCTCGGCAACCGATTCGCGCGTGGCGCTGGGTGATGGCGCGTTCATCCCCGGCTTTGAAGACCAGCTCGTCGGTGCCAAGGCCGGTGATGATGTGGAAATCAAGGTCACTTTCCCGAAGGATTACGGCGCGGAACATCTCGCGGGCAAGGATGCCGTGTTCGAGACCAAGGTTAAGTCGGTTCAGGCGCCTCAGGACAGCAAGATCGATGACAGCCTGGCCGAGCGCCTCGGCCTGTCTGATCTTGAGGCCCTGAAAGATGCGCTGACCAAGCGCTTCGAGCAGGAGCACAATCAGGCTTCGCGCATGAAAATGAAGCGTCAGCTTCTCGACCAGCTGGACGAAGCGCACGGCGATATTGATCTGCCGGGCCGCATGGTCGAAGCCGAGTTCGAGAATATCTGGCGTGAAGTTCTGGCGGCCAAGGAAGCTGGCGAGCTGGAAGACGAGGACAAGGACAAGTCCGACGACGAGCTCAAGTCCGATTACCGGGCCATTGCAGAGCGCCGTGTGCGCCTGGGTCTGGTGCTGGCCGAGATCGGCCGCAACGCCAAGGTCGACGTGACGCAGGAAGAGCTGGCCCGCGCCGTCAACCAGGAAGCGATGAAGTATCCTGGCCAGGAGCGTCAGGTCGTCGAGTACTTCCAGAACAATCCGGGCGCCGTCCAGGCACTGCGCGCCCCGATCTATGAAGAGAAGGTCGTCGATTATATTATCGAGCTGGCAGAGGTGAAGGAAGTCAGCGTCGATCGCGACACGCTCTTTGCTGATGAGGACGAGGCCCCGGCCAAAAAACCTGCCAAAAAGCCTGCGGCGAAGAAGTCTGCGGCCAAGGCGGACGACAAGCCTGCAGCCAAAAAGGCTCCGGCCAAGAAGGCTGATGGCGACAAGCCCGCTGCGAAGAAGGCACCTGCCAAGAAAGCAGCAGCCAAAAAAGAGTAGTGTGTACCTGCAGGCTGCTTTTCTTTTGTGCTCCGGGGGCTCCGCCCCGTCGCTCCTCGCATAGGCTCGGACGCCCGTTCGGGCTTGCGGCGGCCAGAGGCCGCCGAAAAGGGCGACCGCCCGCCCGCGACTTTTCGCGGAACATCGCAGCCCGGATGGGCTGCGGAACTGAAAGACCGCTTAACTGCCTTTGACAGCCTGATGAACACCGGGTCCGCTTGCGGGTCCGGTGTTGGCTTGCCAAATTGAGCGAAGCCTACCAGCTTGCACCTTGAGGCGTTGCCCGTCCGGGTGTCCGCGCCAGTATCAATGCACATTCCGAACGGAGCCGGTGATGAGAGATCCCCAGGACGTGATGATGAACCTCGTTCCCATGGTCGTGGAGCAGACCAGCCGGGGCGAGCGCGCGTTCGACATCTATTCGCGCCTGCTCAAAGAGCGCATCATCTTCGTCACCGGGCCGATCGAGGACCATATGGCGAGCCTTATGGTGGCCCAGCTGCTCTTCCTTGAGTCGGAAAACCCGAAAAAAGAGATCGCCATGTACATCAACTCGCCCGGCGGCGTGGTGACGGCCGGTCTCGCGATCTATGACACGATGCAATACATCTCCTCGCCGGTGGCGACGGCCTGTATCGGCATGGCGGCGTCCATGGGATCGCTGCTTCTGGCGGGCGGTGAAAAGGGCATGCGTTTCGCTACGCCCAATGCGCGTATCATGATGCACCAGCCCTATGGCGGCTTTCGCGGGACGACAGCCGACATTGAGCGCCATGGCGAGGATCTGGTGAAAATGAAGCGGCGCATGTACGACATTTATGTGCGCCACACCGGCCAGGATCTGGCGACGGTGGAGAAAACGCTGGACCGCGATTCCTATATGAGCGCGAACGAAGCGGCCGATTTTGGCATCATCGACACCGTCTATGAGCGCCGGGCTGAAGCTGGCGCCTGACAAAGTTCTGCCGCTGTTCATCTGTTGTTTTGAAACCGCAGTTTACGCTGCGGGCAGCACCTCGCGCTTGATTGACATGCGCGCTGGTGATCGAATGGCGTTTGAAGGGAAACGTTTCGTCAAGCTCCGGCCCTGATCTTGCAGGGTAGCCTACCGGACTGATTCCGGCGGCAGACGGGTGAAGATGGCGGATCGGGTCCCTATGTTAAGACACACGGGCGCTGCCGATTGGAGCGAGTATGACCAAGGCGACCACAGGCGACGGGAAGAGCACCCTGTACTGCTCCTTCTGCGGCAAGAGCCAGCATGAGGTGCGCAAGCTCATCGCAGGGCCGACCGTATTCATCTGCGATGAATGCGTGGAGCTGTGCATGGACATTATCCGCGAGGAGAACAAGACCTCGCTGGTGAAGTCCCGTGAGGGCGTGCCCAGCCCGCAGGAAATCTACCAGGTGCTGCAGGACTATGTGATCGGTCAGTCGCACGCCAAGCGCGTGCTGTCGGTGGCTGTCCATAACCACTACAAGCGCCTGAACCACGCGGCCCAGAACGCCGATGTGGAGCTGTCCAAATCCAACATATTGCTGATCGGCCCCACAGGCTGCGGCAAGACGCTGCTGGCCCAGACGCTGGCACGCATCCTGGATGTGCCCTTCACCATGGCCGACGCCACCACGCTGACCGAGGCCGGCTATGTGGGCGAGGACGTGGAAAATATCGTGCTGAAGCTGCTGCAGGCGGCCGACTATAATGTCGAGCGCGCCCAGCGCGGCATCGTCTATATCGATGAAATCGACAAGATCAGCCGCAAGTCTGACAATCCGTCCATCACGCGCGACGTGTCGGGTGAGGGGGTGCAGCAGGCCCTGCTGAAGATCATGGAAGGCACGGTTGCCTCCGTGCCGCCGCAGGGCGGGCGCAAGCATCCCCAGCAGGAATTCCTGCAGGTCGACACGACCAATATCCTCTTCATCGTCGGCGGCGCGTTCGCTGGTCTTGAGAAGATCATCTCGCTGCGCGGCAAGGGTTCTGCTGTCGGCTTTGGCGCCGATGTGCGTGACCCGGATGCGCGCCGTCAGGGCGATGTTCTGCGCGAGGTGGAGCCGGACGATCTGCAGCGCTTCGGCCTGATCCCGGAATTCGTGGGCCGTCTGCCCGTCATCGCGACGCTGGAAGATCTCGACGAAGCTGCGCTCATGCAGATCCTGACCGAGCCGAAAAACGCGCTGGTGAAGCAGTATCAGCGCCTGTTCGAGATGGAAGGCGTGGGCCTGTCCTTCACCGAGGATGCGCTGATCGCCATCGCCCAGAAGGCCATTCTGCGCAAGACCGGCGCGCGCGGCCTGCGCTCGATCATGGAGGGCATTCTGCTCGACACCATGTTCGATCTGCCCAGCCTTGAAGGCGTGGAAGAGGTCGTGGTGAACGCCGAAGTGGTCAATGGCGATGCCAAGCCGCTCTACATCTATTCCAAAGCCCGCTCCAAGCTGGAAGAGGCACCGCGTCAGGGCGCCTAACGCCTTCTGACAATGGTGGAAAGATCGACGCCCCGGCTGTTCGCCGGGGCGTTTTTCGTATCAGCCCCTCCCTTCAGGGGCGGGAAGGGGAGCGCTCAGATTGTCTGTTGGCGCTCTGACAGCGGCGCGCCTTGAACCGGCCCGCTTCAGCTTCCACTTGTTGTGCGAAGCGAAGCGCGCGAGGCTAGATGCATAGCGCGCCGTTAAACCCCTTGGCGGACCCTGCGATACGGGTTCAGTCCGTCACAGCCGGTTATCGGGCCAGCTGCGGCCAACGGAGACATGAGTATGAGCGAGACCAAGACACTTCCGCTGCTGCCCTTGCGCGACATTGTGGTGTTTCCCCACATGATCGTCCCGCTGTTTGTCGGCCGCGACAAATCCGTGCGCGCGCTGGAAGAAGTGATGCGCGGCGGCAAGCAGATATTGCTCGCCACGCAAAAGAGCGCAGGCGATGACGACCCCAAGCCGGATGCCATTTACGAATCCGGTGTGCTGGCGTCGGTACTGCAGCTTCTGAAGCTGCCCGACGGCACGGTGAAAGTGCTGGTGGAAGGTTCGCAGCGTATCACCATCAAGGCGTTCAGCGACAATCAGGCCTATTTTGAGGCTGAGGCCGAGCTGGTTGACGAAGACACCGGGCCGCAGTCCGAGGTTGAAGCGCTGATGCGCGCGGCCGCCGACAAGTTCGATGAATATGCCAAGCTGAACAAGAAGGTGCCGCCCGAAGCCCTCTCGGTCGTCAGCGAAATCTCTGACGCGGCCAAGATGGCTGACACCATTTCTGCGCACCTGGCGGTGAAGCTGACCGAGAAGCAGGGCCTGTTGTCCAACCCGAATGTCGTGGCCCGTCTGGAGACGGTTCTGGGCCTGATGGAGGGCGAGATTTCCGTCCTTCAGGTGGAGAAGAAAATCCGCTCCCGCGTCAAGCGGCAAATGGAAAAAACCCAGCGCGAATATTACCTTAACGAGCAGATGAAGGCGATCCAGCGCGAGCTGGGCGAGGGCGATGATGGCCGCGAGGAGCTGGCCGAGCTTGAAGAGCGCATCGCCAAGACCAAACTCACCAAGGAAGCGCGCACCAAGGCCGATGCCGAGTTCAAGAAGCTGCGCCAGATGAGCCCGATGTCGGCGGAATCGACCGTCGTGCGCAATTATCTCGACTGGCTCCTGTCCATTCCGTGGAACAAGCGCAAGCGCTCGAAAATCGACCTGACCAAGGCGCAGACCACGCTCGATAACGACCATTACGGCCTTGAGAAGGTCAAGGAGCGCATTGTCGAGCATCTGGCCGTGCAATCACGCACGAAGAAGATCCGCGGGCCCATATTGTGCCTTGTCGGCCCTCCGGGCGTCGGCAAGACTTCGCTTGGCCGCTCGATTGCGGAAGCCACGGGACGTGACTTCGTGCGCGTGTCGCTGGGCGGTGTGCGCGATGAGGCAGAGATCCGTGGTCACCGGCGCACCTATATCGGCTCGATGCCGGGCCGGGTCATCCAGTCGATGAAAAAGGCCAAGCATTCCAACCCGCTCTTCCTGCTGGACGAGATCGACAAGCTGGGCGCCGATTATCGCGGCGATCCGGCCTCGGCCCTGCTGGAGGTGCTCGACCCGGAACAGAACGCGACGTTCAACGACCACTATCTGGAAGTGGATTACGATCTCTCCGACGTGATGTTCATCACCACGGCGAACACGCTGAACATGCCTCAGCCGCTTCTCGACCGGATGGAGATCATCCGTATCGCGGGCTATACCGAGGATGAAAAGCTGGAGATTGCCCGGCGCCACCTCATTCCTCGCCAGCTGAAGAACCACGCGCTGAAAGATGGCGAGTGGTCGGTGACCGATGACGCGCTGCGCGAGGTGATCCGTTACTATACCCGCGAGTCCGGTGTGCGTAATCTGGAGCGCGAAATGGCGCGCCTCGCCCGCAAGAGCGTGGTGAAGCTGGAGAAGGGCGAGACCGACAAGGTGGTCATTACGCCGGAGAGCCTGGAAGGCTTCCTCGGCGTGAAGAAATACCGCTTTGGCGAAACCGAGGAGGCCGACCGCGTCGGCCTCGTCACCGGGCTTGCCTGGACGGAAGTTGGCGGTGACCTGCTGACCATCGAGGCTGTCACCATGCCCGGCCGCGGCCAGATGAAGGTCACCGGCAATTTGCGCGATGTGATGAAGGAATCCATCTCGGCGGCGAACTCCTTCGTGCAGTCGCGCGCGCCGTCAGTGGGTATCAAGCCGACCATTTTCCGGCGCACCGACATTCACGTTCACGTGCCGGAAGGCGCGACCCCGAAGGATGGCCCGTCTGCCGGTATCGCCATGGTCACGGCCATCGTCTCGGCACTGACCGGCAACCCGGTGCGCAAGGATGTCGCCATGACCGGCGAGGTCACGCTGCGTGGCCGCGTCCTGCCCATCGGTGGTCTGAAAGAGAAGCTGCTTGCGGCGCTGCGCGGCGGGGTCAAGACCGTTCTCATTCCCAAGGAGAACGAAAAGGACCTCACCGAGGTGCCGGATAATGTGAAGGCTGGCCTCACCATCATCCCGGTGGAAGCCGTCGATGAAGTGCTCTCCATCGCTTTGGTCAATCCGGTCGAGCCGGTGGAGTGGACCGAGGCCGACGAGGCAGCTCTGGCTGCCATGCCGTCATCTGGCGAGGCGGGCGAGGCAAGAGCGCATTAGGGGTCTTTAGTGATGCTCAGCCCATCCGGGCTTCGCTCCTCGCTTACGGGCTCGCAAGCTCACCCTTCGCTGCGGGCGGCCGTTCGGCCTAGTGGCCCCTGACGGGGCCGGATGGGCTCCCCGGCGCGCAGCGCCGCAAGCGCGACTGCGCGCCCGCGCCAGTGCGCGGAACATCGCAGCCCGGATGGGCTGCGAAACCAAGATGAGAGAGGAATGGCTCCCCCGGACCGCAACGCGGCCGGGGGATGACAGTCCAAGGCCAAAATCTACTCCTCCGTAACCCGCACGCTCTCTATCCGCACCGGCTCCACGATGAATTGCGGGTACTGGAAGTCCTCTGGCGCGCGATCAAGACCGGTTTCCTGCGCCGCGATGGCCGCAACGACGTCCATGCCCGAAACGACCCGGCCAAAGACCGCATAGCCCGCCTCATCGGGATTGCGCCGGCCGGGGCCGGAATCCAGCCCCGGATAGTCTTCGGCCATGATGAAGAACTCGGTCGTGGCGGTGCCGGGTTCATTGCGCGCCATCGATATGGCCCCATAAACATGCGACAGGCCGGTCTCTTCTGTCGGCTCATGGGTAATGCCTTGCGCGTCTGGCAAGCCGTCAAATCCGTAGCCGCCCTGAATGAGATGCATGGGCTCGATGCCGGGGCGGTCATTGTCGGGGCGCACTGCCCGGTAGAAAGAGCCGCCATCGTAATGCCCGGCTTGCGCATGTTCGATGAAATTGGCGACTGATGCCGGCGCAGCATCGGGATAAAGCTCCAGCTCAATCACACCAAGCGAGGTGACGATCCGGGCGGCAATCACCTCCGATTGCGGGGTGCCATAGCCCTCCTGGCCCTCTGGCGGCGTGCAGGCGGCAAGAGCGAGTGCGGCTAGCCCGAGGGCGAAGTGTTTCATGGCTGTTATGTCCTTCATGTGCGCTGGCCATAGCGTTCCACGCGGGTGAGGCATTGCCAAGCCCGTTGCCATAGGGCGTTGACCGCGCCCGATTTCGCGCTCACAGTGCGCGCATGAGCACTCGCAGCATTTTTGCCACCCGCTATTATTTCGGCCTCTTTACCGGGGGCGGGTGAAATCTGCGCGCATACTAGCAGCCAGACGGATTTCACGGCCCCCTCCATCAAACCGGACGGGGCCGTTTTTCATTTCAGGGACAAGAGGGCAGGGTGCCATGACCACACACAGCGACAGCCGGACCGAAGAGCGTGCAAGCCTTCGCAATGCGATTGACCAGACAGATGCCAATCTTGTGCGCACGCTGGTGGAGCGGCGGCGGCTGGCCGAGGCGCTGGGTGCGCTGAAAGCCGGTGACGGCGCGCTGGTGCGCGATATGGAGCGGGAACGGGCGGTGCTGGACCGGGCCATTGCGCTGGGCCGGGAGGAGGGGCTGGACGAGGCCTTCGTTGAAAAGCTCTTCCAGCTGGTTATCGACGACTCCTTGCGCCGTCAGCGCGCCGGGCTGGATGCCCGCGTGCGCACCGCCACGCTTAACGAGGCCAAAGTGGCCTATCTTGGCGGGCCGGGCAGCTACAGCCAGTTTGCAGCCGACGCGCATTTCGCGGGGCGCTACTCCGCCGTCATGCCCGTGATCCAGCGCGAGTTTGCCGGCATTTTTGAAGCGGTCGAAAAGGGCGAGGCCGATTACGGGTTTGCCCCCATCGAGAACACCACGACCGGCGGCATTGTCGAAGTTTACGACCTGTTGCGCGATACGAAGCTGAAGATTGCCGGCGAGCATCATTACAAGGTGGAGCACTGCATAGTCGGCAAGGCGCACGATCTGGGCACGGTGCGCACCGTGCTGGGCCACCCCCAGGCGCTGCGTCAGTCCCAGCGCTTCTTCGCCCGTCATCCCGAGCTGAAAACCCGCGCGGTCAGTTCCTCCACCGAGGCGCTGAACGAGGCGCTGACGGGCAAGCCGGATATTGCCGCCGTGGCAGGGCGCGACGCAGCGCGCCTGTTCGGCCTGAATGTGATCGATTCACAAGCCTCCGATCACCCGGAGAATTACACGCGCTTCGTCGCGCTGGCGATTGACCCCGAACCGGCTTCGCCGCTGCTGCCCTGCAAGACATCGCTCGTCATTGTGACGTCGGACGCTGCCGGCTCGCTGGTCAGCGCGCTGGACGGCTTCCGCAAGGAAGGGGTGAGCCTGACCAAGCTGGAAAGCCGGCCGATTGCGGGCAAGCCGTGGCAGCAAATGTTCTTCCTCGACCTTGATGGTCATGAGGAGCACCCGAACGTGGCGCGTGCGCTCGAGACGCTGCACAGCCATGCGGTGTCAGTCCATTCGTTCGGGTCTTACGGATCGGACCGGCTGGAGCCGGCCAGGCGGGGCGGAGCATAGGCCGCAGCTTCGGTGCAACTGATGGCAGCGCGGCGATTGCCCGCGCGCGCGCGCGGCGCTAAACAGCGGCCTCTGGAAGGGTGGTTAGCTCAGCTGGTAGAGCAACTCGTTTACACCGAGTAGGTCGGCGGTTCGACCCCGTCACCACCCACCAGATTCTCCTGCGATGGCTGCCCTGTCTGTTCGTTTGATTGACGGGCCTCGCCTGTCCGCCGCATGCCAGCTCAGGTCAGGGTTGTTCGTTGCTCATCGTGCCGCTACCGGCTAGACCCCTCATGGCTCTAAATGAGCTTCTCCGGGGGAGTTGAAAAAACCGTGTCGTTCAGTGGACATGCGTCAGAGATGGCCTATCGGGCCGACATTGACGGGTTGCGCGCTGTTGCTGTGCTGTCAGTCATTCTGTTTCATGCCAATGCCAGCTGGATGCCCGGTGGCTTTATTGGCGTCGACATTTTCTTCGTCATATCCGGATTTCTGATCACCGGCGTTATCGCCAAGGCCCATCAAACCGGCAGTTTCAGCTATGCCGAGTTCTATCGCCGGCGCATAAAGCGGTTATTCCCTGTCCTTTTTACGGTGATAGGGGCAACGCTTCTCGCCGGTCAGTTCATCCTCAACGAGCCTGACAATCAGCGCATGGCGCTATCGGCGCTGGCGAGCATTTTCTTTGCCGCCAATGTGTTCTTCACCTTCGGGCTGGATACGGACTATTTTGCCGACAGTGCTGCTCTGGAACCGCTGCTTCACCTCTGGTCTCTCGGCGTGGAGGAGCAGTTCTATATCGTCTGGCCCGCCATTCTGGGGATTGCCGGCGCCGTCTGGCTGACTCGCCGTGTTGGCATTGTAGCAATCATCATCGCGGCGATGGCGTCGTTCGCGCTGGCCCAGACGCTCCTGGGTGAGCATCCAATGTTTGCCTACTACATGCTGCCTGCGCGGGCCGGTGAGCTATTGCTCGGCGCACTTGCGTATGCGCTGACCGAGCGAGGCGTAGCGGACAAGCTCGGTCGGGCAGGGCGCGAGATATTGTCATGGACCGGCGTTCTCGCCATCGGCTGGAGCCTGATAGCGCTCAATGCCGAAAGCCTGTTTCCGGGATTTGCCGCCCTGCCGGCAACTGCCGGTACAGCGGCCATCATCGTCGCTGGTGCCTCGCGGCCCACTACGCTGGGAAGGCTGCTGGCCTGGCGCCCGGTCGTCTGGATCGGGTTGCTCTCCTACTCGCTCTATCTGTGGCACTGGCCGATTCTGGCGTACTCCCGCTACATGTTCGGCGATTTGTTGCTGGCTCATCAGCTTGTTGCGATCGCGCTGACCTTCGGTCTTTCGGCCGCGTCCTACTATTTTATCGAGACGCCGGTCCGGCACAGCCGGGCCAGTTTTTCCCGGCTGTTTACCGTTCACTTTGCGGCGCCCGCCCTGATGATCGCACTGGTGGTGGGCGTGGTCGTAATGACGGGCGGGTATGCGTGGCGCTATTTTGATGCCGGGTATCGGGCAAGCGTTGCGAGTTATGAGGGGGCGGCGGAACCTGCCTCGCGGCTGGCTTATGTGTGTCAGCGGCCCAATCTTACGCCAAATGACCTTTTGAATCCGGCATGCACCGTCAACACCGATGACGAACCGCTCGTGCTCGTATGGGGTGACAGCCACGCCGGCCACTATGTGCCCGCTCTTGGTGTGCTTGCCGAGCGCTATGGCTTTGCGTTTCGCAATGCCGCTCACAGCGCGTGCCCGCCCTTTGCGAACGAAGCGAGGGTATTTGCGCGGCAAGCAAGGCTGGATGAATGTGTGAATTCTGCGCGCATGATGACTGAGGCTGCCCGCCAGTATAGCGCAGTCATTATCTCCGCCAGCTGGGACACCTACGCCCTGCGGGATACGCCGTTGATGCTGGACGAGCTGGAGGCCACGGTCCGTGGCCTGACCGGGGCCGGTACGTATGTGATAGTTCTCGGCCAGGTCTCACGCATTGGCAATTTCGACCGGAATTGCCTTTGGAAGAGGCTGCGCCTGCCGTTTCTCGATTGCGGGGCCCGCTGGGAGGCGCCGCGTGGGGTGATTGATGCGATCAATGAGCAAATCGCGCAATCAGCCCGCCGAGCGGGCGCAACCTATTTTGATTTTAACGATGTGATTTGCCGCGAGGGGCAGTGTTCGGCCTTTCTCGACAGGCAACTCGTTTATTACGATGATGGGCATGTGAGCGCTCATGGATCGATCCTTTTGGGCGAGGCCCTCCGCGATGATCCGCTGGCTGAGGCGGTCTTCGCGCCTTTGGCACAATTCGCCCCGCGCAGCTCCACTATTGCGTGGGGCGAGCTTCACCCCTTTGACCTTGCGGCGGTCCTCGGTGCGGCTGGTTCGCAAGCCCGGCTCCTCAGGGACGATTCAAGTGGCGACTATGTTTCTCGGCGTATTACCACAACGCCCAATCGTGCCGGACTTTTTCTGGCGGAGAATGAAGGGCTGGCATTGCGTAGCGAGATTGCCAGCTCGCACGGGCAACGCGCCGAGATACTCATCCGTATCGAGATTGGCGAGGCGGCAGACCTGAAGCAGTACAATATCTATGTTGACCCGATGACAGGAGCTGTCCGGGCTCGCGGCGAGGCATTCGCGGTGCTTCGGTCCAATATGGCCGATGACGGCAGAATATCCCTCGAGGCGCTGATCCCTCCCGTGCAAGCGGCCGGCAGCATTGAAATGAGAATTTTCCCCGCAGCCACACGGCGGGCAGGGGGTGGAAACTCGCGGGAGGCGACAGGCGTGGTGACAGTGTACAGCCTTGACGTCGCTCGTGTTCCAGCGGCGCTCCATGCACAGTAAGGGGCGGGCATTACCCGCTAAAGCACGCCCGCGCGCGAGATGACGACCTTTACGGTCTGCCAGAGGATCCACATATCGAGGCGCCAGGACCAGTGATCGGTATAGAACTGGTCATAGCGTGCCTTCTTGCGCGCGCTCAGGTCGTTGCGCCCGCTGATCTGCGCCAGCCCGGTCAGGCCTGGCCGCGACCGCTTGCCGTTGGCAAGCCGCCTGCGCTCGTAAACCCCCGGATCGCTGGGCAATAAGGGGCGCGGGCCGATCAGGCTCATCTTGCCTGTGAGCACCGGGATAAGCTGGGGCAACTCGTCCACGCTGGTGCGGCGGAGGAACTGGCCCGGCGGGGTCAGGCTGGGAGGTGCAGTGGTGAACTGCTCGCGCGGTTGCAGCGGCGACCCGGCCTGCATTGTACGGAATTTCGGCATGGGGAATGTGCCGCCATTGCCGTTATCACGCGCCGACCAGAAGAGAACTGGCCCTTTGCTGGTCAGCCTGACAAGCAGAGCCGTTGCCAGCAGCAGTGGCAGCATGAAGGTCAGGGCAGCTCCGGCAATTACAATGTCAAAAAGGCGCTTTCCCATTCCGCCGGTTTCGCGCCCCGGCGAGGCGCGGCCAGCGTCATCGCGCGGTGAGGGGCCGGGCTGACCGGACGTGCGCATCTGGACGCTCTGCCGGAGTGCCAGCAGGCCGTCTGCATCCCTCCCCAGAAGAGTGCCGCGATTGTCCATTGCTGCCATCATTCCTGCCAGCGTCCCGCGCGGACCGTGACACTTGCGCACCCTGCTCCGCAATGTGAATCACTCCGGCTACAGGACAGCGCCCCCAATTCCGGCACTTTACCGCACGGATGTTGCATTTGCGTAACGGGTTGTTAAGCAAGCGGCGGGCGCTGGCGTGCCGCTATCCATGCGGCGCCTTGCTGCCATCCTCGGCTGAAGGGTGGAACTCCGCTTCGATCATTCTGGTGAGCCCGTCCCGAAGGCTGAATGGCGCCTCGAAGCCGGTCGCGCGGGCTTTGGCAGAGCTGACCTCCGTGCTGGCGTTGAACTTCTTTATGCGGATGGCGCTGATCGGGAAGCGTCTGCCGGAAAGCTTGGCAATGAGGTCGAGGGCGTGACCACCGGCAATGCCGATCCAGTAGGGGATCCGAATTCGCGGCTGGCGCTTGCCCAGCGCTTCGTGAATTATGCTTACAATCTCTCCGGACGACAGGTCTGGCTGATCCGCATAATTGTATATCGCGACGCCCGGCCGGGTCTGCGACATTGCACGGACAATGAAAAGAACGAGGTTTTCAACATAGCTCATGGACTTATGGTTCGCGCCGCCGCCAACCATTATGAAGCGTCCTTTTTGAATGGACTCAATAAGATTATAGACATTGCCCCTGTTGTTTTCACCAAAAACCACCGAGGGCCGAATAATAACGAGCCTGCTGCCAGCATTGCTTTCAGCCCACTCGGCAAGAACCGCCTCTGCGGCGTACTTGCTTTTACCGTAATGGTTAAAGGGAGCCGGGGGCGCGTCCTCATCGGCGACGCCTGCATTCAGGCCATAAACAGCGACCGTGCTGGTGAAGATCAATGTTGCGATGCCAGACGCGGTGCATGCGCGTGCGATATTTCGCGCGCCATCGACATTCACGTCATAATAGAGCGATACGGGATCCACATCGTCTGCATGCTCTGCTGCGAGGTGGATGACGGCGTCCATGCCCGAACAAGCCGACTGCACGGCGTCGTAGTCGCGGATGTCTCCGATGCGCGTGACATGCTGATGCGTTGCGGACGGGTTTTTATCAAAAATCCGAACCCTGTGCCCCTGTTCCAGGAGCCGGGTTGCCAGAACCGTGCCGATAAAGCCGCTTCCGCCAGTAATCAGTATGTTCATGGCTTTGTCTGCCCCGATAATGCGTAAAAGAGCTGCTCCAGCTTGCCGGTAGAGGCCTCGCGGGAATAATTTTCCAGCACAATCTTTTTGTTCTCTCTGGCGTTCGTTTCCAGCTGCTCCACGTCCCGAAATGCGTGCTCCATCTGCCGGCAAAGCTCGTCATGATCAGAGGGCTTGAAGAGGACATTGCCACCCGACTGACCCAGCACTTGTGCGCCTTCCCCGGCTATGCCCGCAAGGACTGGAACCCCCGTCAGCATGTAGTCAAAAACCTTTGACGGTATGGTCAGCTCAAAGGCTTCGTCTGACCTGATGTTGAGAAACAGCAGGTTTGCCGACGCCATTTTTTTCAAGGCGGCGGCCTTGTTCAGGGCGCCCGTGAAACGTATGCGGTTCGAGCTCTTGCCGCTGGCGGCCTGGCTTTTCAACTCGGCCTCCACCGCGCCAGAGCCGATGATCTCCAGATGCCAGCCTTCTCCAGCTTCGGTCTGCGCAACCTGGTCAAAAGCGGAAATCAGGACGTCAAGACCTTGGGCGTGGCCGAGATTTCCCGCGTAAAGCAAGGTCTTTGTTGTCCGTGTTTCAAGGGAGGTCCCGGGCTGAGGCAGCGCGGACCGGCGCGGCCCGTTGTAGATCACCGTTACGTCCTGGCGCTGCGCGGTCTCCATGAGATACTGCGCCATGGGCTCTGCCACGCAGGTTATTGCCGCAGCGCGGCGATATAGCCATGTTTCAAGAATGCGGCCCATGCGGAAGGCCGTGCCGCCCTTGCCGATCTGGCCAACGGCTACGGCCGAATCCGGCCAGATGTCCCGTATGTCCAGAACAAGGGGTGCTCCGGCGAGCCGGGAAAGAAAAACCCCGGCCATCCCGACGAATAGTGGCGGTGAGGTTGTCCAGACAATATCAGGTTTGAAGCGCCGCACGATCCCGATACCGGAAAAGATCGCGCCGATCACAAACGAGAAATAATGAAGAATGTAAGCGGCCATACCGCCCTTGTTTAAGGGCAGGATTCCTATCCGCTTCACGGGGTAGTTGCTGTCAGTATCACCTTCCTCGCCTTTTGAGCGGTGAGGCTTGGCGCAGATCACCGATACCGAATGCCCGTTTTCCGCCAGTATGTCGGCGGTTTCTGCGATCCGGAACGCCGCGGCAGTTATGTCCGGCAAAAAGTACTGGGAAATGATCAGAATTCTCATGGGCGAAACTTTGATCCCTTGGCGGTATCACCGCCCCAATTCAGCCATAGCCGAGACTTCCCGCCTCTTAGCGGCAGGACGAGACAGTTTGATGTATGGCGCGCCTTGAACTCCGGATGCCAGCTGGATGGCGCGATGCGCGCACGCCCGCCCTCCGCCTGCCAGTTCACGCGTTTGCCACCGGGCAGGGTCAGCGTGCCGTGCGCTTCGCTGTCCTGCTGCACGCTCACATCAGGGTGGAGGTGGAAGACCGCCTCTGCCGGGTTGCCGCCGGGCGCTGAAATCGTGTCCTCGATGGTGAGGCGTTGCCCGTCCAGGGCGATGGTGCGCGTATGGACCGGCCTGCCGGGGCGATGGCGATAGCCGTCATGGCTGGCCGTGGCGGTCTGACGTTCCGGCAAGAACTCCACATGGCGGCGGGAGATCTTGGCGCGCCGCCCCACCCGGAACCCGCTCCAGACATCGGAGGAGTTCTCGCCGGCAATATTCACCGTGGAATGGGCCGGTGTGCCGCGCTGGCGCTGGCGCTCAGCCCCGGTGCCGTAAACAGAAGTGCCTGAATTCACGATCACGCGCTGGCCGAACAGGGATAGCTCGAAACTGAGCGTATCGGCATGAGCATGGCCGGGCAGATAGTCTGGGCCGATGGCGGCGAGGTCAGCGATGAGGACGGCCTCGCCAAGCTCCAGCCGGGCATAGCCGCTGTCTTCCAGAAAGACCGGGCCAGGAGAGGCAGGCGAGGGGACGAGGCCCAGGCGCCCGGCGTAGGCCGCAAGCTCGTGATTATTGGGCGCTATGCCAAAGGCCGCATCGTTGAAAAAGCTGATCTTTCCGTCGGGATGGGACAGTGCCGCAAGCCAGCGCAGCATAAGCGGCGCGCAATGACGCCAGTGATCTGCAGAGGGGGCTAGCCTTGGTTCCAGCGCGTCAGCGAAGACGGCCGTGATGTTCACAAGGTCTAGCACGTCCTCGACCGCCAGAGCGTGATACATGGGGCTCAGCTCGAACTGCCCGCCATCGGGCAGAATCTGCTCGTCGAATTCCCGCGCCAGAATGGAAAAGCCCGTCTGGCGCCAGCTATCTGCTTGGCGTCCGTCAAACCATAATCCGGCAAAGACCAGCGCCTTGGCATTGGCAAACAGATGATTGCCGAGCAGATGGTATTCCAGCCGCCCCATCAGCCAGCGCGTCTGAACGGCAAGGCTGTCCACCATGCCGGGCGGCGGCACGTTGCCGGCCAGCAGCCATTTGATCCAGTTCACGATGCGAAGGGAAACGGGGTAGGGTTCCCAGCCTGTGCCCTTGCCCGGCGGGTTTTCCGCTATCCAGCGATGGATGAGCGCACCGTGCCAGTGGGCGCGGGCGCTGGCATCTGCCGCGTTCAGATCGTCGAAATAGTGGAGATTGTAGCGCCACAGCTTGTCGCGCGCGGGATCGTCCCAGCCTGCTTCATCCAGTGATGCAGGCTCTGAGAGGAAGCGGAAACTGGTAGCGCCGGTCATCGAAGGATGGCGCCGGGCAGGCGCGCTCCACTGGGCTGCGGCGGGACGGCGGGACGGTGCTGCGCGCAGGTCCGGTTTGGGACGCGCCAGCCGGAACCAGATGCGGTGATAAACCTGCCCGGGCTTGAGGTGACGGAGCGTCTCGAAATAGCGCATCAGGGTGTGCTGTGATGAAGAGGCCATGTCGGTGGTGGATCGCTTTCCGAAAGCGCCTTTGAAAACTCGAGACTGGCGGCGGAGCAATGCTTGTATGGCGGTCACTTTTAGGCGTCTTCCACCCGATGGATGGAGGTCATTTCGTTCGACTACTCCGGCTTGCGCAGGGTAGCCATCATCAGGACACGAAGGTTCTGCAAAAAGCCGCTTGCATTGACGGTACGCTCATAGGCGATACCGGCGGCATAAGTGATCGGCGATAGACGCATGTATTCGGGCCGCCCCTCCACCAGTTCAAGGCGTTCCTCCTCGAAGCCGATCGAGGCGGCGAGCTGGCGTACTTTTAGCGCAGAATTTGCCCGGTAACGTGTCGGAAAGGTATCGACCTCTGCGCGTCCGCGCTTGCGGTTGATCCATCGGTGAAACCCGTGCGGCGTCGCCTGCGCGATCAATGGCATGTAGTGGAAGCGGTTCGGGGTCTTGAATAGGAAGCGTCCGCCGGGCTTTAGCACCCGAAAGACCTCGGCAAAGACAGTTGCTGGATCGTCGAGATGCTCGACCACATTGTCGGAGAAGGCAAGGTCGAACCGGTTGTCCTCGAACGGGATGGCACCGGCATCGGCTACGCGCCCTTCATCGAGGTTGGGGTTGGCTTTAACGCGGGGGTCCAGATCAACCCCGCACACTCGCCGCGCAATACCACGGAAGTTCATTAGCTCGATGATTCCGGCCCCCGCGCCAACATCCAGTATCTCTGCATCGTGGCCCAACGCGGAAAGGATGCGGTCGCGGAACAGGCGGTCATCCCAGCGGCCCTCCACACCAGGATAGAAGGTCCGGTCCATCCATTCGACAGCGGTCATGGGAGCACCCGTTTCGCGCAACAAATCGTCATGCGACTGGCCACGCCGATGCCCGTTTGGGATGCTTTTTGCGCCAATTCATATCCCCCCGCGCGGCGGAGCCGCCGTCCCTTCGCCGCTTCTTGCGGACAGATGAGGCGCCTGTCCAGTGCCCGGAGGGCGAAAATCGCCTGCAGAGGCAAAAAATCCGCCAAATCAATCCGGCTGGGGCGCGTTCCGGGCCAAATTGACCGCTTGTCGAACCACAGACAGGAACCGCCAGCCCGTGAACGCCACTTCCAATCTGAACCTGCCCTTCATCATGCCCGCCCAGGCGCAAAAGCACGTCACGCACAATGACGCGCTCCTCATGCTGGATGCGCTGGTGCAGCTGAGTGTCGCCAGCCGCCAGCTATCCGCGCCGCCCGAAGAGCCGGAGGCCGGGGAGCGCCATATCGTGGCAGACGCGGCAAGCGGGCCGTGGACCGGCGTGCCTGAGGGCCATCTCGCCGCGTTTCAGGACGGGGCATGGCGGTTCTTCGCGCCGCAGACGGGGTGGACGGCGTGGATCGCCGATGAGGGCGGGGCGCTGGTCTTTGACGGCGAGGCCTGGAGCGCGTTTGCCGGCGCGGGCCTCAACCCGGCGGCGATGGCGGGGGTAAATACGGAGGCGGATGAAACCAACCGGCTGGCGGTAAAGTCCGATGCGGTATTGTTCAGCCATGATGATGTGACGCCGGGCAATGGCGGCATCCAGTTGAAGCTGAACAAGGCGGCGCCCGGCGGCACTGCGAGCCTGCTCTACCAGACGGGCTGGTCGGGCCGGGCGGAGTTTGGCACCACGGGCGATGACGATTTCCATATCAAGGTCAGCGCCAACGGGGCTGACTGGCGGGACGCGCTAGTCATTGATGCGGCGAGCGGCGCCGTCTCCTGCCCGCACACCCCGCCGGTGGCCAACAGCTTCAACCTGCTGAAAGATGCCGGCCGGTTCGGTGGCAGCCCCGAGCCGCAAAGCGCCCTCGTTAGTTCATTCGAGGCGCCCGCCTATCTGCAGCCAGTGAACGGCGCAGTGTTCGTGGGCGGTCCGAAATATATTTATAATAACAGCACTTATGGCGGGCCGGGCGGAGCGCTAGATCCGGACATTGATGCCCTCGTCACCCGCCTCAAAGACCCGGCCTTCCGCCGTTACGGGGTGGAGTTCTTTGTCCTGCAGGTAACGGCAGGCAGCGGCACCTCCACCGTGCGCACAGTCAACGGCACAACCCATTACCTGCCATTGCAGACGCCCCAACTGCCGCAGCCGCCAGAGCTGACCATCAACATGCATGTTCTGGTAAAGTCGGGCAGCCTGGCATGCACCGATGTCAGCAGTGCCAACCGGCTGTTTCTTGACGGTGTGCCGCAAGCTACCACGCAACGCCTTACGCCGGATGATGGCTGGCGGCAGGTCACGCGCCAGCTCGTCAGTAATCCGCGCCAGCATCCAGGCTATGACAATATCGCCATGCGCGTGTTCGCCACCCCTGGCACAGTTGTCTGGATCGCCGCCCTGACCGTTACGCCCGGCCTCCTGCCCATGGCGCCTGAGCGCTATTACGGCATCATTCCCGGCCTTGAGGCTTGGCGGTAGGGGAGGAAGTGCTGCCGCGAATTAACTGCCGTCGCACACCATCCTACTACCAACAGGAGCCAAAGAAGCGGATTCGACGTAGATCCATATTGAAACCCAAGTAGAACCAATGATAGAATATAAACTGTATACAGTTTAACCCTAGCGGACTTTTTTAGCCCTTGCGCCAATCGTTTCATGCTTCCAATAAATATAATAAACACTAAAATATAATGCGCTGCCGACAGTATTCCAAACTGTAGAAAAAATTCGATGAGTCCGCCTAAGTTTCGTCCTCCGGCCAAAAACGAAAATTCAATTCCAAACATATTTAGATAAACGACGACCTTCTCGTCGCTAGGCCCAAATCCAAAGATGCCGTACTGAATCGACGAGATTATTGAAATTGGAATGTTGAAAACTCTATATATGGCGCCGTAACGAAAAAGACTTTCTGGATTTGAGCGAGCATCATTGAGTAGGACAAAAAACCGACTGTCCTGCCCTGTAATCGAGCCAAACAACTCGAATGCGCCATACAAAATTAGCGCCGCCAAACTGGCAGCCAGCACAGTAGGGCGGTAAAGAAGAAAAATTACAAAAACTATTATTCCGTGAACAGCAAAAGAATATAGTGATGATGATATATATATGTTTGCAGAAAGCAATATCAACGAAATAAAAATAAATGTAGTTGTGCTTATATTGGATATCCGGCTTGAGAAAAGCAGAAATACTAACACATTAAAAATGGTGAGCGTGTGCCCGAGTTGAGCTGGTTCAGGGGCTAATGAGCGGAGGCCTCGTCCACTTTGAATCAGAAGGTTAATGTGTTCCGTGGGCCGCGATACCAGCCCGGTCAGAAAGCTGGGATCTATAAATTTTTGAATTAGGCCTACCGCTATGTATACGCCGGCGACCAACATTATGTTGGTTACATTGAATTTAAACCAGTTTTCTTTGCAGCAAATGTATATAAATAGTGCAGTAAAAATAGGAAAAAAACTGCGAGCGATATATGTTATTGTGGCATCGTTGCTGAATAATATGCTGTGAGCAGTTACAATGATCGCTGAAAAGGCTGCCGACTGCACGATTGGGTCATTTATACGTAAGGCATAAATGCCAATAAGTGCCGCTATCATCGCGGCAAAAGGTTGAGTGTCTATTCCCGGTATAGGCCCGATATACGGGAACATGACAGCCAGAAATAATGCTGTCGTTGCAATTTTTCGCGGAGCTAATTGATACTTCTTTGTCGAAGTCATGTAGATCGCCGCGCTCCTATTGGGCCCATTTTTATATTCAGGCTCCGTTGCAGGAGAAATACGCTCACCAGCACCCAGCTTGTCATTGCGAGCGCGGACGCCAACGCCACTCCCATGTTGCCGAAATGGTTGCCTAATATCGGCCCTGCGACAATCAACACACAGACGCCGGCGCCTTGCGTGAGCGCGAACTGTGTGGTGCGGCCGGACAGGTTGGCAATATTTGCGACGGTGCCAAACCACGCACTGACAAACCGCCCGGTGCATAGGATCAGTGCCAAGCCCCAAGCTTCCCTGCCGATCTCCCCGAAGGCAAGCTCGAACATGAACGGGCCGGTCAGTAGCGGCGCAAAAGCCAATGCGTAAAACCCTAACGCAAGGCGCGAGGAGGATTGGGCAAGACGCTGCAGGGCGGGCAGGTCACCCCTTTGGTGCGCGATCGCGATCTGTGGCCCATAGATTAGTTCGGCAAACTGCACGCCCGTCGCTAACAAGAGTGCGTATTGCACAGCAGCCTTAAAAGCGGGCACTGCCTCAACTGAAACCACGTAGGCAACTATCAGGATATGAACGGTTGCAAGAGCTGTGTTTCCAAAACTGTAAACAAGAAGCGGCCCGTAAGCCTTGAAATAGGGCCGCCAGGCAGGGATTGGCGCCGGAGCGAAGCGCGCCGCCCGCCACGGCGCCATAAGGACCAGAACTGCGCAGACCGCAACGAGGACAACGGCGTAAGCGGCGCTGAGCGCGGGAAAGGCCGCCGCGCCTGCCAGCCATAGCGTGATCGCGGCGAGGGCGAGGCCGGCGGGGCGCAGCACGTTCTCCGGTACGATGGCGGCTATAACCTTGCCATTCACGCGCGCCAGTCCGCCAAGGAAGAACATCGCGCCGCTCAGGGCCGCCACAGCGGCAAAGGCCCATGCTTCACCGGGAACGAGCGAGCCGCCTTGCGTGACCAGCGGGTGGGCCAGGAATACCAGCCCGGCCACGGACACAATCGCGCCGCCGCCAAACACGATCAGCCGGCCCAGCGCGTCGCGGTCGCCATCGGCCTTGTGAACCGAGCCAAAGCGTATCGCCAGCGTGAGAAGGGGGGCCAGCGCCGCGCCCGCCACGAACTGGGCTGCGGCCAGGAAAACGAAGAACTGCCCTGCGGCCTCCACCGGGAAGACGCGCACAATAACCGTCACCGAGAGCAGCGTGCCGATGGCGGCGAGGATGCGCAGGGCCGTCAGGCCGGCGACCCTGACCGCGCCGGGGCCGCGGACCCAGTCCAGCACACGCGCGCGCAGGCTGCGCCGGGGCGGGGCGTGGGGGCCGGGTATGTTGCCAGTATCGTCCATCATTCCCCGCGCGGCCGTCAGGTCCGCCAGCTGGCCGGAACGCATGCGCCGTGCCAGCCGCCACCGGGGCGGACCGTTTGCCTGAAAACGCGCCATGTCAAGGCATTGGCGGTCAGATCATCGCGATTTTCCGGCCCCGGTGCGGCGATTTTGATGCGCGCCCCTCCGGTCCGGGCCGGTGCGTTGCGGCGGCAGGGTGTGCAGCCTATACATCATACCATGTTTGAACGGCTGAAATCCCTCTTCGCGCCGCGTGCGCGCGCTACGGCCAGATCCGGTCTCGCGCCGGGTGTACGGCTCTATGCCGTCGGTGATGTGCATGGGCAGGACGATCTTCTGGGCCTGATGCTGGCGCGTCTGCGCGATGACGCGCTGGCGGCGCCGGCGGGTACGCGCTGCACCCTCATCATGCTGGGCGATTATATAGACCGGGGGCTCGGCTCTGCGCGGGTGATCGAACGGCTGTCGACCCTGTCAGACTTGCCGTTTGACGTGCGCTTCCTGAAGGGCAATCACGAGGAGGCCATGCTGGACTTTCTGGCCGATCCGGCGGCGGGGGCGCTCTGGGTGCAGTATGGCGGCGGGGAGACGCTGGCGGGCTATGGCGTGAAGCCGCCTGCCGCGCAGGCTGGCCCGCAGGCCTGGCAGGATGCGCACGCGGCGCTGACCGGGGCGTTGCCTGCCCATCACCGCGCCTTTCTGGAGGGGCTTGAGCCGTTCGTGGTCGAGGGCCCCTACATGTTCGTCCATGCCGGGGTGGACCCTGCCAAGCCGCTGGCAGAGCAGAACGAGCACGACTTCTACTGGATCCGGGAGAAATTCTTGCATTCGACGCGCCGGTTCGAGTATGTCGTTGTACACGGGCACACGCCTGAACAGGGCCATCATCAGGATGAGCGGCGCATCGGCATCGATACCGGCGCCTATCTGACAGGGGTGCTGACCGCCGTCCGGCTGGAAGGCGATGACGTAACTTTCTTGCAATCACGCCGCGGGGAACGCTAAATCAGCAGGCCGGACGTTGGCATGGTGCGCGAGACGCCCGTGCTGCAAGCGCCGGCATATCGAGGGGATGCCTGATGTACCGCCTGTTGCTTGTGCTCGTTCTTGCGTTTTCCAATGTGGCGTGCGCGACGTCGGGCGTGTCCACCGGCTCGGCTGGCGTGGCCGGTTCGGATGTCATGCTGGCTGACCCCTCCCAGGAGCAGCGCGAACTGGTCGAGTACCGGCTCGGTTCGGGCGACCGGCTCCGCGTGATCGTCTTTGGCGAGGACACCCTGTCGGGCGAATATACGGTGGATGGCAGCGGCGCTGTCTCGCTGCCCCTGATCGGGGAGGTGCGCGCGGGCGGCCTGTCCTTGCGCGAGTTCCAGCGCGCGGTGGAAGCCGCCTTGCGCGAGGGCTATCTGAACGATCCGCGCGTCAGCGCCGAGGTCATGAATTTCCGCCCGTTCTACATCATGGGCGAAGTCCGCGAGCCGGGCGAATATCCCTTCACGTCCGGCCTGACGGTCGTCAATGCGGTTGCCACGGCGGGTGGCTTTTCCTACAGGGCCAATACCCGCGTGGTGTTCATCAAGCGCGCAGGGTCTGACCGCGAAGTCCAGTACCCGCTGACGGTGAACACGCCGGTCCAGCCGGGCGACACGATACGCATCGGCGAGCGGTTCTTCTAAGGCCGGTCCGCGCCGGGCCGGGAAGCCATGATGCCGGACCAGCTGAGCCAATACGCGCGGTTGGCGTTTCCTGCCGGATTCTGCCTGCTGATACTTGGCGCGGCCTCGGTCTATTTCGGGGCTGACATCCCGGCGGCGAAAGCGATTTTTTCCTGCGTCCTCATCCTGACCGCTGCGGTATCGGTGGGCTTTGGCGCGTCTTTCCGGCCCATGCCTGCGGTGTGGGGCGTTGCCCTCCTGCTGGCCGCGTTTGGCGTCCAGCATGTGATGATGGGGTGGATGGACACCGCCGCGCCAGAGTTCGCGGCGTTGGCGGCGGGCGGCGCGGTCTGGCTGATGGGCTATGGCAGTGCGCGCCAGCGCGATACTGCAAGCGTGCTTTGGCGCGCCACGCTGGCGGCCGGCACGCTTATCGCCGTGTGGGCCTTTGTCGAGTTCACCATGGCGCCACGCACACCGCCGGTTGCGCGGTTGAGCGCAGGCTTTCTGTCGGCAAACACGGCCGCCACGTTTTTTGGCATCATCGCCCTGATGGGGCTTGCCGAGTTGCTGGGACAGATCCGCAAGGGGCTGCGCGGCGGACGGGCGTTTGCAGACAGGGCGCTGCCGCTGGCGCTAGCCCTGATCTGCGTGCTGATCTTAGCAACCTGTCTGGTGCTGACGGCGTCACGGGCAGGTATTGCCTTTGCGGGGCTGGCTGCCACAGCGCTCTCGGGCTGGCAGGTGCTGGCGTGGACGCGTGATGGCGGCGTCAGCCAGCGCAGCCTTGGTCTTGGCATTGCCGGTTTTGTCGGCGTTCTCGTCATAGGCGGGCTTGTCTGGACGGTGTCAGGTGAGCTGGCGGCAACGCGTTACGAGAGGGGGCTGCACGACGCTCTGCGTGCGGAAATGTTCGCCGCTTACTGGAACGCGGTGGCACTCGCACCCGTGACGGGCCACGGGCTGGGCAGCTTTGTCTTCACCAATGATCTCATTATCACCAGCCAGACCGTCCGCTCTCTGGGCAACACAAATGCTGCCCATAACGTCTTCCTGCAATGGCTGCTGCAGGCCGGATGGACGGGCGCACTGGCCATGTGGAGTGTTACCGGGCTTCTGATCTGGCAGGTGATGCAGGGGCTGAAGGTGCGCCGGCGCCACCGGGGCTATTTACGGGCCGTGCTGTGCATCAGTGCGTTCGTCGTCCTGCACGGGCTGACGGATTTCGCGCTTGAAGTGCCTGGTGTGATGTGGTGGTGGGCCTGGATACTGGGGCTGGGCGCGGGGATCGCGGCCGCAGGGCGCAACGGGCAGAAACGCCAGCGCCAGCAGGACAGCGCACTCGGCCGCCGGCTGGCGCTTGCATCGCGCTCCGGCTTCGTCGTGTTGGCGCTGGCGGCGGGCTTGTTGGCTGGCTGGCAAGGCCAGATGCGCGTCGGTGCCAATCTGGCTCATCAGTTGACGCCCGGCGCGCTGGACGCCATCGCCCAGGGGCCCGGCCTGCCGCCTTCAGCCTACCTGGCCGACGCCTACGCAGCGCGGGCGATCGAGGCGGACACTGGCAATCTGGACTTTGCCCACCGCGCGACACTGGCGGCCATTGAACGCGAGCCCCGGCTGGTCACCGCGTGGAACCGCCTTGTCTATATCGATCTGGCGCGCAATGGCCGATTGACGGCGGCAGGGCAGGCGGCGCTCGCCCGGAGCTTCTATCTGAACCTGTACGGTGACCGTGAAATTCTCCGCTGGCGCTTGCAGATTGCGGCTGCGGCGTGGGAGCAGCTTGATGATCTCAACCGCACCAGTGTCCGCTTGCAGCTGGGTGGCCAGGCCGTCATGGACCGGCGCTGGCTGCAGCAGTTTGCGAACGAAGTGCCGGACAATGTCCGTGAGGAGATCGAGGCTGTGCTGGCGCGAACGGGCTAGGGCGGAACGGCGCTGTAGTCACAGTAAACAGAACTTAAATGGCATTATATTTATAAGCAAATTGTTATGGTTAATTTCACTTAACTATAAAAATCAATACAATAAATGTAATCTTAACTATAATAAATAGCGTAGCCTTAAATCCCATTATTCAAGATCGCTCTCCGATAACAAGACGGAGGGGTGGTCATGAATGGGTTCGGTCCCGAGGCGCTGGCGCGCATGATGCGCGGCCTCGCTCTTTCATGCCTTGCGGGGCTGGCGGTAACGGCATGTGCAACAACGCCCCCCGCCTCGTCACACATGCCGGTTGCCGGTGTGGCCATGCCGCCGGCGGGTCTGATTGACATGTGCCGGCGTGCGCCGGAGATCTGCGGTTCTGCTGCGGGCGCACAAGCCGATGCCGGAGCGGCGATTGTGCTGGCCAGTGCAGACATTCCTCTGGCGGAAGCTACCGGCGCCACATTGCCAGCTTTGCGTGAGAGCGCAGACGGGGCGAAGGCATACCGCCTGGCCCCTGATGCGGACTTGCTGGAGAGCGCCAGCGATACCCGTGCCGGGGAACGCGGTGATGCGCCCGCAGACCAGCCTGATGCTGGCACTGTGACCCAGAAGCAGGCAGAGCAGTTGGCTGAGCCTGCTGAAGGAGAGGGCGCCGTTCTGAATGGCGATGACCGTCTTGTCGCGGCGCCGGAATTGTTTGCGCTGCTGAACCGGGTCAACCAGTCCATCAACATGCAGATACGCCCCCGCGACGATCAGGATGTCTATGGTGTGAGTGAATACTGGACCCTGCCGCTGACGCTCGAGGGCACTGCTGAAGGTGATTGCGAAGACTATGCTCTGGAGAAGCGCCAGGCCCTCATTGCGGCAGGCATACCAGAACGTGCTCTGTTCCTGGCGGTCGGCTATTCGCTGGCTACAGGGCGCCACGCGGTACTGGTCGTGAGCACTGATCAGGGCGATTACGTGCTGGACAATATGACGCCCTACATCCTGCCTTGGACGCAAACGCCCTATCAATGGACTGCACGGCAAATGCCGGGTGATCTGCTTTCCTGGCGGCACATGGCTGAACTGACATCGTGACCATGCGGGCAGTATCTGCCTGATCTTTGCTGTCAGTTTTGTGGAAAACCGAAGTATCGGCGTGTTTGTCCTTTACCCCGTCAAGGCTGCGTTATAGCGTCTTTTTTGCAAGAGGGACGCTTAATGACCGGGGCGGGGAGCCGAGCCGGTCGCATCTGGAGATCACGACCATGCTTCGTACTGCCGCAACCGCCGCCATCGGCGTTGCCATGCTGGCCGCTGCCGGGATGGCGCAGGATTTTCGCCTGAACCCGATCTATGGCACCGTCTCGCTTAGCGGGGGATTCGCGCCGGATCCTTATGTCATCAACCTGCAGTCTGGCGGTAACATCAATGCGGCCCAGACGCTGGGTGGCAGCTGCGTAGGGTATGTCGCCAACGCGCCCGACGTCCGGCTGCACTTTCAGGCCGGCAGCCTGCCCCTGATCATCTCGGTCAATTCAGGTTCGGACACCACGCTGGTCATCAACGGTCCGGATGGCCGGTGGTACTGCAATGATGATGGTGGTCAGGGGCTGAACCCGTCACTGCGCTGGAACAGCCCGATGTCCGGCCAGTATGACATCTGGGTGGGCACCTGGGGCTCTAACAGCAATGCCAACGCCCAGCTCCACATTTCCGAACTCTACAGCCAGTAGGCGGCAGACATCGCGGACTATGGAAAGCCCGGCGGGAAACCGCCGGGCTTTTTCGTTGATCAGATCAGCGCATGAATGACGAGGAACTGGACAGGCCGGTAGATGAGCAGGTGAGTTGCCAGCAGCGCCGCGAGCAGTGCTACCGACGACAGCGCGGTTCGCCACCACGCCGCCGCGTAAATCGCCCGTATGGCAATGACCATGTATGCGGCGAACACCAGCAATCCGGTCAGGACCAGATAGCTGAAGCCTGCTGACACCCAGCTTGCATCGGTCAGCCCGCTTGCGATCCGCAACGGCAGCATCAATAGCTGCTGCGCGATGATAAAGAAGCTGAACATGTGCAGGGCGGCGACGAAATGGTCTGTAAAGAGCAGGCGGCGGGCAGGGAACAGAGCTGCAAGAGCCAGTGCCATGAACGGTATATGCAGGCCGATCAGCAGTTTGCCGGTCTCGCTGCTGACGGCGTTGTAGGCATCACGGTAGCTGGAGACGGAATAGCTGCCGGTGGGCGGGTTTTCTGCCCGCGCGGCAGCGTCACGCGCTTCCACCCTGCCTTTGACGAGGCCGGAGGTAAGAGGACTGTAAACCGGTCCGCGCCAGTCTCTCAGCAGGGCCTCCAGCTGCGGTGACACCGTCTGGCCCTCGTTCGCCATCAGTATGACTTCGCCTGTGACCTGATCCTCGAACTGAAGCGTGAAGTCGCTAATCGGCGGGGAGAGGAAGAACAGCAGGTTTGCCAGCAGGAAGACAGCAATCGGGGAAAGCCAGAATATCCGGCGCCCTGCGATATAATCCCGGCTCAGCTGACCGGGACGGAAGAGAAGCGCGATGAAGGTCCGCCACGCCCTTCCGTCCAGATTGGTCAGAACTCCAAATGCATCACGCAGGAGATGTCCGAAGCGCCGTTCATCAGGGTCCAGCGCGCGTTGCCCGCACACACCGCAGTACCGCGCCGAGAGAGGCGCGCCGCAATTCCGGCAGGCCTCCCCCGGTGCAGATGCGGTCTGGACCTCGTTGTCAGCCATTGCGTCCGCAGCCCTACATTCCCTTGCCGGGATTGGGCAGGGCGTATTTGCAAAGTTCATCGACGATATAGGTGAAAGCATCGTCCACGCTGTCGGTGCGGTAGACGAGATCGAGGTCTTCCTGGTTGATCGAGCCGAAATCGGCCAGAGCCTGCAGATTGAGCACCTTGTCCCAGTATTCAGAGCCGAACAGCACCACGGGCAGGCGTTTCTTCATCTTGCGCGTCTGCAGCAGGGTCAGCGTCTCGAACAGCTCGTCCAGCGTGCCGAACCCGCCGGGCATCAGCACCAGCGCCTTGGCCGGGTAGAGGAACCAGAATTTGCGCGTGAAGAAGTAGTGGAACTCGAAATTGAGGTCCGGCGTCACGTAAGGGTTATTGGTTTCTTCCTTGGGCAGGGTTATGCCGAGCCCGATGGTTTCACCGCCCGCTTCGCTCGCGCCGCGATTGGCCGCTTCCATGATGCCGGGGCCAGCGCCCGTGCAGATGACGAAGCGGCGTTGCTGGCAATCATCCAGATTAAGTGACCACTCCGTCAGCCGTCGCGCCAGCTCCCGCGTGGCCTCATAATATTGCGACATGAAGACGGCGCGCTCGGCGGCCTTGAGGTTTGCGCTGGTCTTGCGCGCGGTTTCAAGGGCGGCCTGCGCGTCCTGCCTGCTGGGGATGCGTGCAGAGCCGAAGAAGAGGATCGTGTCGTCGACCTTGTGGGTCTCGAACTGCTTCTTCGGATAGAGATATTCCGCCAGAATGCGCAAGGGGCGCGCATCGGGTGACCCCATGAAATCGGGGTTCACATACGCCTCTACCGGGTCGCCGGGCTGAGTTTCACTGACAAATTCGGTCTTTTTCATCGCTGTCTCACTTCTTATGGAGTGAGATACCAGCACAGGCCGCAAGGCCCGCAAACCGCTTTGTCAGCCCTTTACCCGCTCAAGCGAGTCCATGATGAGTTCCTGCGCGCGCGCCTTGCCGGCCCAGCCCTGGATTTTGACCCATTTATTGGGTTCGAGATCCTTGTAGTGCTCGAAGAAGTGGGTGATGCGCATGATCTGCGCCTTGGTGACATCGGTGTATTCCACAATGTCGTCATAGAGCGGGGTCAGCTTGGGGTGCGGGCAGGCGAGGATTTTCTCGTCCATGCCGCTCTCGTCTTCCATCATCAGCACGCCGATGGGGCGCGCGCGTACCACACAGCCCGGCACCAGCGTCGTCTGGCCCAGCACCATGACGTCGATCGGGTCGCCATCTTCGGACAGGGTGTGCGGCATGAAGCCGTAATTGCACGGATAGCGCATGGGCGTGTGCAGGAAGCGGTCGACGAAGACGGTGCCGGAGGCCTTGTCCATCTCGTACTTCACCGGCTCGCCGCCTACCGGCACCTCGATGATGACATTGATGTCCTCAGGAGGGTTGGCGCCGGGGGAAATCTTGTCGATACGCATGATGAGGGCCTTCCGGTTTCGTGTTGCCCATGCGGGGCGGGCTGGTTTTGCCGGTGTGATAGCGGCTTGAGCGCGTGAGGCAAGACGCATTTTGCACTGCACAATAAGCTCAGGCCAGCCTGCATGAGCGATTGCGCGCCGCGCGCCGCTTGGCTAGCGTGCGGACCATGACAATACAACGCTTCATCCTCTCCGCCGCGCCGTTCCTGGCGCTTGTCCTGTTCGCTGCGGCTCATGCCCAGTTCGATCCCACCGCGCCGGACGCGGTTGTGGAGTATGGCGGGCCTGACCCGGTTATCATCGAGACGGCTGAAGGCCCGGTCGAGTTTATCGCGGAGATCGCGGCCACCGAGGCCTCACGGGCGCGCGGCATGATGTACCGCGAATCCATGGAGCCGAACGAGGCGATGCTGTTTGACTTTGAAGTCGTGCAGCCGGTGGCCATCTGGATGGCCAACACGCTGATCCCGCTGGACATTATCTTCATCCGCGAGGACGGCACGATTGCCAAGATCATCGCCAATGCGCAGCCGCTTTCGCGCCGCTCCTTACCGTCGGACTTCCCGGTTCTGGCCGTGCTGGAGATCGCGGGCGGGCGCTCTGCCGAGACCGGCATTGCGCCGGGCGATCTGGTGCGTCATGCCCTGTTTGGCACCGATGTGGCCGATGAGCCGATGGTGGACGCCGAAGAATTGGATGCTGGCGAAGACGCCGCAGAGGACGCTATTGAGCCGGACGCAGAAGGCTCTGATGCCGGCGACGATGAGGCCGCTGAGGAGTAGGACGCGTCCCGGCCTTGCGCGTGCGCACGGCTTTGCCTAAACGATGCACACGAAATTCGGGGCGTAGCGCAGCCTGGTAGCGCATCTGCTTTGGGAGCAGAGGGTCGCAAGTTCGAATCTTGCCGCCCCGACCAGCATTGTTGACGGCCGGGGTCCCACCCCGGACGAGCGAGGAAAGAGGCAGGGATGTTCGCACGTATCTATCAGCCTTCGCGAAATGCCATGCAGTCCGGCCGCGCCCGGACCAAGGCCTGGGTGCTGGAGTTTGAACCTGCGCAGGCCAAGCGCCCCGATCCGCTGATGGGCTGGGCCGGCTCGGGCGATACCCGCCGTCAGGTGCATCTCTCCTTTGATACGCGCGACGAGGCGGTGGCCTATGCCAAGCGCTATGGCATTGCCTTCCAGATCCGTGAGGCGCGCGAGACCACGCGGCGCATCAAATCCTACGCGTCCAACTTTGCTGCCGACCGTAAAGAGCCCTGGTCGCACTGACCTGGCTTTGCTGGCGGCCCGGCAGGCGTGATTGACCCCGTAGCTCAGCTGGATAGAGCGCTCGCCTTCTAAGCGAATGGTCGCAGGTTCGAATCCTGCCGGGGTCGCCATACTGCTTTTTATAAAGTTGATTTAATTTATTTATTCGGCCCGTTTACTGCCATGGGCCGTAGCGTTTACAGCGTTGCACTTCTGGTCGTGGCGACGCACAGGCTTAGCTTGGAATTCGAGGTCCGGCCGCGATGAGGTCCTGGCAGATTACCTGCAGCGCGCGAGCCTCGCTGATGGCGATCTGGACATTGAACCGACCGCCGAGCCACAGCCCATGTTCATTTATGACCGTTGAGCTCGCGTCTGCGGTTACGCCCTGAATAACGTCTGACCGCTCGAACCGGCTTTGTTGGTGGCCACGGCCTTCAAAGTACTCATCCACGTGGACGGTCATATTGCGTAGCTCGCGGCCCTCAGTGAACAGGTGCGCCGCCTTCTGGAGATGGGGCTCCAGTTCCGGATAGGTCGAGCACGCCCACTTCAGGCGAACGGCTGCCTCACCAATCGTGCTGATGAAGTGAAAACGTTCGATCTCAAATGAAAGCCTCGCTTCCTCATAGTCGGCCTCGGCTTGTGGGTCACGCCAACGTTCCATTTTGGCAGTTAGGCTTTGTTCCAGCTTGGCATTGGCATTGAGCAGGACGAGGCCGTCATTCTCGATCGCCCAAGGCCATAACTCTATGCATTGTTGGTGGAACCAGGCAATTGTTCTGGCGCGGTCGGTCGTCTCATCCATAAAAGTCTCCCGTAGACACTATTCGTAGCCGCCCGCCGCTTGCCCGACGCCCCGCTCCCGTAAGTCGCGCGCCATCACGCCCGACGCCAGCATCAGGCTGAGCGCGCTGGCGGCGAAGAACCACAGGCCCGGCTGGCTGGCGGCGGTGGAGAGCGCCTCGTTCGACCAGATCACGATAGCCAGCGCCACAACCACCACATCGGTGAAGGACCATTTGCCGAGCAGCTCTATCCAGCGCATGGCGACAGGGCTGACGCGCGAGGGGGATAAGCGGTGGATGGCGATCAGCATGGACACCTTCAAAAGCGGCGTGCCGAGCGAGAAGGTGGCGATCAGCAGGGCCAGCACCGGCTCTCGCGCGCCGATGAGGGCGGCAATCGTGTCGAGGATCGAATAGCTGACCTTGAAGACGATGAGGCTCTGCGCCTCAAAGAGGGGCAGCATGATGCCCGGCGGAAACAGGATAATGCCCAGGATCAGCAGCGCGCGAGCCATCGCCCCGCCCGTGCCATGCGGGTTGTCCCTGGTGTCAGCTTGCTCCCGCCCGTCCATGGTTAACACCGTCCGGGGCGATTGTGGCGGAACAGGGGCAATTTTGCTTGATGCTCCGCGCATCCGCGCGTCGTGCCTCGCCCCTTCGAGACGCCGCCTGCGGCGGCTCCTCAGGGTGAGGGTGTCTCGGACGGGCGGCCTGTCCCTGGCTTGACCGGGGATCGCCCTTGCGGCGCTACGCGCCGGGGTGGCGCGTCTTCAGGCGCTGGGATCGCGCGCGCTGATCCCATCCCTCGTCATTCCGGCGAAAGCCGGAACCCAGCCTTTTTTTAAGAAGAACTGGGTTCCAGATAAGCGCTGACGCGCTTTCTGGAATGACGAAGAGGAGGAGGGGCCGTCTATCTAATACCCCTGACTATCTAATACCCGGAAAGTTTCGCCACCTGGCCTGCGCCCCAGGCATCATCGCCAAGGAACTCGCCGGCGGCCTGCGCGCGCTTGTAGTAGAGGCCGATATCGTACTCGTCGGTCATGCCGACACCGCCGAACATCTGGATGCCTTCAGACGTGGCAAGCCGCGATACGGCGGTCGCCTTGGCCTTGGCCGCTGCCGCCCAGATCGGTGCCTGCGAGGGCGTTTCATCGAGCGTGCGCAGCGCCTTCATGACGATGGAGCGGGCCATCTCGATTTCAGACAGCAAGTGCGCGGCGCGGTGCTGCAAGCCCTGGAAGCTGGCGATCGGCACGCCGAACTGCTCGCGTTCCTTGATGTAATCAATGGTCACATCGAAGGCCTGCTCGGCAACGCCAAGGCTTTCCGCCGCGACGCAGGCCCGGCCCACATCGAGAATATGTTTCAGCGCGCCTTCGGTGTTGTCCGCGCCGTCCAGAAGGGCATCACCGTCGAGCGCGACGTCCTCGAAGGTGAAGTCGGCGGGCAGATGGCTGTCGACCGTGCGGCGGGCCTTACGGGTCACGCCCTTCTGATTGCAGTCGACGAGCACGAGGCAGGGCGCGCCATCCTCATTGCGGGCCACGACGATGACGGCATCAGCCGCCGCGCCATTGGCGACAAAGCGCTTGGTGCCGTTCAGCACCAGCCCATTGCCCTGCTTTTTCGCGGTCGTGTTGATGGAATCGGGATTGTGACGGGCGCGCTCGTCCACGGCGAAGCCGATCACGGTTTCACCGGAGACGATTTTCGGGAGCCATTTGGCTTTCTGTGCGTCGCTACCTGCTACCCGCAAGGCCGTCGCGGCCAGCACGGCGGTGGAGAGGAACGGGGAGGGGGTGAGCGTGCGGCCCATCTCCTGCAGGAGGAGGCCGGCGGCGAACACGCCGAAATCGGCCCCGCCATGGTCTTCCTCGACCAGAATGCCGGTCCAGCCCATCTCCGCCATGGATGACCACAGATCGCGCGAGAAGCCGTCCGGGTTGTTCTCGTCGCGCAGCTTGCGGAAGGCGGTGACGGGCGCGGTTTCGCTGAGGAAGCTGCGCGCGCTGTCACGCAGCATCTGCTCTTCGTCGTTCAGTACAAAGCTCATGGGTTCAATGCCTTATGAAAATCAGGTGCCGGGGAGCTCAAGCACGCGCTTGGCGACGATATTGAGCTGGATCTCGCTGGTGCCGCCCTCGATGGAGTTGGCGCGGCTGCGCAGCCAGGAACGGGCGGCCTCGCCATCCTCTTCCTTCTCGCCTTCCCACAAGAGGCCATCAGAGCCGAGCGCGGACATGTTCAGCTCATGGCGGCGCTTGTTCAGCTCGGTACCGACATATTTCAGGATCGAGGCCTTGGCGCCCACGCCTTCGCCCTTGTCGGCCTCATCCTTCACGCGGCGCAGCGTGGCTTCAAACGCCAGCGCATCGATGGTCAGGCGCGCGACATCGCCGCGCAGGATCGGATCGGCGATTCTACCCTTTTCATCGACTTCGCCCGCCAGATGGGCCGCGCCCACCGGATTGAGACCGCCGGAGACGGCGTCAGACACGATACCCGCGCGCTCGTGGCTCAACAGGTATTTGGCGATGTCCCAGCCTTGACCCGGCTTGCCGACGACGTTCGACACCGGCGCACGCGCATCGTCAAAGAAGGTCTCGCAGAAGGGCGATTTGCCGGAGATCAGCTTGATCGGCTTGGTGGAGACGCCGGGCGTATCCATGTCGATCAGGATGAAGGAGATGCCTAAATGCTTGGGCGCATCGGCCTCGGTGCGTACCAGCGCGAAAATCCAGTCGGACTTGTCGGCGTAGGAGGTCCACACCTTCTGGCCGTTGATGACGTATTCATCGCCGTCCAGCACGCCCTTGGTGCGAAGGCTGGCCAGGTCGGAGCCTGCGCCCGGCTCTGAATAGCCCTGACACCAGCGGATTTCGCCGCGGGCGATCTTGGGCAGGTGCTCGCGCTTCTGCTCCTCGCTGCCGTATTTGAGCAAAGCCGGGCCAAGCATCCAGATGCCGAAGCTGTCCAGCGGAGAGCGGGCCTTCATGGCCTTCATCTCTTCCTTCAGGACGAAGCCTTCTTCTTTCGTGAGGCCGCCGCCGCCATATTCCTTGGGCCATGTCGGCACGGTCCAGCCGCGCTCCGCCATGCGCTCCAGCCAGATTCGCTGGTCATCGCTGGCAAAGGTCCAGTTGCGCCCGCCCCAGCATATATCGGCTTCGCCCTTGGCGGGCACGCGCATGCCCGGCGGGCAGTTTGCCTCCAGCCAGTCGCGGGTCTCTTTGCGGAATGTTTCAAGGGACATTCGAGGTCTCCTCCCGTTTACGTTTACGTCAAGGTTAGGCTGAGGCTGCGCGTGACGCCAGCCCCGATTTGCGCTTGGTTGTGAGCAGGCAGCGCGGCGAAAGCGCGCGCATCGCTTGCAGGATGCCGCCAACGCGATAAGTAGCGGGCCAGCACTTGTTGACCAGAGGCCGCCCATGTCCGCCCATACAGCTCTGCCGCGTCCGTTTTCCCAGGAAGGTACCAGCCGCGCCATGTTCTGGTGGCTGGTGGTCATCGCCGTGCTGGTCATCGCGATGATCGTCGTGGGCGGGGCGACGCGGCTGACGGGTTCCGGCCTCTCCATCACGGAATGGCGGCCCGTGACCGGGGCCATTCCGCCGATGACGGATGCAGGCTGGCAGGAAGAGCTGGAGAAATACCGCCAGATCCCCCAATACCAGCTGCAGAACCGCGGGATGAGCATGGAGGAATTCCAGTTCATCTACTGGTGGGAGTGGGGCCACCGCCAGCTTGGCCGCTTCCTCGGTTTTGCGTTTGCGCTGCCCTTCGCCTTCTTCCTGTTCACCCGGCGTGTGCCGCAGCGTCTGCAGACGCGGCTATGGGTGCTGTTTGCGCTGGGCGGGCTGCAGGGCGCGATTGGCTGGTGGATGGTCGCCTCCGGGCTGACAGAGCGCGTCTCGGTCAGCCAGTACCGGCTTGCCACCCACCTCATCATGGCGTTCGCCATTCTGGGCCTGACGCTGTGGACGGCGCTGGAGCTGCGCTACGGCAAGACGCCCATCCTTCAGCGCGGGAAGCTGTTCACGCTCGCCAGCGTGTTCTGGGGCGCGGTGCTGTTCCAGATTGCGCTCGGCGCGCTGGTGGCGGGTACCGGGGCAGGGCGCATCTTCACCACCTGGCCGGGCTTTGAGGGGCAGCTGGTGCCGGAGGGGTATCTCTCAGGCCTGCCCGTCTGGCGCGCCGTGTTTGAAAGCCTGCCAGCGGTGCAGTTCCAGCATCGCTGGGTGGGATATGCGCTGGCCATTCTGGGGGGCGTGCTGGCCTTCCGGCTGTGGCGTACAGGCGCGGAGGATCTACGCCGGGCAGGAACCGTCCTGCCGGTCCTGATCGCCGGGCAGGTGGCGTTGGGCATCTGGACGCTGGTTTCGGCCTCGCCGCTGAATTTGTCGCTTGCCCATCAGGGCGGCGCGATTGCGCTCTTCCTGATGGCGGGCTTCACGGCCTGGCTGACGGCGCGAACGCAGGGCGTAACGCCTGCTAAGGCGACGGCATCTGTGTGATGTGAGGCCTGAAGTTCAGGCAGGAGCCGTTCAACGCATCCGTAAGCACGAAGGCGATTGGCAGGCCGGGCTCGGCATCCAGCAGAACCTCGCCGGAAAAGCCCGCATCGCGCAGCAGGGCGGCAGCTTCAGCCGCGCTGGTTTCAGGATCATTGCTGACAAGCCCGATGCAGGCAGCCGCTGACCCGACGCGTTCGAAAACTTCCGGGGTCGGGTGGTTGATGATGGTGCCGTCCATCATGATGGAACGGAGCACGCCATCTGTATTGACCTGAAACCGCTCATAGACGCCGTGGCGGCGCAGAATCTCCACCACCACTTCCTTGGCCTCCGGTGATGAGGCCGAATAGATGCGCGAGCCGAAATCAGGAAAGGGCAGGGGATTGCGTCCGGTGAGCAGCAAGCTCGTCCAGACGGCAAACCCGATAAAGATCACGGCTACTACGCCAATAAGCCATTTTGGAACATACATCGCCGCCCCCTGAACAGATGCCAGCGATTAGCCGGACCCTGACGGGAACGATGGCGCGGGCGCGCGTCTTCCGCAAGCAGAATGAAGTCGCCGCTTTGGCGCGAACTATTCCGGCGCGGTAACAGCCCGGCCCAGCACGTCGCGCGTCACCAGCTTGATCCGGCCATCTTCGCCATCGTGAATGGCGGCAAGGCCGGTGGAGAAGCCCATGCCGCTGAAGGGCAGGTCGGTGACCGTGATGGCCCCGGGGCGCTGCAGCCCGGCAATCGACATTTCGCTGCGCACTTCAATGGCGGAAATCTCTTCCAGCGTGCGCGCGTCAAACACGCCGACCACGCCTTCTGCGGCCAGCGGAACCAGTACGACAGGGCGGCCATAAAGCTCGGTATAGGCAAAGTGCAGTACCGATAGGCCATCGGCATCGGCGCGTACCGAACCTGCGGAGTCAATGCGGGCCAGACCACCGGTTGAGCTGCCGATGATGATGTCGCCATCTACGCCTGCGCAGCGCTCTGCGGTGAAGGGCAGGGCGATTTCGGCGGTGCGGTTGAGCGTCAGGCGTTCTCCGCCCGTATCCATCATCCGCCATACGGTGGCGCGCCGGTTGGCGTGCAAAAGGGCAAGTTCGACAAACCCGGTCCCGCGCCGGTAGAGGCAGACCCCCTCGACCGGATCGCTGACACTGGCAACGTCCAGAGGCAGGGGCTCGACGGCCTGCATGCCCGGCAGAACGATGAAGCCGCGCACCAGCCGGTCGGCATCGCTGCCAAACAGCAGTGAGAGCGTGGTTCCGCGCATGTCAAACGCCGGTACGGCGGCCAGGCTGGTCAGGGCCGGGCCAGCCGTCTGGAAGACGCGCTCGCCAAAATCGTTGAAGGCGTCGAACCCGCCACCGCGCACGGCCGCGATGATAAGGCCCGCATCGCGCGCCTCTCCATTGGGCAGCAGCGCGATGTGATCGGCGGCGCTGGCCTCCTGCGTCATCCCCGTGACCGGAACCGCGCGGATATTGGCTGTCGTCCCGGCGCGCTCGCGGTCTTCGGTGGCCGGTGGCTCTTCGCAAGCGCTTAGGGTAGCCGCTAGACAGAGGCTAGCGAGCGCCGCTCCCAGGGGCCGCGTACGGCGAAGGTGCGCCCCGGCCCCTTCTGCACGTTGAAGAAAAGCGTCGTTCCGTCCGGTGAAAAACATGGGCCTGTTATCTCGCTGTATTCGCCATCTGCATCAGGAGCCGCGTTGCGGCCGATCGTGTAGAGTTGTCCGGCGGGTGTGACCCCCCGGATGAATTGTTCGCCGTCGCCATCCTCGACAACTATAAGGTCGCCCCAAGGCGCAATTGTGATGTTGTCGCACTTCTCGAGCAGGCGCGCATCGGTGGATTCCACAAAGAGGGTCAGCTGGCCCGGTGCCTCGCGTTCGCGCGGCGTCCCCTCATAGGGGCTGGGGCGGTAGCGCCAGATCTGGCCGATCTGGGCCGGACCGCCATCGGTACAGCAGAAATAGAGTTCGCCTTCGCCGAACCAGGCGCCTTCGCCGCGCGTGAAGTTGGCCGCTCCCGCTGCTATGGAGCGCGGTGCAAGGTCATTCTCCGGGTTGTGGATGGCTTCCAGATCCACCCAGACCACATCCAGCGTCTCGCCGACGGGAATGGGATCGGCGCTGTCCTCCCAGTTGCGGGTATCGGCGCCGGGCCGGCCGCGAAGGGCCAGAGCCTGCAGCTTTCCGCCGCGCCAGAATTCGCCCCGCCGGTCGGGAATGAAGCGGGTGAAGAGGCCCGGCTCGGCATCTTCAGTCTGGTAGGCAATGCCGGTGTCCGGATCGACGGCGACGGCTTCATGGCGGAAGCGGCCCATCCCGCGCAGCGCAATAGGCTCGACAAGGCCGGTAGCTGACGCCGGAACTTCAAAGTTCCAGCCATGGTCCAGCCGCGCCACGCTGCCCTGCTGCATCAGGGTTTCCTCGCAGCTGATCCAGCTGCCCCACGGCGTTGGCCCGCCTGCGCAGTTGTTGACCGTCCCGGCGAGCGACAGGAACTCGCGCTCCACGCGCCGTGTGCGAAGATTGTAATGGATTGTCGTGGTCCCACCCAGATGCGGCTCGCCGCCGGGCAGGGTGTCATAAAGGTAGGAGGGATCGATACGGTCCAGCAGGCCATGATCCTGCCCGAACGGGGATTTCTCCGTTTCGCCGGGATTGAGTTCGTGATTGCGGACCAGAATGACATGATCGGCGGAGGCGCCGGGAAAGCAGGCCATGCCATCATGGTCACCGGGCACCAGAAGGCCGTCGCTCATCTCCTGTCCGGTTTCGGAAAAGCTTGTGTAGGAGAAGCCGGCAGGCAGATCGAACAGTCCGCGCCCGTCGCGGCGGAGCGGACCGTAGCCGCGCACCTGATTGAGATAATTGCGCGGCGCAGCCCCGTTGCAGCCCGTCAGCGCGGCAAGCCCGGCAAAGGCCGTTGCCGTGGCAGCGGCGGTGCCCAGAAACCGGCGGCGGGAAAGTGGCATCTCATATCTCCAGAAAAATGGGCCGGGGTGAGACCGGAGTGTCCATAATCTATAGGTGATTTGGCAGGCGCATGACAGTGCGTGCGGAGCGTGTGCTGCATCCGCTCAAAATATGCGGTAACTATATACCGCATTGTTATCATGCTGAATTACAGCGTTTTTCACAGACGGTGTTGACACCAACCGTTGGCAGGCGTAACAGCCCGCATCCCATGAGAGGCCGGGCGGTTCCGGCTTCGCTGTCCAGTTTCAAGGCCCACGCGATGAAGACCTTCTCCGCCAAGCCCGCAGACGTTGAACACAAATGGGTTGTGATTGATGCCGAAGGGGCCGTTGTCGGCCGTCTTGCGGCCTATATCGCGACCCGTCTGCGCGGCAAGCACCGTCCCGACTTTACCCCGCACACCGATTGTGGCGACCACGTTGTGGTTATCAATGCCGACAAGGTGATCTTCACGGGCAAGAAGTACGAAGACAAGCGCTACTACCGCCACACCGGCCACCCGGGCGGTATCAAGGAAACCAGCCCGCGCAAGCTGATCGAGGGCAAGTTCCCCGAGCGCGTTCTGGAGAACGCCGTCAAGCGCATGCTGCCGAAAGAAAGCCCGCTGGCGCGCACCCAGTTTGGAAAACTGCGCGTCTATGCTGGCTCCGAGCACAAGCATGAGGCCCAGCAGCCGGAAGTCGTCGACTTCAAGTCCCTCAACACCAAAAACGTGCGGAGCGCATAATGGCCGAACAAGCACGCTCTCTTGAAGACCTGAAATCGGCGATGAAGCAGGCCGATGCTCCGGTTGTATCCGCAACCGAAGACAAGGTTATTGCTGAACCGAAGATCGACGAGCATGGCCGCGCCTATGCCACCGGCAAGCGCAAGAACGCCATCGCCCGCGTCTGGATCAAGCCGGGTGCCGGCAAGATCGTCGTCAACGGCCGCGAGCAGGAAGTCTATTTCGCCCGCCCGGTGCTGCGCATGATGCTCGCCCAGCCGTTCGAGACGGCTGAGCGCGTCGACCAGTACGACGTGTACGCCACGGTCACTGGCGGCGGCCTCTCCGGCCAGGCCGGTGCGGTGCGTCACGGCATCTCCAAGGCTCTGACCTACTACGAGCCGGCCCTGCGCGGCGTCCTGAAAGCCGGTGGCTTCCTGACCCGTGACAGCCGCGTGGTCGAGCGTAAGAAATACGGCAAGAAGAAAGCCCGCCGCAGCTTCCAGTTCTCGAAGCGCTAAGGCTTATTCTCCGCGCTTGCGCGGAGCCATGCCGATCACACGGAGCGGGCGGTGCCAGATGGCGCCGCCCGTTTTCGTTTGGGATCGGCGCTCAAGCGTCATTCCCAGGACAACGAGGAATGCTTTGTGGAACTGGAGACTGGATTCCGGCTCGGGGGCCGGATACCGGCTCATCCCGGTGAAACGCACTTGGGCGGAAGCCTCTAACTTCGTACCTTCACATACTCACCGGGGCCCGACTGAACATTCAGTTGGCGCTAGCCGTCCACACAGTGTGTCGAAAGCTGTTGAAGGGCCGCTTGATCAGTGAAGCGTTCGCGGAACCGATGGCCTCCTTGGCGTCGAATCCAAAATGCGCGCCAAGCTGGTATGCCGCCTTTTCAAACCCTTTCAGGTCCTCATCCAGATAATGTGTCGCCGAGCTGGTTTGGAGCTGTAATCCCCAACTCTCATGCGTTGTCAGATCGACCGATACCGCTTCGATGGCGACAATGGATCCGAGCGGAACGGTGATCTTTCGCTTGTCTCGATAAAATAAGTGTTTCGCAGTGACGACGACGTAACCCCGGCTGCGACGCCTTAGCATCCCGGCGCCAACTGCAATCACGGCAATCCCCGTCAGCAGGATAATCGGGATCAACACGTCTGGATCGAGTAAGTCTGCTATCAACTCCGCACCTTCACATATTCGCCCGGTGCCGGGCATAGAGGCTTGAGCTTGCCCCCGCCCGGCTTCCTCGCCGGCACTTGCGCGTCGTTCATTGAGAGCAGCCAGGCCTTCCAGTGCGGCCACCAGGAGCCGGGATGCTCTTTGGCGCTTTTCAGCCAGTCTTCGCGGCTCTCCGGCAGGGTCTCATTGATCCAGTGCTGGTATTTGTTCGCATCGGGGTGATTGACCACGCCCGCGATATGGCCCGATCCGGCCATCATGTATTGCGTCTTGCCGCCGAACAGGCGCGCGGAGCGGTAAACCGAGTCCGCCGGGGCGATATGGTCTTCCTTGCTGGCCTGCATGAAGACCGGGATTTTCACCTTTTTGAGGTCCAGCCTGTGGCCGCCCAGCTCCAGCTCGCCTTTGGACAATGCGTTGTTCTTGTAGAATTTCTCCAGATAGTAGAGGTGCAAGGTCTTGGGCATGCGCGTCTGGTCGGCATTCCAGTAGAGCAGGTCAAAGGCCTGCGGCGTCTTGCCGAGCAGATAATTATTGATGACGAAGGACCAGACCAGATCGTTCGCGCGCAGCATGTTGAACGTGTCGGCCATGGTGCGCCCGTCCAGCACGCCGCCTTGCGCGTCCATGAGGCGGCCGATTTCCTTGAACCATTCCTCGTCGATGAAGACCAGAAGCTCGCCCGCCAGCTCGAAATCCAGCTGCGCGGCAAAGAAGGTGGCCGAGGCGATGCGGTCATCGTTTTCAGCCGCCATCAGGGCGAGCGCACTGCCCAGCATGGTGCCGCCAATACAATAGCCGATAGCGTCCACCTGCCGCTCGCCGGTGGCTTGCTCCACGCACTCCAGCGCCTGAAACAGTCCCTGGCGGATATAGTCGTCGAAGGTTGCGTCCTTCATGGACGCATCCGGATTGACCCATGAGATCAGGAAGACGGTGAAACCCTGCTCAGTCAGCCAGCGGATCATCGAGCCCTGCGGGCGCATGTCCATGATGTAGAATTTGTTGATCCAGGGCGGCGCGATGAGGATCGGGCGCTGGCGCACGGTGTCTGTTGCGGGCGCATACTGGATCAGCTCCATCACCGCATTGCGGTAGATAACATCGCCCGGCGTCGCCGCGAGGTCCTCGCCCACCTCGAAGCCTTCCATGTCTGTCTGGGTGAGGGCGAGGCGGCCATTGCCGCGTTCAAGGTCGTTGACGAGATTTATCAGCCCGCGTGACAGGTTTTCGCCCTTCGTCTCGAACGTAGCTTTGAGCACATCCGGATTGGTCAGCGCGAAATTGGTCGGCGACATGGCGTCGATCATCTGGCGGGTGACGAAATTCACCTTGCGCCGCGTCTCCTCGTCTATGCCCCTGGCATTGTTGACGAGGCTCAAAAGGAAGCGCTGGTTTAGCAGGTAGGACTGGCGCATGGCGTCGAACATCGGATGTTCGGTCCATTCGGCCGCTCGCCAGCGCTTGTCGCCCTTCTCCGGTTCGATGACGGGCGGTGCATCCTCCCCCAACATCTTCTTCGTGGCACCGGCCCACAAATCCAGATAGCCGCGGTAGAGGTCTGACTGGGCCTGCAGCAGCAATTCAGGGTCGCCGAGCACATTCTCCCACGTCTGTGCCAGTTCCGGCGAGGCATGCAACGGATCGGCCTGCGGTTTCAGGGCCGGATCGCCGTCCAGTGAACGGCGCATCATGTCCGCCATCAGCTTCTGGCTCTTCAGGGCAGACTGCATGACATTGCGCGAGATGGTCTCCAGCGTTTCCAGATCGGCTGCGGGCAGGGCCGGGAAGGGCGTCTCCGGCGTGGACCCCGGGCTGGCCGTCACGGGCTTTCCTGCTTCCTTGCCGGGTGTGGACGCGCGCTTGGCTGCTGCTGCTTTTGGCGCCGGCTTCTTGCCGGATGATGCGGGTTTCTTGCGTTTGGAGGGTGTTTTCTTCTCGGCCATGGCAGACAGCACTTCCGGTAGGGCGTGACACTGATGAAGCGAAGCGTATAGAAAGCGTGTGATCCGTCCAATCCCTTCGGGAGGATAACTGTCTTGCGCACCCTGACTGCCTTGCTCATGAGTGCGGCGCTAGCCGGGCCGCTCCTTTCAGGTTGCGTCCTGGTGACCGTGCCCGAAGGGGAAGCGGCCTGGACACAGGCGCGCATGGCCCAAGATCCCGCCCGGGAGGCGCCTGCCTTCGTGCCGGAAATACCGCGCCCGCAGATGGAAAGCTGGCGCATGGCCACCGCCGCGCGCGAGCTGGCCGATACGCGTGACCTGGTGGTGTCCCAGTCCCAGCTGGTCCAGCTTCCCCCCATTGATCCCCTGGTTTTCGGACAGCAGGCGCGTGAGCGGGCGACACCGCCGCCTCCGCCGGCCCGCCGGGACTGAGACTGCTCGCCAACTCTGCCTTTCACACAAGGAATGTCTGTTAAATGACCTCGTCGTCTCTATCCAATCTCGCTCTTGGTGCTGTTGAGGCTGCCGAGCGCGCAGCCATTGCCGCCGCCCGCCTTGCCGGTCACGGCGACAAGATTGCTGCCGATCAGGCGGCGGTTGATGCCATGCGCAAGGCGTTCAACGACATGCCCATGCGTGGACGTATCGTGATCGGGGAAGGCGAGCGCGACGAAGCGCCGATGCTGTATATCGGCGAAGAGGTCGGCACGGGCGAAGGCCCGGAAATCGATATTGCGCTTGATCCGCTGGAAGGCACTTCGCTGACCGCTGGCGGCAAGCCCGAAGCCCTGACCCTGCTGGCACTGGCGCCGCGCGGCGGCCTTCTGCATGCGCCAGACACCTATATGGACAAGATTGCGGTGGGCCCTGGCCTGCCTGCAGGGGTGATCAGTCTCGACAAGCCGGTAGGCGAGAACGTGGCCGCTGTAGCCAAGGCCAAAGGTGTGCCGGTCTCTGACATCACCGTTTGTGTGCTGGAGCGCGAGCGCCACCAGTCGATCATTGACGGTGTGCGTGCCGCCGGCGCGCGCGTGGTGCTGATCCCGGATGGTGACGTAGCCGCGGTCATTGCTGCAGCCGATCCCGCGCGGCCGGTGGATATGTATGTCGGGCAGGGCGGCGCGCCAGAAGGCGTGCTGTCAGCGGCGGCCCTGCGCTGTCTTGGCGGCCAGATCGAATGCCGCCTCTTCTTCCGCAATGATGACGAGCGCGCGCGCGCCGCGAAGACGGGAATCAAGGATCTCGACCGGAAGTATTCGGGCGCTGAACTGGCGTCCAAGGACTGCCTGTTTGTCGCCAGCGGCGTCACGGGCGGGCAGTTGCTGGAGGCGGTGACGAACGGTCCGGGCACGGTGACGACGCAGACCCTGCTCCTGTCTTCCGCGCCCCGTTCGCGCCGCATCATCACGACCCAGCGCTTTGTGGAGGGCAGCTGACCGCCAATGGCTGGCCGCGAACCGCTCTTTGGCGTCACCGCATCGGTGACCGGCCGGGCATGGGCGCTCAGTGAGGCGTCAGATGAAGCGGTGGCAGCGATTGTACGCGCCACCGGCTGCAATGATGCGCTGGCGCGCCTGATGGCATCGCGGGACATCAGCGTTGATGACGCGCCCGCCTTCCTGTCTCCGCGCCTGCGTGACAGCTTTCCCGATCCGTCGAGCTTTCTGGGCATGGATGCCGCCGCCCGCGCCGTCTGGGACGCCGTGGAGGCTGGCACGCGCATCGCCGTCTTTGCCGACTATGATGTCGATGGAGCCAGCTCCGGCGCGCAGCTGGTGCGCTGGTTGCGGGCGGTGGGGCAGGAGGCGCTGACCTATGTGCCTGACCGCATCGAGGAGGGGTATGGCCCCTCCGCCGAAGCCTTCGCCAGCCTGAAGGCGGCAGGCGCTGGGCTGGTCGTGACGGTCGATTGCGGCGCGGCGGCGCATGGCGCGCTGGAAAGTGCTGCCGGCATGGGCCTGCCGGTCGTGGTGATCGATCATCATCTGATGGACGGACCGCCGCCGCCCGCCCTGGCGCTCGTCAATCCCAACCAGCCTGGCGACACTTCGGGCTGCGGGCATATGGCAGCGGCTGGCGTCACGCTGGTCTTTCTGGCAGCGCTCAACCGCGAAGGGCGGGCGCGGGGCGCTTTCAAGGGGCCAGAGCCCGATATTCTCGCCATGACCGATCTGGCGGCGCTGGGGACGGTTTGCGATGTCGTGCCGCTGACCGGGCCCAACCGCGCCATCGTCACGCAAGGCCTCAAAGTGATGAGCGGCTGGCACAAAGTCGGGCTGGCGGCGCTGGCGGAGGTGTCCGGGCTGACAGGACCGGCCAGCCCCTATCATGCCGGCTTCCTGCTGGGCCCCCGCATCAATGCGGGCGGCCGCGTAGGCGTGGCCGGGCTGGGTCTGGAGCTGCTGGGCTCAGAGGATCCCGCCCGCGTACGCGAAATCGCGCTGGAGCTCGACCGGCTCAATGCCGAACGCAAGGCCATCGAGGACGCCGTGCTGACGGCTGCACTTGATGAGATTGAGTCCGGGCGCACCGATGCCGGCGGGCCGGTGATCGTACTGGCCGGGGAAGGGTGGCATCCCGGCGTGATCGGCATCGCGGCGGGGCGCATCAAGGACCAGTTCAACCGGCCCACTATCGTGATCGGCGTCGAGAACGGTGTCGGCAAGGGATCAGGGCGGTCCTGCCCTGGCGTGCATCTGGGCAATGCGATACTGGCGGCGCGCGAAGCCGGCCTGCTGGAAAAGGGCGGCGGGCACGCCATGGCAGCGGGGCTGACGGTCGAAGAGGGCAGGATCGCCGCGTTTCGCGACTTCCTTGCCGACAGGCTTGCGCCGGAATGGGCAGCAGCCGATGAGGCCCGCACCTTGCGCCTCGATGGGGTGGTGCATCCGGCGGCGGTGGATTTTGATTTTGGCGAGTCGCTCAAGCAGGCGGCACCCTTCGGCATGGGTAATCCCGAGCCGCGCTTTGCGCTGTCTGATCTGCATATCCGCTTCGTGAAGGAGGTGGGGACCGGCCATCTGCGCTTCACCTTCGAGGCCGATACCGGCGCGCAGGTGTCCGGGATAGCCTTCCGGGCGCTTGGAAAGCCGCTGGGCGACGCGCTGACAGGCGCACGGGACCGCAAATGGCATGTAGCCGGGCGCATAAAGGCCGAAGACAATCGCTTCGGGCGCAAGGCAGAGCTGCATCTGGAAGACATGGCAGCAGCAGGTTGAACGCAGCTGCACTGCGCAATCTTGCACAAGAAGCTACCCGCAGGGCTTGCGTGAGGGATTCTGCTTGGATATAGAACCGCTCTCGCGCTGATGCGGGCCCTTCGTCTATCGGTTAGGACGCCAGGTTTTCAACCTGGAAAGAGGGGTTCGATTCCCCTAGGGCCTGCCACCGCGACACTCATTCCCAAAAGATGAACATCACTGATCGCGCTGATGGCGAACTGCGCCCGGCGCCTTGGTGTGAATTTCCGGGTGTTTCGGGCCGTCTAGCGCGTCAGCGCGAATATTGCGCAAGCCAGCGCTGCCCAGGCCACGCCGTTGCTGACCAGTATGAGGGCGAGCGTCCGGCGCGCTGACCATTGAGGCTTTCCGCCCGGGACGGCTGAATCCGCAATCTGGACGCTGAAGCCGGTCAGCTGTGCATCCAGTTCTTGCTGGAGAGTGCGGGCCGGTGATGGGGCAGGGGACAGTGGATGCGTACCTGCGTCCAGCAGAAACGCTGCCGGATTGCTCATGGCAGGAATGGCTATGTCATCGGGCAATGCGCCGGAAACTGTGCTTTCCGCATTTTCAGACCGGGCATTGACAGCCATCGCACTGGCCTCATTTACTTTGCAGATTGGCAAATACTACGATTCCAGCACTTAAAGAATGTATAATCGGGCTGCGGGCCGCGTTCCTGCGCGCCCAATATCCGGGCTGGCAGGGCCGGATTCGCGGCGTGGCGTGTCTTTTTTGCATCTGGTCGCCAGGATCGCTGCGTCCATTGCCAAATTCGCAGATTCTCGCGGAATCTGGCTGGCTCCGCGCTCATGGTTTTGGTAGTAGTAAACCGAAGGTAAATTTACAGGGGTTTACTATGAAATCCGTTATCAAGTTTTCTAAAGCTGTTTTGGGCGCGGCGGTATTTGGTCTGGTCCCGGCCGGTGCCGTGAGCGTTCCGGCTTATGCCATGGCCGCCGTGCAGGTCGCACCGACCGCGCAGGAAGTCGCCGACGCCATCGTTGCCGCCGTTGCCGCTCTCGGTCCGGATGCCACTGCCGAGGAGGTTGAGGCTGCAATCGTCAGTGCGATTGTCGCGTCCGGCGCTGACAGCCAGACGGCTGCGGCCGCTCTTGCCATCGCTTCGGCCAGCCCCGTCATGCAAACCCCGGCTGCGCAGGCTGCAACGCAAAGTGCGGCGGCCCAGCTGTCCAGCTCCGGTGTTGCCGGTGTGCCTGGCGGCCCTGCAGGCAGCTCGCCGACCCCGCCTCCGCCTCCGCCCCCGGGCGGCCGTGGCGGCTCTGACTACTGAAGCTGGCGGACCCGGCGGCGGATTGTCAGACAGGGCATTGTGCCGTCCAGGCCGGACTTCGTGTGCGTGACGTATCATAAGGTGGGGACGAGATGGTTGGCCTTAAGAACAAGCTGTTTTCGGGCGTAGGAACGGTTGCACTCACGTTGACGGCTGGAGGCGCAGCGAATTTTGCGGCGGCCGGTGACGCCGACGCGCAATGGCTGTGGGATCGTGACCGCAATGTCAGTGTGACGCAGCGGCCGCGTCCGGAATATGATGCGCTCGGCGTGAGGGCTGGCGCGTTCATCTGGCGCCCCGAACTGAGCCTTGGCGTCGAGTTCAACGACAATATTTTCGCAACGGCGACGAATGAGGAGTCCGACACGATCTTCGTGATCAATCCTTCCGTCACGGTCGACACCACCTGGTCGCGCCACGCCTTCAACGCCTTCGCCGATGTACGCCGCAACGAGTATGCGGATTTCGGTTCCGAGAGCACGACCGACTATTCGCTCGGCGCCGGTGGCCGCCTCGACATCCATCGCGGCACGTCGGTGGGGGCGTCTGCGTCCCACAGCCGGGGCACCGAACCGCGCACCTCGGCCGGTGCTGCCGGCTTCGCTGCCGAGCCTATCCGCTTTGATACAACGACCTTCGCCATCGGTGCGGAGCACACCTTCAACCGGCTGCGCATCCGTGGCGGTTATGACTTTGCCAAGTCGGACTATGATGATGCGCGGCTGATCGGTGGCGGTGTCGCGAGCCAGGATTTCCGCGATCAGGACATGCATCGCTTCACCCTTCGTGGTGACTGGGCGATCAGCCCGGATACGGCGGTTTTTGCCCGCTACCGGCATAACCAGCGCGATTTCCGGCTCTCGCCGCCGGCTGTCGCCACCAACCGCGATTCTGACGGCTACACGTTCGATGTGGGCGTGGAGTTTGATCTGGGTGGTCTGGCGCGCGGTGAGATCGGCGTCGGCTATATGAAGCAGGAGTATGACAGCCCTGCCTTTGGCACCGTGGACGGTGTCAGCATTGACGGCCTGCTGGAGTGGTTCCCGACCCAGCTGACCACGTTCACCTTCACCGCCCGGCGTGGCATTGAAGATTCCGGTATTGCCGCGTCTGCTGGTTTTATCGGTACGTCGGTGTCCGCTCAGGCCGACCACGAGCTGCTGCGCAATGTCATCCTGACGGCGCGCCTCGATTACGCCAACGATGAGTATCAGGGCATTGACCGCGAAGATGAGCGCTGGGGTGCCACCGTTCAGGCCACCTATCTGATGAACCGCAATGTGGGCCTGACGGCCAGCTACAGCCATCTCGACCAGAGTTCGTCAGGCACGGCCGGGCCACGCGATTTCAGCAGCAACCGCTTCATCCTGGGTGTTGTGCTGCAGTACTGAGGCGAACACCGGATGCGGACAGCGCTGGCCCCGCACTTGCTTTCCAGTTGACAGTTCTGGCAGCTGACGGCACTTCGCTGGTGAAGGCGTATCCGTGTGGCCGTATAATGAAAATCCGGGGTAATCATGGCGTATAATCGGGGCGAGCCGCAGGTGTATGCCGAACAGCCCGCTGATGACGAACTCGTCGATCTGCGCCAGTTGTGGCGGATATTCCGCCGGCGGCTCCCGGTTTTCGCCGCTGTCGCGTTTGCAGTGTTCGCCCTGACCGTCATCGTGACGATGCAGATGACGCCGCAATATACCGCGACGGCCAGCGTGATCATTGATCCGCGCCAGTCTCAGGTGATCGATATCGAGGCCGTGCTGACCGGGGTGGGGTCGGATGCGCAGGCGCTCGACACCGAGGTTCAGCTGATCCAGAGCCGCTCACTGGCACTTGCCGTGATCAATAGTCTCGATCTGACGGCGGACCCGGAATTCAATGACAGCTTGCGTGAGCCGTCCGGGCTGGGAGTCATTGCCGCGGGGCTTCGCGGCTTCCTGTCTGCGCTGGTGCCATCCCAGATGGCGCATGCCGGCATTGATGACGACCAGCGCACGCTGGAGGCTGTGACCTCGGCGGTGCTCGAGCGGCTCACCGCGCGCCGCTCCGGCATGACCTATGTCATATCGATCGGATTTCGCTCGGAGAATCCGGCCAAGGCGGCGCGTATCGCCAATGCTTTTGCTGATCTCTATCTCCTGTCGCAGCTGGAAGCCAAGTTCGACGCGACGGAGCGGGCCAATACCTGGCTGAATGACCGGCTGGATGTTCTGCGCGAAGAGGTTCGTACGGCCGAGCAGGCTGTGGAGCTTTACCGCGCAGAGCACGGCTTGCTGGATGCTGGCGGCAGTAATCTGACCGAGCAGCAGATTTCGGACCTTAATGCGCAGCTGGCCATTCAGCGCGCCGAGCTTTCGGCCGCTGAATCGTCCCTGCGCAGTGTCCAGACACAGCTTCAGCGTGGTGCATCGCTTGATACGATTGGTGAGGTGCTGCGCTCTGAAACCATCCGCGCCTTGCGTGCCCAGCAGACCGAGACCAGCCGCCGCCGCAGCGATCTGGCCTCGCGCTATGGTCCGCGTCACCCGGAATTTCTGGCTGTGGAGCGCGAGGTTGCCGATCTGGAAGAGCAGATCAGCCGCGAAATCCAACGCATCGTCGCCGGGCTGGAGACAGAAGTGAATGTGGCCCGGCAACGGGTGGCCTCCCTTCAGAGCACGCTGTCGGGCTTCCGCGACGAGCTGGTGACGAATAACCGGGCCCTGGTGAGGCTGCGCGAGCTTGAGCGGGAGGCGGAAGCCTCGCGCACATTGTTCGAATCCTTTCTGAACCGCTTCCGTCAGACGAGCGAGCAGGATGATCTTGCCACGGCAGATGCGCGTATCGTGGCGCGTGCGCCGGTTCCGCTGGAGCCGAGCGCTCCCAACTGGCTGCTCAATCTGGCTCTGGGCCTGATGCTTGCGGGTATGGCCGGTGCCGGGGCGATTGTGCTGCTGGAAGTGTTTGATAATGGCGTGCGCACCGAGGCCGATGTCGAACGCGAGCTGGGCGCGGCGCATATTGCGTCTGTGCCGATGCTCGCTCAAGGACGGTTCGGGCAGAAGCGATCGGGCAAAGGCGATCAGCCTTACGACTATGTCCGCGAAAATCCGCTCTCGGGAATCGCGGAATCCTTCCGCGTCATCCGCTCAGCGATTCTGCTGTCCAACATCGATAACGTTCACAAGATTGTCGCGATAACGTCCGCCCTGCCGGGTGAGGGCAAGACGACGACGACCTATTCCCTCGGGCGCATATCGGCGATGTCGGGCTCACGCACGCTGATAATGGATTGCGATCTGCGCCGCCGCCTGCTGACCAAGGCTGCTGCACCCCAGGCCAGCAAGGGGCTGCTGGAAGTATTGTCCGGCGATTGCACGCTTGATGAAGTGCTGGTCGCTGATGCCGAACAGGGATTGCAGATCCTGCCCGTGGTCGAATCGCAATTCACACCGCGTGACGTGTTCAACTCCGACGCCTTCAAATCACTCATGAGCGTGCTGCGCGAACGTTATGATCTTGTGCTGATAGACACGGCGCCGGTATTGGCCGTTACCGACACGCGCGCCATCGCGGCCAAGGCGGACGCCGTTGTGATGAACGTCAAATGGAAGACGACGCCGCGCGAGGCGGCCGCCAGCGCTCTTGATACGCTGCGCGATGTGAAGGCGAATGTGCTCGGCGTGACGCTTGCGCAGGTCGATATGAACGCGCAGGCCCGCTACGGGTATGAAGGCTCGTCCTACTACTACAAGAACTATCGCAGCTATTATTCCGGCTAGGGGCGGATGGCTGTGTATTTCCTCACTACGGCCTGATCGAACCGGCTTGACCGGCCAGAACACGCCGATTAAGTAACCCATCTCGTTCGGGGCCAGCCCCGGAGAAGAAGTGCCAAGCGGGTGTAGCTCAGTTGGTTAGAGTGCCGGCCTGTCACGCCGGAGGTCGCGGGTTCGAGCCCCGTCACTCGCGCCACTTCTTCACAAGAGAGATACCAAAAAAGGCCGCTCCTTCAGGAGCGGCCTTTTTGCTTTCATGGCTGCAAACTGCCGGGGTTATTTCTCCCGCGAGGTGCAGGCAAAACCATCCGGGCCGGTATCGTCATCGGCGCATTCGCGTACGGGCGGCAGGCTGGCCAGATCGTCGGCGATCCATACCGCGCCGTCTTCCCTGCGCGTCAGCGTGAAGGCGTCATAGAGCGTGCCTTGAGCGGTGTAGGCGGTGTAGGCCAGCTCATCACGCGAGAAGTCGATCAGGTGATAGAGCTGGGTGCCTTCGCCCCAGCGATCCGCCTCATTGGCGACACGGTCGTTAAGCGCATACATCTTGCCGCCTACGACCGTCACAATGCTGACCGGGCCGCTCTGCGGGGCAGGCTCAGCGCCCGGACGGCGCGGATTATCGGCATTGCTCCAGCGGCCATAGCAGTGATCGTGGCCCTGCAGGACGAGATGGATGCCCACCTCCTCAAACATGGGCAGCCAGGATTCGTGGATCAGGTCAGTGTTTTCGGGCCGCGCGCAGGTGATGAGCGGCTGGTGCATCACCACGACATTCCAGTTGGCTTCGCTCGCGCTGGCCACCTCCCGGATCCAGTCAGTAGTGGCTTCCATCTGGCCAAGGCTCAGCACGGCGGTGACATCCGGCACGATGAAGCGCACGCCCTGATAGTCCGAATAGAAGGAGGTGACTTGCGCGCCCGGCACACCGTTTTCCGGCAGCACGAACTGGAGCGGCCAGTGCGGTCCCAGCACACGAACAGAGCTGCCATCTGGCATCTCGCCGGGAATGTATTCGTGATTGCCGGCGGCGGGGATGTGAGGGATCGAGGCGTAGTGCATCGTGCCAGTGTCCCACCACTTGCCCCACTCATCGTCGTGGACCATGTCGGCGCGCTGGGATACGAAATCGCCAGCCGTGGTGATGACAGCCGGGTTGGAGGCGTGCCGGATAGCCTGCGTAATCACGCGATGGCCAACTTCGCCGATATAGTTCTGCACATCGCCCAGATAGACGAGCTGGAAGGGCTCGTCGCTGTCTGCAGCGGTGCGAAAATCGATCCATCCGGTCCAGCCATAGGCTCCTTCGACGCGATAGCTGTAGGCGGTGCCGGGTTCCAGACCGTCGAGCGCGAAGCGATGATGATGGGCGATGCCGTTCTCGGTTTCCAGCGCCCGGGTCTCAGCCTCGAACATCTGGCGCTGCGGGTTCTGTGCGGGGCCGGGGACGGCGCGCACCAGCTCAAGACGGCCCACGCTCTGGCGTGTATCGGTGCGATAGCTAATGCCGACGGACCGGGCCGGATCGGCGCCCACAGTTAGAATAATGCGGTCGGGAACGCCCGCCGGAGCGTAAGGGGCCCCCGGCGCATGGGGAGCTGGCGGGTTGGGAAGCGCGCGCGGTTCATCCGCGCTGGCTGAAATGGCAAGGCCGAGAGCCATGGCCGTGGCGGCGACAAAACGCATCTGGGCGCTCCTTTCTCGTCACTGGAGTGCAAGGAGTGGTAGCAGCCGGTCTTGATGGTTTTATGAAACCGCCCGTTGTTTTGTGACCCATGCGTCTACGGACAGAATGATCCCCACCTCGAAGCGGAACGTCCGGCCTGCCATAACGTTGTGGGAGCTACGCGAGGTGGAACCACGAATCCGCCATTACCATTGATCTGCGCTGCCCGGAGCCGCCATGACATTTTCCATCGTTGCGCGTTCTTCATGCGGCAAACTGTTCGGCGTGGCGGCACTGACCGAGATGCCTGCCGTCGGCAAGCTGCTCAGCCATGCCTGGCCGGGTGCCGGCGCGGCTGCGACCCAGGCCAAGGTCAATCCGTATCTGGGGATCGATGCCATGGAATTGCTGCGGAGGGGTGTTGATGCTGCTGATGCGTTGCAGCGTCTGATTTGCGCTGATCCGCGCGCGGACGAGCGGCAGCTGGCGGTAATTGGGGCCACCGGACCTGCAGTGACATGGACTGGCGCAGACTGCATTGCCTACGCAGGGGCGCTGGAGCGGGCGGACTTTTCGGTGCAGGGCAATCGGCTGGCGGGTCCGCACGTGCTGGAGGCCATGGCAGAGGCGTATCAGGGTAGCCGCGATGCGCCTTTTGATGAGAAGCTGATCCGCGCCGTGGAGGCAGGCGAGGCAGTGGGCGGCGACCGCAAGGGCGAACGCTCGGCCAATCTTCTGATCGTGTCCACCGAGGAATACCCGCTATGGGATATCCGTGTTGACGAGCATGAGGATCCGGCCGGAGAGCTTCGCCGCCTGCATGACGTGTTCCGCGACGACGTACTGCCCGAGCTGCTTGCCATGCCGACCAGGGGATGCCCGGCCGGTGCAAGGGATGAGACCGGCATCTGAGGCCCCGTGCCGGGTCTCCCTTATTCGTATCGCAAGGCGTCGATCGGATTGAGCTGGCTGGCCCGGTGTGCCGGATAGAAGCCGAACAATATGCCCACACCTGCAGCGGCGCCGATGGCGACAAAGGCAATCGTGGGTTCAATCGAGACGGGGAATTGTCCCATCGATTCCACCACCAGCGCGCCGATAGCGCCGCCTGCCATGCCGACCAGCCCGCCAGCCAGGCACAGCACGACGGCCTCGATGAGGAACTGGTTGCGAATATCGGCCTGCTTGGCGCCGATGGCCAGGCGCAGGCCAATCTCGCGCGTGCGCTCGGTCACTGACACCAGCATGATGTTCATGATGCCAATCCCGCCAACGACGAGCGAGATTACCGCTGTCGCTGCAAGCAGCAGGCCCAGCTGGCTTTCGGTCTCGTTGCGGGCGCGCAGAAACTCCGCGAAGTTCACGACCGCAAAATCGTCCGTGCCGCCGACGCGGATATTGCGGCGCACGCGCATCAGGTCCGTGATCTCTTCCGTCGCCGCGTCCATGTTACGCGCGCGGTCAATACCCAGCCAAATAGACTGGACGGGGTTGCGCACCCCGGCTGCTGAAAGCCCGCCCAGGCGGCCGCGCATGGTCGTTGCCGGAACAAAAATCACGTCATCCTGGTCTTGTCCCCAGCTGGACTGGCCGCGCTCGTCGAGTATGCCGACCACTTCGAGCGGCACGCCATTGATGCGTACGGCAGCGCCGGTTGCGCCGCCGGCGGGAAACAGTTCGTTGGCTACGGTGCGCCCGATCACGGCAACGCGGGCGGCGCCATCAAGCTCGGGCACGGTGAAGGCGCGTCCTTCCACGACGGCCCACTCACGAACGATGAAATAGTCCGGGTGCGTGCCGGCCACTTCGGTGGACCAGTTCACGCCGTCGACCACGGCGGTCAGACCGCGTTGCTGGATGATGCCGGCTGCTGCAATCACATAGGGCACGTTCTCGCGCAGCGCTTCGACGTCTTCATCGCTCAATGGTGTGCCGGACCCCGAACCGCCGCGCACCCCGCCCCGGAAGGAGGAGCCAGGGCGGACCTGCAGCGAGTTTGCGCCCAGTGCGCTGATCTGCGCATCGACGGCGGCTTTGGCGCCCTGGGAAATCGAGATCATCACGATGACCGAGCCGACGCCGATGATAACGCCGAGCATGGCCAGGAAGCTGCGCAGAGCGTTTACTCTCAGTGCGGTCAGCGCGACGGTTATCGCTGCGGTGAAGTTCATTGTGTGTCCTCCACAATCTTGCCGTCCCGGAAAACGATACGCCGGCGCGCGCGCGCGCCCACATCAGGCTCGTGCGTTACGAGGATGAGGGTGATGCCGGATGCATTCAGCTGGTCGAAAATGTCCATCACATCGTCGGACGTCTTTGAATCGAGGGCGCCCGTAGGCTCGTCGGCAAGCAGGATGCGCGGCTCATTGGAGAGGGCGCGGGCGATGGCTACGCGCTGCTGCTGGCCGCCCGACAGCTGGGACGGGTGGTGATCCATGCGGTCACCCAGCCCCACCATCTCCAGACATGCCGCCGCGCGTTGACGCCGCTCTGAGGCTGGCATGCCGCGATAGAGCAGGGGCAGGGCGACATTATCCAGCGCCGTAGTGCGCGGCAGCAGGTTGAACTGCTGGAACACGAAGCCGACGGTCTGGTTGCGGAACGCCGCCAGTTCATCGGCTGTGCGGTTCAGGAGGGACTGTCCGGCAATGGTCAGCTCGCCGCTGGTAGGCGTGTCGAGTGCGCCGAGCATGTTCATGAAGGTGGATTTGCCCGAGCCGGACGCGCCCATCACGGCGACATAGCCGCCCTCGGCAATGTCGCAATCCACCCCGCGCAGGGCATGAACGTCGCCGCCGCCCAGCTGGTAAACGCGCGATAGCTGGCGCGCCCTGATCAGCGTAGCGCTATCTGTCATCAGCGGACCTCACGCACGCGCACCACGACACGCTCACCTTCGCTGATGTTCTCGCCCATGACCTGGGTGTACTGCCCATCGGACAGGCCGACACGCACCGGGCGTGGTTCCAGGCGTCCATCGCTGCGCTGTATCCAGATTGTGCCGCGCTGAACTTCCTCGCGCGCGCCCTGGCGTCCGCCACTGCGCCGGGCGCCATCGGCCAGAATTGCGTTCAGACGCGCCAACTCTTCAGATGTCAGCACATCACCGAGCGCGCGCTGCAACATGGTTTGCATGTTGCCGCCACCGTCGCCGCCCATGCCCGGAGGGCCGCTGCGGCGCATGTTTTCAAAAGCCGATTGCAGGGCCTGCTCGGCCCGCGCCCGCCGGTCATCAGGCAGCTCCAGCGGATCCAGCAGGCGGGCCATCATGGCATTGCCGCCACTTCTCTGGGCAGGAGTGCTGGCTGCAGCGTCCGGCGCAACAAGGCTTTCGGCTGCGCCGCGCGGCTGGAAGCGCAGGGCTGTCGCCGGAACGGTGAGCGCGCCCGCAACATCGCCGGTGATGATGTTCACATTGGCCGTCATGCCCGGCAGCAGGCGCTGACCGGGATTGTCGGCTTCGATGACGACCGTGTAGGTGACCACGTTCTGCTCGGCGATGGCGGCAAGCCGGACCTGACGCACTTCACCGGAGAATTCACGTTCCCGGAAAGCATCAACCTCGAAAGTGACAGGCTGGCCTACCGCGATCTGGCCGATATCGGATTCGTCCACCCGCGCCTCAATCTGGATGCGTGAAAGATCGCGCGCGATGATGAAGAGAACGGGCGCATTCAGGCTGGCGGCCACTGTCTGACCGACATCGACCTGCCGGTCGATAACCACGCCGTCAATGGGCGAGCGGATGGTGGCGCGGTCGAGATCAACCTGCGCGCTTTCCAGGCTGGCCTCGCGCTGGTCGAGCGTGGCACGGGCATTCCTGAGATTGGCTTCGGCTACCTGAACATTGGCTGCCGCAGAATCGCGCGCGGTCTCGGCAGTATCGAACTGGACGCGCGAGAAGGTTCCGCGTTCAACCAGCTCGCTCGCCCGCTCGAAGGCGCGCTCTGCTTCACGCGCCTCGGCTCGCGAACGGGTCAGATTGGCCTGGCTGACGGAAACCTGGGACTGCGCCACCTCCACACTGGCCTGTGCCTCGCGGACGCGCGTCTCGAATGTTTGCGGGTCCAGCCGGGCGATGATCTGCCCGGCCTCCACCTCGTCGTTAAAGTCCGCCATCAGTTCGAGTATCTGGCCGGAAAGCTGGGAGCCGACCTCCACCGTGATCAGCGGCGCGATGGAGCCTGTAGAGGCAACCTGACGTGACAGGTCGCGCGGGGCGATCCGGTCCGTCTCGACCTGCAGGCTGCCTTCGCCGGGTGATGAAAATGACTGCCATGCCCAGAACGCCGCCAGTGCGGCAATGATGGCGGTAACGCCGGGGAGGAGGAATTTTTTCATATCTGCTTTGCTCGCGCCAATGGTGTGGGCTCCGCTTTAGCCGGAACGGGTTCATTACGTCCAACGCAATGACAGCCTATTTTCCGTCGCTTAGATGAACCGGGACTGAGCTTGGGCTCTCTAGATGAGAATGGCTCGCAAAAACAGATGCTTGCAGCGGCAATATGCGCTTCAATTGATGTCTCATACGGCTTGCGGGCGGGGGCGGTGCGCACTAGCTTCCGCCGAAATTGACAGGAGGGCTGTTCTTCTGTCAGGGGCTTGTGCAACGGCTGGGCGCGGCAGGGCTGCGTTCCGGCTATCCGGGGCTGATTAGCTACGCCAGGGCGGACAATGGACGCGGTACTTCTGGAATACCTTCCCGTTCTGATCTTCTTTGCCATCGCACTGGCAATGGGGATCGGCTTCATCGTCGCGGCAGCCGTGCTCGCGCCGTCTGATCCTGACCCGGAAAAGGTTTCGACCTACGAATGCGGCTTCAACGCCTTCGAGGACGCGCGGATGAAGTTCGACGTCCGCTTCTATCTGGTGGCAATTCTTTTCATCATTTTCGATCTGGAAGTGGCATTCCTGTTCCCGTGGATTTTCCCGATCTTCGAGGGGAATATCTTCGCCTTCTGGTCGATGATGGTGTTTCTCGGCGTGCTGACCGTCGGGTTCCTCTATGAGTGGCGCAAGGGCGCCCTGGACTGGGAGTAGACGATCATGGCGAACCCCACTGTTCCGGCCCCCACTGTTCCGGCAATGTCTGCGGCGCGCACCGGCGTTCCCGCATACGATCCGAAAAAGCACGACCCGTTCTTTGACGGCCTGTCAGACCAGCTGGCCGACAAGGGCTTTCTGGTGGCGCGCGCCGATGATCTCATCACCTGGGCGCGTACCGGCTCGCTGATGTGGATGACGTTCGGTCTGGCATGCTGCGCAGTCGAGATGATGCAGGCGGCCATGCCGCGCTATGATCTGGAGCGCTTTGGCGCGGCGCCGCGTGGTTCGCCCCGCCAGTCCGACGTGATGATCGTGGCCGGCACACTCACCAACAAGATGGCTCCGGCCCTGCGCAAGGTCTACGACCAGATGCCGGAGCCGCGCTACGTCATCTCGATGGGCAGCTGCGCCAATGGCGGCGGCTATTACCATTATTCCTACTCCGTGGTGCGTGGCTGTGACCGGATCGTGCCGGTGGACATCTATGTGCCGGGCTGTCCGCCGACAGCCGAAGCGCTGGTCTATGGCATTCTCCAGCTGCAGAAGAAGATCCGCCGCGAAGGCACGATAGAGCGCTAGTAAGAACCATCAGAGCAAGCGAGCCCCTCCCTTGAGCAAGCCCGATACCCTCTCAGAACTGGCCGCGCATCTTGCCGATGCGCTTGATGAGGATGTGCGCGAGCACGCGATTGCCCATGGTGAGCTGACGCTGACCATTCATCGTGACCGGGTGAAGAAGGTGCTGCGCTTCCTGCGTGATGACCCGGCCTGCCGGTTCACGACGCTGATTGATATTTGCGGGGTAGACTGGCCGTCGCGCTCGGACCGTTTCGACGTCGTCTATCACTTGCTGTCCATGCATCATAATACGCGAATCCGCGTGCTGCTGACCGTCGCAGAAGACGCCAGCGTTGAGAGCGTGGTGGACATTTACCCGGCCGCCAACTGGTTCGAGCGCGAGGCGTTCGATATGTATGGCGTGGTCTTTGATGGCCACCCGGATTTGCGCCGCATCCTTACCGATTATGGATTTGAGGGCTTCCCGCTACGCAAGGACTTCCCGCTGACCGGCTTTGTCGAAGTGCGCTACGACGCCGCGCAAAAGCGCGTAGTCTACGAGCCGGTGAACCTGATCCAGGAATACCGCGACTTCGATTTCCTCTCGCCATGGGAAGGCGCCAAGCTCGTCATTCCCGGTGATGAGAAAGCGCAGTGAGTGGGTGGGAAAAGACATGAGCATCGCCGCCGCACGCCACTTTGAAGACCGGACGCCAGAGCGCGCCCGCTATTCGCTACTCACTACTCGCTACTCGCTTTTGCACGGAGGTGCGCCGCTGTGACCGATACGCCCGCCACCGAAGACATCCGCAACTTCACGATCAATTTCGGCCCCGTTCACCCGGCCGCCCACGGCGTGTTGCGCATGGTGCTGGAGCTGGATGGCGAGGTAGTCGAGCGCGTTGATCCGCATATTGGCCTGTTGCATCGCGGCACCGAGAAGCTGCTGGAGCACAAGACCTATCTGCAGGGCATCGGCTATTTCGACCGTCTCGACTATGTCGCGCCGATGAACCAGGAGCATGCCTTCTGCCTGGCGGTCGAGCGGCTTGCCGGCATCCCTGTCCCGAAGCGCGGCCAGTATGTACGTGTGCTCTATTGCGAGATCGGCCGCATCCTCAATCACCTCTTGAACGTCACCACGCAGGCGATGGACGTTGGCGCGCTGACCCCGCCGCTCTGGGGCTTTGAAGAGCGCGAAAAGCTGATGATCTTCTACGAGCGCGCGTCGGGCGCGCGCCTGCACGCGCACTATTTCCGCCCCGGCGGCGTCCATCAGGACCTGCCGCAGGAACTGGTCGATGACATCGCCAAATGGTGCGAGGCATTCCCCAAGGCGCTCAACGACATTGACGCGCTTCTGACCGATAACCGCATCTTCAAGCAGCGCAATGCCGATATTGGCGTGGTGTCGAAGGAAGATGCGCTCGCCTGGGGTTTCTCCGGTGTGATGGTACGCGGCTCCGGCATGGCCTGGGATTTGCGCCGTGCGCAGCCCTACGAGGTCTATGACGAGCTCGACTTCAAGATCGCGATTGGCAAGAACGGCGATTGCTATGACCGCTATCTCGTCCGCATGGAGGAGATGCGCGAGTCTTGCAAGATCATGCAGCAATGCTGTGAGTGGCTGTCGAAGCCTGAAAATCAGGGCGAAGTGCTGCCGACAGACACCAAGTTTGCGCCGCCGCGCCGCGCCGAGATGAAGCGCTCCATGGAAGCGCTCATCCACCACTTCAAGCTTTACACCGAAGGCGTCCACGTGCCTGAGGGCCATTGCTACGCCGCCGTGGAAGCGCCCAAGGGCGAGTTCGGCGTCTATCTGGTCGCTGATGGCTCCAACAAGCCCTACCGGGTGAAAATCCGCGCGCCGGGCTTTGCTCACCTTGCGGCCATGGATCATCTGAACCGGGGCCACATGCTCGCTGACGTATCGGCGATTCTGGGTTCTCTCGACATCGTGTTCGGAGAGGTGGACCGCTAATGCTCGCCGCGCACGCCATAGCAGACGCTGCCAGTCCTGAGCGCCTCGCTGAGGCCCAGCTGGCCGCGTATAATGCGCGCGATCTGGACGCGTTCGCGGCCTGCTTTGCAGACGATGTGGAAGTCTATGATTTCCCCGGCGTGCTGAGCCTGAAAGGCCGCGATGCCTTCCGCGCGCGCTATGTCGAGCGGTTCAAGAGCGAAGGCCTTCACGCCATCGCTGTCCACCGCGCGGTGATCGGCTCTCGCGTGATCGATCATGAGCGCGTCTGGCTGGAAGGCGAAGCGAAGTCCGCGCCCATCGATCTTGTTGTGATTTACACCGTGCGTGATGGGTTTATCGCGCGCGTCGACTTTATAAGGGAAGGGTAGCCGGGATGAGCGTGCGCCGTCTTGCAGCCGCCGAAGTGCAACCGGAAAGCTTCACGTTTTCAAAGGAAAGCGAGAAGAAAATTGCGTTCTGGATGAACAAGTATCCGGAAGACCGGAAAGCCTCTGCTGTCATTCCGCTGCTCTGGCTTGCCCAGAAGCAGGAGGGCTGGGTGTCCGAGCCTGCCCTGCGCGAGATCGCGGCGCGCTGCGAGATGCCCTATATCCGCGTCTACGAGGTCGCGACCTTCTACACCATGTTCAATCTGGAGCCTGTGGGCGAGCACCTGATCCAGGTGTGCGGCACGACGCCGTGCTGGCTGCGCGGGGCGGACGACCTGAAAGCCGTGTGCGAGAAGCGCATCGGCAAGAAGGGCCGCGGCAATGTCAGCGCCGATGGCAAATTCTCCTGGGAAGAGGTGGAATGCCTCGGCGCGTGCTCCAACGCGCCCATGGTCCAGATCGCCAACAAGGATGGTGACTATTACTACGAGGATCTGACAGGCGCCGCGCTGGAACAGATTCTGGATGATCTGGCTGCTGGTAAACCCGTCGAGATGGGGCCCGTAACGGGGCGCAAATGCTCCGAGCCTGTCGAAGCTGATGTTGCGGTTCTGACGGCCGCGGAGCTGTATGATGGCAGCCGGGCAAAGCCCATGCCTTACCTGCCCAACACACCGGAAGCCAAAGCGGCGGCGGAAAAGGGTGAAGACCCTGATCCCGTCAAGAAGGGCCGCCCGGCCCAAAAGGCGCCTGACGCTGATGAATCGGGCGGTGCGGTGAAGAGCGCGCCGCGCAAGACCGCGAAGGCCGTGGCGAAAACGGCTCCGGCCAAAAAGCCTGCCGCCAAGACTGCCGCGAAAAAGCCTGCGGCCAAAAAACCTGCGGCGAAGAAACCCGCCACGAAGAAGGATGCTGAATAATGCTTCTTCACGATAAAGACCGGATTTTCACCAATCTCTATGGCCGCCATGACTGGCGCCTGGAGGGGGCCAAAAAGCGCGGATGCTGGAACGGCACTGCCGAAATCCTGCAGCAGGGGCGCGACTGGATCATCGACGAGATGAAGGGGTCCGGCCTGCGCGGACGCGGCGGGGCAGGCTTCCCGACGGGCCTCAAATGGTCGTTCATGCCAAAGGAAGTGGGCGCGCGCCCGCACTATCTGGTGGTCAATGCCGACGAGTCCGAGCCCGGCACCTGCAAGGACCGGGAGATCATGCGCAATGATCCCCACCATCTGATCGAAGGCTGCCTTATCGCCAGCTTCGCGATGCAGGCCCATGCCTGCTACATCTATCTGCGCGGCGAATATGTGCATGAGCGCGAGCGCATGGAAGCTGCTGTCGCCGAAGCCTATGAGGCCAAACTCATCGGCAAGGACAACAAGAACGGCTGGGATTTCGACGTCTACATCCATCACGGCGCAGGCGCGTATATCTGCGGTGAGGAAACGGCGCTTCTGGAAAGCCTTGAGGGCAAGAAGGGTCAGCCGCGCATGAAGCCGCCATTCCCGGCAGGCGCGGGCCTCTATGGCTGCCCCACCACCGTGAACAATGTGGAATCCATTGCCGTTGCACCGACAATCCTGCGCCGGGGCAAGGAGTGGTTTCTTCAGTTTGGCCGTCCGAACAATTCCGGCACCAAAATCTTCTCCATTTCCGGCCATGTGAACGCGCCGTGCAATGTGGAAGAGGCGATGTCGATCCCGCTTAAAAAACTGATCGACACCTATGCGGGCGGTGTGCGCGGCGGCTGGGATAATCTCAAGGCCGTGATCCCGGGCGGCTCGTCCGTGCCGCTGATCCCCAAAGAGATCTGCGACGACGTGCTGATGGATTTCGACGCGCTGCGCGATGTGAAATCGGGTCTGGGCACCGCCGCCGTCATCGTGATGGACAACTCCACCGACGTGGTGAAGGCGATTGCCCGCATCAGCTATTTCTACAAGCACGAGAGCTGCGGCCAGTGTACGCCGTGCCGTGAGGGTACGGGCTGGATGTGGCGCGTGCTGGAGCGCATGGCGCGCGGTGAAGCCGAGATCGGCGAGATCGATGATCTCTTGGACGTGGCGGGCCAGGTGGAAGGCCACACGATCTGCGCGCTCGGCGATGCGGCGGCCTGGCCGGTACAGGGCCTGATCCGCCATTTCCGCCACGAGATCGAAGACCGGATCAATAATTACCGCGCCGGCAAGCCGGTGTTTGTGCCGGTGGCAGCGGAGTAGGAGCGTGAGGCTTCGATTGACGGCACATGCGCGTGAGCGGATCGAAGCGAGAGGTGTAAAAACGGAATGGATTGAGGCAGCGCTGTCTCAGCCAGACCGGACAGAGCCAGACCCGAAAGACCCGGATCTGGTAAGGTATTTCAAGGCACTGCCTGAGTTTGAAGGCAGGGTCCTCAGAGTGGTTTCCCGGCAGGAGTCGGGCAGCTACACCATCGTGACGGCATTCTTCGACCGCGGAGAGCGCCGGAGCAGGAGAGAGTGATGAACTGGCGGTATGACCACGAGGCAGATGCAGCCTATCTGCGCCTCACGGACGCCAAAGTCGTGGAAAGCGACGAGGTGGCCGATGACATCGTGATCGATCTGGATGCTGACAACAAGATTGTCGGTATCGAGGTGCTGCATGCGTCTCGGCGGCTGGCCGATTCCATCCTTCACCCTGCGGCAGCGGAGTAGGGAACGATGAAACACTTCATCCTCTTCTACGAGACCGCGCCGGACTACATGGAGCGCCGGGGCGAGTTCCGCTCGGTGCATCTGGGTCTCGCACGCGAGTTTCAGGCGCGCGGCGAGCTGGTGCTGGCCGGTGCGCTGGCAGACCCCGCCGATGGCGCGGTGCTGGTGTTCAAGGGTGAAGACAAAGGCGTGGCCGAGCGGTTTGCGAACGAAGACCCGTACGTGAAGAACGGGCTGATCGCGAGCTGGCGGGTGCGTGAATGGACGACTGTGGTGGGCGAAGGCGCCCTGACGAAAGTTTGATGCCCGAAGGGGCCGTGGAGCAGGTTTGATGAGCGAGAATACGCGCACCATCATCATTGACGGCGACGAGGTCACCGTTCCGCAGGACTATAACCTGCTGCAGGCTGCCGAGGCGGCGGGGCGCGAGATTCCGCGCTTCTGCTACCATGAGCGCCTGTCGGTGGCCGGTAATTGCCGGATGTGCCTTGTGGAGCTGGTCGGTGCGCCCAAGCCGGTGGCGTCCTGTGCCTTCCTGGTGCGTGACATGCGCGGCGGACCCAATGGCGAGCCGCCTGCCATGCGCACGCTTTCTCCGCTGGTCAAAAAGGCGCGCGAAGGGGTGATGGAGTTCCTCCTCATCAACCACCCGCTGGACTGCCCGATCTGTGACCAGGGCGGCGAGTGCGATTTGCAGGACCAGTCGCTGATGTATGGCCGCGCAGGCTCTCGCTATGGCGAAAACAAGCGCGCGGTTGAAGACAAATACATGGGCCCGCTCATCAAGACGGTTATGACGCGCTGTATCCAGTGTACGCGCTGCGTGCGCTTTGCCACCGAGATTGCCGGTGTGCCGGAAATCGGCGCCATCGGGCGCGGCGAGGACATGGAGATCACGACCTATCTGGAGCAGTCCATGACGTCGGAGCTCTCCGGCAATGTCATCGATCTGTGTCCGGTCGGCGCGCTCACCTCGCGCCCCTACGCCTTCAATGCGCGGCCCTGGGAGCTGACCAAGACCGAGACTATCGACGTGATGGACGCGCTCGGCGCCAATATCCGTGTGGATAGCCGTTCCGGCGCTGTGCTGCGCATCATGCCGCGCATCCATGAGGGCGTGAACGAGGAATGGATTTCCGACAAGACACGCTTCGTGTGGGACGGTCTTGGCCGCCAGCGCCTCGACAAGCCCTATGTGCGCAAGGGCGGCAAACTCACCGCCATTGGCTGGGATGAGGCGCTGACCGTGGCGGCGGAAAAACTCTCCGGCGATGCGTCGAAGATCGGTGTGATCGCTGGTGATCTCAACGATGCCGAAGGCCTCAAAGCCGCCAAAGACCTCTTTGACGCGCTCGGTGTGACATCGCTCGATTGCCGTCAGGATGGCTCGAAACTCGGCGGCGGAGCGCGCGAAGGCTATCTCTTCAACGCGACGATTGCCGGTATCGACAAGGCCGACGCCATTCTCTTTATCGGTGCCAATCCGCGCGTCGATGCGCCGGTGCTCAATGCCCGCATCCGCCAGCGCTGGCTCAATGGCCAGCTCGATGTGGCGATGATCGGCGAGGCCGTTGATCTCACCTATCCGTATGAGCATCTGGGCAGCGGTCCGGACGCGATTGGCGCGCTTGCCAAGAAGCGCTCCGGCTTCATCAAGACGCTCAAAGACGCGAAAAACCCGATCATCATCCTCGGCAATGCCGCCACCGCCCGCGCCGATGGGGCGCAAGTGCTGCGCGCCGCCGGAGAGCTGGCCAAAGCCGCCGGTGTGGTGCGCGAAGGCTGGAACGGCTTCTCCGTCCTGCACACGGCCGCCAGCCGCGTTGCCGGTCTCGATATGGGCTTCCTGCCCGGCGAGGGCGGACGCGATACGGATGCCATTCTCGAAGCGGCGGGCAAGGGGCAGCTCGATACGGTCGTGCTGCTCGGCGCTGACGAGATCGACACGGGCAAGCTCGGCAAGGCGTTTGTCATTTATGTAGGCCATCACGGCGATGCCGGTGCCATGCGCGCCGATCTGATATTGCCGTCAGCCGCTTATACCGAAAAGCCTGGGCTGTACGTGAACACCGAAGGCCGCGCTCAGCTGGCCGAGCGGGCCGTGTTCCCCAAAGGCGAAGCCAAAGAGGACTGGGCGATCTTCCGCGCTCTGTCGGCGCGTCTGAACAAGACGCTGCCCTATGACAGCCTGAATGCGCTGCGGGCAAAGCTGATCGAGGAGATCGAGAGCTTCGGCCAGATCGACCACGCGCCGGGCGCAGAAGGTGCGGGCAGCTTTGATCCGTCCACGCTGGGCGAGGCGGGCGAGGTTTCCTCTGAGCCCTTCGTCAGCCCGGTGAAGGATTTCTACCTGACGAACGCCATCGCGCGGGCGTCGAAAACAATGGCGGAGTGCTCGGCTGCGGCGAAGGCCGCGCGTGCCACGCTGCAGGCAGCGGAGTAGGGGCTGATGAACGATTTCGTCACCGAATTCGGTCCGGTCTGGGGCACGGCGCTGGCGGTTGGCCAGATCCTCGCCTTCATGGTCGTGCTGCTCTTGTCGCTGGCCTTCCTGCTGCTGATGGACCGCAAGGTCTGGGCGGCGGTGCAGATGCGTAAAGGCCCCAACGTGGTCGGCGCGTTCGGCCTGCTCCAGTCCTTCGCTGACTTCCTGAAGTTCGTGCTGAAGGAAATCGTCATTCCGGCAGGCGCGGACCGTCCGCTCTTCATTCTCGCGCCGCTGATCACCTTCACGCTCGCCTTCATCGCCTGGGCGGTGATCCCGGTCGCGCCGGGCTGGGTGATTTCCGACATCAATGTAGGCATTCTCTTCCTGTTCGCGATCTCCTCACTGGGCGTTTACGGCATCATCATTGGCGGCTGGGCGTCGAACTCGAAATATCCCTTCCTGGGCGCGCTGCGCTCTGCCGCGCAGATGGTCTCCTACGAGGTTTCCATCGGTTTCGTGATCGTCACCATCCTCCTGATGGCCGGCACGATGAACCTATCCGAGATCGTGATGGCGCAGGCCGGCGGCTTCTGGAACTGGCATGTATTGTCGTTTGACCTCTTACCCTGGCCGGTCTTTGTCATCACCATTCCGATGTTCGTGATCTTCTTCATCTCGGCGCTGGCAGAGACCAACCGGCCGCCATTTGACCTGCCGGAAGCGGAATCCGAACTGGTGGCGGGCTATCAGGTGGAATACTCCTCCACGCCCTATTTGCTCTTCATGATCGGCGAATATCTCAACATCGTGCTGATGTGCTCGCTGATGACCGTGCTGTTCCTCGGCGGCTGGCATGCGCCCTTTGATGTCGCGCCCTTCACCTGGATACCGCCGGTCTTCTGGTTCGCCCTGAAAGTGCTGTTCCTGTTCTTCATGTTCGCCATGGTGAAGGCGCTCGTACCCCGCTACCGCTATGACCAGCTGATGCGTCTGGGCTGGAAGATCTTCCTGCCGACCTCGCTCGTCGCGGTCGCGGTGATGGGCGCTGTCGTTGTCTACTCGAATGCAAGCTAGGACAATCCAATGAGCCGTATCGCCCAAACCCTGCGCGGAGCCGCCCTGATGGATTTCTGGGGCGCGTTCGGCCTTGGCATGCGCCAGCTTTTCACGCCGAAGCCGACCGTGAACTATCCGTTCGAGAAGGGCCGCCTGTCGCCCCGCTTCCGTGGCCAGCACGCGCTGCGCCGCTACGCCAATGGCGAGGAGCGCTGCATCGCGTGCAAGCTGTGCGAAGCGGTGTGCCCGGCGCAGGCCATCACCATCGAGGCCGAACCGCGCGAGGACGGCTCACGCCGCACCACGCGCTACGATATCGACATGGTCAAATGCATCTATTGCGGCTTCTGCCAGGAAGCCTGCCCGGTCGATGCCATCGTGGAAGGCCCGAACTTCGAGTACGCGACCGAAACGCGCGAAGAACTCTACTACGACAAGGACAAGCTTCTCGAGAACGGGGACCGCTGGGAACGTGAGATTGCCCGGAACCTCGAACTCGACGCCCGCTACCGGTAACGCTAGAAGGGCGCCCGACTCATATTAGCCCGGTCCGGAAAGCCTTTCCGGTGCCGTTATTGACCAGACAGCCCACAGCCCGTTCGGGCCCAAGGGGGGACCATGCTGCAGGCAGCGGCGTTTTACATTCTGGCAGGGACGGCGGTTATCTCCGCCTTCATGGTAGTGGCCGCACGCAATCCTGTGCGCGCCGTATTGTTCCTGATCCTGACCTTTTTCTCGGCGGCGGGCCTGTTTGTGATGCTGGGGGCCGAGTTCCTCGCCATGCTGCTGGTCATTGTCTATGTCGGCGCGGTGGCGGTGCTCTTCCTCTTCGTCGTGATGATGCTGGATGTGGACTTTGCCGCGCTCAAAGAGGGCTTTCTCAGCTATCTGCCACTCGGCGGCGCGGTTGCGCTGGCGCTGGTGGGCATTCTGTCCCTGACGGGCATCACCTGGGTGGTGTCGGATACGGCGGGCGCTGCGCTGCAGACGCCTGTACCGCCGGAGATGACGAATGCCGAGGCGCTCGGCTCCATCCTCTATGACCGTTACGTCTTCTTCTTCCAGCTGGCGGGCCTTGTCCTGCTGGTGGCGATGATCGGGGCCATCGTGCTCACCTTGCGTCACCGCGAGGGCGTGCGCCGCCAGAACATCGCGCGCCAGGTGCAGCGCCGCCGCGAGGAAGGAGTCGAGCTGGTCGAGGTCAAATCGGGCGAGGGGATCGGCTAATGTTCGAGATCGGTCTGGGACACTATCTGACGCTGGCCGCGATCCTGTTCACGATTGGCGTGTTCGGCATTTTCGTGAACCGCAAGAACGTCATCATCCTTTTGATGTCGATCGAGCTGATCCTGCTGGCGGTGAACGTGAACATGGTCGCGTTCTCCTCCCATCTGGGCGACCTGACCGGGCAGGTCTTCGCGATGCTGATCCTCACGGTCGCAGCGGCTGAGGCGGCTGTCGGCCTCGCCATCCTCGTCGTCTTCTTCCGCAACCGCGGCGATATCGCGGTTGAGGGCGTCAACCTGATGAAGGGCTAGAGCGGCATCATGGCTTTTATCGTCGTTTTCGGACCCCTTCTGGCAGCCATCATTGCCGGCCTGTTCCACAAACAGATCGGCACGCGCGCCAGCCAGTTCATCACCACCGGGGCCACTATCGCCGCCGCTCTGGCATCGGCATGGCTGTTTGTGGACGTGGCAATCCTTGGCAATGCGCGCACTTACGAGCTCGCGCAGTGGATGGCCGTCGGCAATTTCGACATTAGCTGGGACATCCGGCTGGATTCGCTCTCGGCGGTAATGCTGGTCGTTGTGACCAGCGTGTCCGCGCTCGTGCATGTGTATTCGTGGGGCTATATGGCCGACGATCCGCACCGCGCGCGCTTCTTTGCCTATCTGTCGCTCTTCACCTTCGCCATGCTGTCGCTGGTGACGGCTGACAACTTCCTGCAGATGTTCTTCGGCTGGGAAGGCGTGGGCCTCGCCTCCTATCTGCTCATCGGCTTCTGGTACAAGAAGAAGTCCGCCAATGACGCGGCCATCAAGGCGTTCGTCACCAACCGCGTCGGCGATTTCGGCCTGGCGCTCGGCGTGATGGCGGTGTTTGCCGTGTTCGGCACGCTCGATTTCGATGCCGTGTTCGGTCAGGTCGATGACGGCAGTGTCCAGACGCTCACCCTGTTCGGCCTCGAATTCATGGCGCTGGAGCTGATCGCCTTCCTGCTCTTCATCGGGGCGATGGGCAAATCGGCGCAGTTCTTCCTGCATGTCTGGCTTCCCGACGCCATGGAAGGCCCGACGCCGGTTTCCGCCCTGATCCACGCCGCGACCATGGTGACGGCGGGCGTGTTCCTGGTGTGCCGCTGCTACCCGATCTACGAGCTGGCGCCGAACACTTCGGCCATCATCACCTTCATCGGTGCGACGACGGCGCTGTTTGCCGCCACGGTTGGCCTTGTGCAGAACGACATCAAGCGCGTGATCGCGTACTCGACCTGCTCGCAACTCGGCTACATGTTCTTCGCGGCGGGGCTTGGCCTCTACTCGGCGGCCATGTTCCACCTGTTTACGCACGCCTTCTTCAAGGCGCTCCTGTTCCTGGGTGCCGGTTCGGTTATTCACGGCCTCCATCACGAGCAGGACATGCGCAATATGGGCGGCATCTACAAGCTGCTGCCCGTCACCTGGATCATGATGATTATCGGCACGCTGGCGCTGACGGGCGTGGGCATTCCGCTGCTCAATCTCGGCTTTGCCGGCTTCTACTCGAAGGACATGATCATCGAGGAAGCCTTCATGGCGGGCGCGGACGGCGTGACGTTTGGCTATCTCGCCTTCCTGGTGGCCATCATCGCGGCGGGCCTGACGTCGTTCTACTCCTGGCGCCTTATCTTCATGACCTTCCACGGCAAGTTCCGTGGCGACAAGCATACGCTTGACCACGCCCATGAGAGCCCGTGGATCATGGTGATCCCGCTTCTGCTGCTGGCCGTTGGTGCGATATTCGCCGGCTGGCTGTTCCGCAGTGATTTTGTTGGCCGCGGGGCACTGGAGTTCTGGGGCGGCAGCCTGCCTGCCGGTCCGTACGCGATAGGCAATTACGGAGAAGGGGCCACGGGCCATCATCCGCCCGACTGGGTGCTGTTCAGCCCGATTGCCGTGACGGTGCTCGGCTTTGTGCTCGCCTACTGGTTCTACGTGGTGAAGGAAGGCCTGCCCGCGAAGATCGCTGCGCGTGGCGGCCCGCTCCACAGCTTCCTCTATAACAAGTGGTATTTCGACGAGATCTACGACTTCATCTTCGTGCGCGGCGCGCGCGGGCTTGGTGATCTGTTCTGGAAGGTGGGCGACCGGCGCATCATTGACGGGCTCGGCCCGGATGGCGTGGCCGGCACCGTCATGCAGGCGGGCCGCCGCATCGTGCGCCTGCAGTCGGGCTATCTCTATCACTACGCATTCGTGATGCTGATCGGCGTTCTGGGCCTTGCCGTCTGGCTGGTCGCGCGGGCCGGGGGACAATAGGCATGCTGGGACAACTGCCCATCCTTACTGCGCTGACCTTCCTGCCTGCGCTGGGCGCGGTGGCGATACTGGTCCTGCGCGCGCTGATGCGCTCAGAAGACCGTCCGGCGCTGGACCGTAATGCGCGTGGTGTCGCCCTGTTCGTGACGCTGTTCGTGTTCGCGCTGTCGATCCTGCTGGTGCTGGAGTTTGATACCGCCCAGCCCGGCTTCCAGTTTGTCGAGACGGCCGACTGGCTCACTGCCATGGGCATCAATTACCGCATGGGCGTGGACGGGCTGTCGGTGCTGTTCGTCCTGCTGACCGCCTTCCTGATGCCGATCTGTATTCTGGCAAGCTGGAAGCTGGAAAAGCGCGTGGCCGACTATATGGCCGCCTTCCTGCTGCTCGAAGCGCTGGTCATCGGCATTTTCTGCGCGCTGGACCTCGTACTCTTCTACATTTTCTTTGAAGGCTCGCTGATCCCGATGTTCCTCATCATCGGGGTGTGGGGCGGTGCCAACCGCATCTATGCGGCGTTCAAGTTCTTCCTCTACACCTTCCTCGGCTCGGTGCTGATGCTGGTGGCGATGATCTATATGTTTGTCGTCTCCGGGACGACCGACATCACCGTGCTGCTGGAGCATGAATTCCTGCGCGATGCGCAGATGTGGCTATGGCTGGCCTTCTTCGCCTCGTTCGCTGTGAAGATGCCGATGTGGCCGGTTCATACCTGGCTGCCCGATGCGCACGTGGAAGCGCCGACGGCCGGCTCGGTCATTCTGGCGGGCATCCTTCTGAAGCTTGGCGGCTATGGCTTCCTGCGCTTCTCCATTCCGATGTTCCCCGATGCCAGCGCCTTCTTTGCGCCGATGGTGATGGTGCTCTCGGTCATCGCGATCATCTACACCTCGCTGGTCGCCTTCCGGCAGACCGACATCAAGAAGCTGATCGCCTATTCGTCGGTCGCCCACATGGGCTTCGTGACGATGGGTATCTTCACGATGAACGCGCTGGGCGTGCAGGGCGCGATCTTCCAGATGATCTCCCACGGCGTCATCTCCGGCGCGCTCTTCCTGTGTGTCGGCGTCATCTATGACCGCTTCCACACGCGCGACATCGCCTTCTATGGCGGGCTGGTTCACAAAATGCCGGTCTATGCCGCCTTCTTCGCCCTGTTCACCATGGCCAATGTCGGCCTGCCGGGCACTTCGGGCTTTGTCGGCGAGATCATGACCATGATGGGCGCGTTCGAGTACGACCCGCGCGTCGCCTTTGGTGCCGCCTTCGGTGTGATCGTCTCGGCCGTCTACATGCTGACCCTCTACAAGAAGGTCGTGTTCGGCGAGATGACGAACCCGAAACTGGAGTCGGCCACCGATCTCGACTGGCGTGAGTGGATCAATCTGGGTGTGCTGGCCTTCCTGGCTATCTGGCTCGGCTTCTTCACCACCCCGATCACCGACATCACCACCGCTTCGGTCGAAGCGCTGATCTCGCAATATCAGGGGGCGCTGGCCGCCTCCGCCAACCCGTAAGCTTCAAGGCTTGATGCCCATGACCGGATCCATGCTTCTTGCCGATCTCAGCCTCATCGTTCCTGAGCTGATCCTCGCCGTTGGCGCCATGGCGCTCCTGCTGGCGGGTGTCTTCATCAAGGGTGAGGAAACGGCCGCGCGTCTGGTGTCGCTGGCGGCGATGGCGCTCCTGATCCTCGCGGCGGGCGTGGCGGTGTTTCTGGCCCCGCAAGGTGGCGGCACGGCCTTCTTTGGCGCATTCGTGCTGGACAGCTTCTCGCTTTACGCCAAGGCGGTTGTCTATCTGGCGGCGGCTATCGCGCTGGTTCTGGCTGGCCATTACCTGCGCACCGAGCGGCTGGCGCGTTTCGAGTTCCCGGTGCTGATCCTGCTGGCGACGCTTGGCATGTCGGTCATGGTGTCGGCCGGCGATCTCATCGCGCTCTATCTGGGTCTCGAGCTGCAATCGCTGGCACTCTACATCCTCGCCGCCTTCAACCGTGACAGCCTTCGCGCCTCGGAAGCGGGCCTGAAATATTTCGTGCTCGGCGCGCTTTCCTCCGGCCTGCTGCTCTATGGCGCGTCGCTGGTTTACGGCTTTGCTGGCTCCACCGAGTTTGGCGCGATTGCGCTGGCGGCGGAAAACCCGTCTGTCGGCCTCATCTTCGGCCTGGTGTTCGTGGTCTCCGGCCTTGCCTTCAAGATCTCCGCTGCGCCCTTCCATATGTGGACGCCGGACGTCTATGAGGGCGCGCCGACGCCGGTTGCTGCCTTCTTTGCGACCGCGCCGAAGCTTGCCGCCATGGTGCTGCTCATCCGCGTGCTGATGGAGCCGTTTGGCGCGATGTCCGACCAGTGGCAGCAGATCACGATTATTCTGGCGATCCTCTCAATGGGTATCGGGTCGCTGGGCGCGCTCCTGCAGACCAATATCAAGCGCCTGATGGCCTATTCCTCCATCGGTAATATGGGCTATGCGCTGGTTGGTCTGTCTGCAGCCAGCGAGGCGGCTGTGTGGGCCGTTCTGCTCTACATGACGCTCTATGTGATCGGTGTGGCCGGCGCGTTCGGCGTCATCCTCTCCATGCGCCGCGCTGAGGGCATGGTGGAGCGGATCGAGGATCTGGCGGGTCTCTCCAAGTCCCGCCCCGGCCTTGCGCTCGCCTTTACGGGTCTGCTGCTGTCGATTGGCGGCATGCCCTTCCTCGTCGGCTTCTTCGGCAAGCTGTTCGTGTTCTATGCCGCCGTGCAGGCGGGCCTTGTCTGGCTGGTGGTACTGGCCGGTATCTTCTCCACCGTCTCGATTGCCTACTATCTGATGATCCTGAAGCGGGTCTGGTTTGACGAACCCACAGGCGGCGAGTTCCTCAACCCGCCCGCCAGCGTGGCCGTCATCACGCGCGTGACCGGCATTGCGACCGTGGGCCTGCTCCTGCTGGTGCCGTTCATGCTTAACCGCGTCATCGAGGCGGGTTCGGCCATCGGCGGCTAGAGCGTGCTGCGGATCGATCACTACGCCGAGCTGGATTCCACCAATGAAGAGGCCCGCCGCCGGGCGCTCGCAGGAGAGCGCGGGCCGGTCTGGATACGCGCAGACCGTCAGGGGGCAGGGCGCGGACGGCGCGGCCGCACCTGGGTAAGCCAGCCCGGCAATCTCTTCATCACCGGGCTTTACGTGCTCGATACGCAGGCCGGTGATGCGGCGCGGCTCTCCTTTGCCGCAGCCCTGGCCGTCGCCGATCTCGTCGAGGAACTTGCTCCCGGTCTCAATCCGCGCCTGAAATGGCCCAATGATGTGCTGATCGAGGGCCGCAAGGTCTGTGGCATATTGCTGGAATCTGGCGCGGCTCCGGGCGGCGGTCTGTGGCTGGCTGCCGGGATCGGCGTCAATCTCGCCCATCACCCGGAAGATTCCGAGCGCCCCGCGACCAGCCTTGCCGCCCATGGCACCAAGCCTGACCCGGCCCATGCCGGGGAGCGGCTGGCCCATCATTTCGATATTTGGCTGCAGCGCTGGCAGGTGAGTGGCTTTGCCCCGATACGCGATGCGTGGCTCGCCCGCGCGCACGGGCTCGGCGAGCGGGTCGTGGCGCGGCTGGAGACCGAGACGGTGGAAGGCATATTCGCCGATCTGATGCCCGATGGCGCACTGCGGCTGGATTTGGCAGATGGCACAAGACGGCTTATCTCCGCAGGCGATGTCTTCTTTCCGGCTAACCCACAAGGCTGAACGCGATGCTGCTGGCGATTGATTGCGGCAATACCAATACGCTGTTTGCCGTTCATGACGGCAAGGACTGGCGCGCGCAATGGCGCACCGCCACCTACAGCCCGCGTACGGCGGACGAATACGCGGTCTGGCTGGCGCAGCTGATGACCCTGCAGGGCCTCAGCTTCGACGATCTGTCGGCCTGCGTCATTTCATCAGTGGTGCCGCAATCCCTGTTCAATCTGCGCAATCTGTCAAAGCGCTATCTGAAGACCGATCCGGTGGTGATTGGTGATGCAGGCGTCAATCTGGGTATCAGCGTCAATCTGGACAGGCCGGGAGAGGCAGGTGCGGACCGTCTGGTCAATGCGCTGGGTTGCCGGGTGAAGTATCCCGGCCATCTCATCATTGTGGATTCCGGCACGGCGACGACCTTCGATATCGTGTCCGCGGACGGGGTGTTTGAGGGCGGGATCATCGCGCCGGGCATCAATCTCTCCATGCAGGCTTTGCACAATGCGGCGGCGCAGCTGCCGCGCATCGCCATCGAGAAGCCTGATCGCGTGATCGGGAAGAATACAGTCGGCGCCATGCAGTCTGGCGTGTTCTGGGGCTATATCGACCTCATAGACGGGCTGATCGGGCGTATCCGCGCCGAGTACGGCCAGCCCATGAGTGTCATCGCAACCGGCGGCGTGGCGTCGCTCTTTGAGGGCGCCTCGCGCGCTATCGATCATTTTGACGCGGATGTGACCATTCGCGGTTTGTTGGAAGTCTGGCGCCTCAATAGCGTCCGCAAAGGAGCCTGAGGCGTGAGTGAGAGTGAAAACACGGTCTATTTCCTGCCGCTGGGCGGTTCGGGCGAGATCGGCATGAATCTGAACCTCTACGGCTTCGGGCCGGAAGAGGACCGTAAATGGATCATCGTTGATTGCGGGGTGACATTCGGTGATCTGACGACGCCCGGCGTTGACGTTATCATGCCCGACCCGCGCTTCATTGAAGAGCGCAAGCATCAGCTTCTGGGCATCGTGCTGACCCATGCCCACGAAGACCATATGGGCGCGGTGGCCTATCTCTGGGAGCGGCTGCGCTGCCCCATCTGGGCCACGCCCTTTACCGCCTATCTGATGCGTGACCGGCTGGCCGAGCGCGGCCTGTCGAACGAAGCCAAGGTCCGCGAGATTTCGCTGACCGGCCGGTTCGACATCGGACCGTTCGACCTCGAACTCATCACGCTGACGCACTCCATCCCGGAGCCGAACGGGCTTGCCATCCGTACGCCTGCGGGCCTGATCCTGCATACCGGCGACTGGAAGATCGATCCTGAGCCGCTGATCGGCGCACCGACTGACCCCGAAGCCATCAAGGCGCTGGGCCGCGAGGGCATTCTGGCCATGGTGTGTGACAGCACCAATGTGTTCACGCCGGGCGAGGCGGGCTCTGAAGCAGGCGTACGCGAAAGCCTGACCAAGGTCATCGCCGAGCAGAAGGGCAAGGTGGCGATTGCCGCCTTCGCCTCCAATGTCGCGCGCCTTGAAACGGCTATCCTGGCGGCTGAGGCCAATGGGCGGCGCGTCTGTCTGGTTGGCCGCTCCATGCACCGCATGGCGGGTGCGGCGAAGTCCGTGGGTCTCCTGCAATCGTGCGCGCCCTTCGTCGAAGAGGAAGAGGCGGGCTATTTCCCCAGCGACAAGATCGCTTTTGTCTGCACAGGCAGTCAGGGCGAGCCGCGTGCGGCGCTCTCGCGTATTGCTGACCGTTCGCACCGTAATGTGACCCTCACCGAGGGTGATACGGTCATCTTCTCCTCGCGCGTGATCCCCGGCAATGAGCGCAGCATCTATGATCTGATGAACCGGCTGGCTCTGCGCGGCGTGAAGATCATCACCGAGCGCGACCGGCATATCCACGTGTCCGGCCATCCCTGCCGCGATGAGCTGAAGCAAATGTATGAATGGGCGAAGCCGAAAGTGGCGATCCCCGTGCATGGCGAGGCGCGCCATCTGATCGAGCACGCGGCCTATGCAAAACAGCTGGGCGTTCCCTCCGCCGTCATCCCGAGCAATGGCAGCCTGATTGCCATCAATGCGGACGGCGCGCGCATTATCGATGAAGCCCCGGCGGGCCGCCTGCATCTCGATGGCAATTTCATCGTCGATGCCGAGGCCAGCTCCATGCGCGAACGGCGCAAGATGGCCTATGGCGGCGCGATCAGCGTGGCGCTGGCGGTCTCCGGCAAGGGCGAGATCGTTTCGGGGCCGGACCTGCGGGCGCTGGGTGTGCCCGATACCGGCGGTGATGATATGGATGAATTCCTCGATGCTCTGGCCGATGCCGCCGAGCGGGCTTTTGCCAAAATGGGTAACAAGGCGCGCCGCGACGAGGACGAGGTGGAGGAAGTGGTGAGACAGGCCGTGCGCCGCGAGGCCAACCGGCTATGGGGCAAGAAGCCCGTCGTCGAAGCCATGGTGTTGATGGTCTAGGGAAGCGCGCTCATGAAAATCGGACGATTGAACCATGTTGGCGTAGCCACGCCGGACGTGAAGGCGGCGGCGAAAACCTATGCCGATCTTTATGGTGCCATTGACGCGACCGAGGCGAAGGATTTCCCCCATCTGGGCGTGCGCGTCGTGTTCGTCTCCGTGCCGAACATGCAGATCGAGCTGATCGAACCGCTGGGCGCCGACAGCCCGATCCACAAATTCCTGGAGAAGAACCCGAAGGGTGGCCAGCACCATATGTGCTTTGAAGTCAGCGACATCGTGGCGGCGCGTGATGCAATGCGTGAACGCGGCGCGACAGTGCTCGGCACGGGCGAACCCTATATCGGCGCGCACGGCGTGCCGGTGATCTTCGTCCACCCCAAGGACACGGGCGGCGTGCTGGTCGAGCTGATGCAGGCACCGGATGAGGGGGCGCACTGATGGCAGAGCGTCCGCGCGTGCAGGTTCAACCCGCGTTTCGCTATCTCGGCCTGTTTCTCAGCGTTCTGGCGCTGGTGATCATGTTCGCGCAGTTATTTGTCACCTCCGGCGAGGTGGGCTTTGTCGAGGGGCTGGTGGTCTATCTCATCACCTGGTGGATCGTGATCTTCACGGTGCTGCCCTTGCGCATACAGGGCCAGTACGAGGCGGGTGACATTGTCGATGGCAGTGAGCCCGGCGCGCCGGTCAATCCGCGCCTTAAGGAGAAGGCGCTGTTGACCACCGTCATCACCAGCGTGCTCTGGCTGGTTTTCTTTGCGGTGATGGAGTTGGGCCTGATCGACCTCAACACGCTCTGGGGGCCTGAGTACCGGTAGCCTGCAGTCTGGCTTGCCTGCATTGATTTGTGCCGGTGATTCATGCTCGGAGCGTGCTGCTCTTTCCTCCCCCGTTTACGGGGGAGGTGCCTTCGAAGAAGGCGGAGGGGGGAGGTTTTCGTTTTATCCCCCCCTCGGTCCTTCGGACCACTCCCCCCGTGAACGGGGGGAGAAACCCTGAAGGCACGGGCCATGACACGTTTCAACCCCCTTAGCCGCAATGCGTGCCTTGCGGGCGTTGACGGTGCGGTCTAATCGTTGCTCCAGTTGTTCAACCGCCCTGACGCGAGACCGTTTCCATGCGCCTTAGCCGCTTTTTCCTGCCCGTCCTGAAGGAAACGCCTGCCGATGCGCAGATCGTCTCGCACCGGCTGATGCTGCGCGCCGGGATGATCCGGCAGGAAGCGGCGGGCATCTATTCCTGGCTGCCGCTGGGCTTCCGGGTGCTCAAGAAGATCGAACAGATCGTGCGCGAGGAGCAGGACCGGGCAGGGGCGATCGAGCTGCTCATGCCTACCCTGCAGCCGGCCGATCTCTGGCGCGAGAGCGGGCGCTATGAGGATTACGGCAAGGAGATGCTGCGCATTGTCGACCGCCATGAGCGCGATCTGCTCTACGGACCGACCAATGAGGAGATGATCACCGCGATCTTCCGCTCATACTGCCGGTCCTACAAGGACTTGCCGAAGATTCTCTATCACATCCAGTGGAAGTTCCGCGACGAGATCCGCCCGCGCTTTGGCGTGATGCGCGGGCGCGAGTTTCTGATGAAGGACAGCTATTCGTTCGATCTGGACGAGGCATCGGCCCGCCGCGCCTATAACCGCATGTTCGTGGCCTATCTGAACACGTTCGACCGGCTGGGCCTGAAAGCCGTGCCGATGCGCGCCGATACCGGCCCGATTGGCGGCGACCTCTCCCACGAATTCATCATCCTGGCCGAGACCGGCGAGAGCGAGGTGTTCTGCGATTCCGCCCTCGTCGATATGGGCGCGCCGGGCCTCGACGTCGATTTTGACGGCGATCTCCAGCCCCTTGTCGACGCGCGCACCTCGCTCTATGCCGCGACCGAGGAAATGCACGAGGCGGAGCGCTTTGCAGCCGAAGTGCCCGAAGAGCGGCGTCTGTCCGCGCGCGGCATTGAAGTGGGCCATATCTTCTATTTCGGCACCAAGTACTCGGCGCCGCTGGGCGCGAACGTCACCCATCCCGACGGCAAGGACCGCCCGGTCCATATGGGCTCCTACGGGGTGGGGGTGTCGCGCCTGCTGGGCGCGATCATCGAAGCGCACCATGACGAGGCCGGGTGTATCTGGCCGGAAAGCGTTGCGCCGTTCGGCGTGGGCATCATTAATCTCAAACCCGGTGACGCCGATACCGATGCGGCCTGCCAGAGCGCCTATGACGCGCTGGTGAAGGCTGGAAAAGACCCGCTGCTGGACGACACCCATGAGCGTCCGGGCGGCAAGTTTGCCACCATGGATCTGATCGGTGTGCCCTGGCAGCTCATTACCGGTCCGCGCGGGCTGAAAGAGGGCAAGGTGGAGATCAAGCGCCGCGCCACCGGCGAGCGCTTTGAGGTCAGCCTTGAAAGCGCACTCTCTCAGCTGACAGCGGATCAGGCGGGCAAATGAGTTCAGCGAAAGCACAGCCCGGCAATAGCAAAGGCGCAGGCGCGTTCAGCGCCTGGGAATTCCTGCTGGCTTTCCGTTACCTCAGAACCCGGCGCAAGCATGGCGGTGTGACGCTCATATCAGTGATTTCCTTTATCGGTATCACGCTGGCGGTGACCGCTTTGATCGCCGTCATGTCGATCATGAACGGCTTCCGCCACGAATTGCTGTCGCGCCTGCTGGGCGTGCAGCCGCATGTCTATGTCTATACCGCTGAGAGCGCGGCGCTGACGGGTGATCTGGTTGACCGGATCAATCAGGTGCCGGGCGTGCGCCAGGCCGGACCGATCATCGCGGCGCAGGCCCTGATCAGCTCGGAGCGCGGCGCTTCCGGGGCGCAGGTGATTGGCGTGCGCCCGTCTGACCTTGGCCAGTTCGATCTCATTGCCGGTGAAGGCGATGCGGCCGCAGCGGGCGGCGGCATCGTGCAAGGGTCTGCTGATGACTTCGGTGTCGGCCATCATGGCGGCGACGGCATATTGATCGGTTCCGGCATCGCCGCGCAGCTGGGCGTCAGTGCAGGCGACACGGTTACACTGCTGGCACCGCAGGGTGCGTCTACGCCCATGGGCACAGTGCCGCGCCGCAAAAACTATGTCGTGGACGGTGTTGTTTCCATGGGTGTTCTCGATCTCGACCGGATCTATGTCTTCATGCCGCTGGAGCAGGCCGCTTTGTTCTTCGGGCGATCGGGCGGCGCTGATTATATCGATATACGCGTGACCAATCCCGATGCGCCTGAGGCGGTGGTGGAGGCTGTGCGCCAGCTCGTGCCTCCCGGCACCGCCGTGTTTGACTGGCGCCGGCAGAACCAGTCCTTCTGGACCGCGCTGCAGGTGGAGCGCATGGCGATGCGCATGATCCTCTCCATCATCGTACTGATTGCGGCGATGAACATCATTTCCGGCCTCGTCATGCTGGTGAAGAACAAGAGCCGCGATATCGCCATTCTGCGCACGATGGGCGCGACGCAAGGCGCGGTAATGCGCGTTTTCCTCATCTCCGGCGCGGCCATCGGCGTGTTGGGCACCATTGCGGGCATCATTCTGGGCGTGCTGATCGCCGTGTTTATCGGCCCGATACAGGATTTCCTGGCGTTCGTGACGGGCGTCGATGTGTTCGATCCGTCCGTCTATCTGCTTTACCGCCTGCCTGCGCGGCTGGACTGGGCTGAAGTGGCGTTCGTGGCCGTGTGGGGTTTTGCGACCGCGCTGATTGCCACGCTGCCGCCCTCCTGGCGGGCAGGGCGGATCGATCCGGTGGAGGCGCTGCGCTATGAGTGATCCGGCCCTTTCCATTCGCGGCCTGGTGCGCCAGTACCAGACCGATGCCGAGTTGATCGAGGTGCTCAGCGGGGCCGATCTCGACCTGATGCCTGGCGAGCTGGTCGGCCTTGTTGGCCCTTCGGGCTCCGGCAAGTCCTCGCTCCTGCACGCGGCCGCGCTTTTGGAAAAGCCCAATGCCGGTTCGGTGCATGTTGCGGGTATTGACGGCCTCGCGCTGAACGAGCGCGGCCGCACCGCGCTGCGTCGCCGCGAAGTCGGTTTTGTCTATCAATTCCACCATTTGCTACCTGAGCTTGATGCGCTCGATAATGTCGCCCTGCCGCGCCTGATCGCAGGCGAGAGCAAGGCGAAGGCGCGCGCCAAGGCGCGTGACTGGCTGACAAAGCTGGGGCTTGGCGCCCGGCTGACCCATCTGCCGGCGCAGCTTTCCGGCGGGGAGCAGCAGCGTGTCGCCATCGCGCGCGCGCTGGTGGGCGAACCGCGTGTGGTGCTGGCCGATGAGCCGACCGGCAATCTCGATCCGGCGACCTCCGATCAGGTGTTTGACGCGCTGGCGGCGGCGTGCCGTGAGGCGGGCGCAGCGGCGCTGGTCGCCACCCACAATCTCGCATTGGCCGCGCGGATGGACAGGGTCGTCACGCTGGAGAATGGCCGCGTCGTCGCGGCCTGACGGCCTCGCATTTTCCTCATGAAATCAATAGGGGCGGACATTGTTTCTGCCGCCGGGGCGATTCGGCTTGACGGCGGAACAAAAAGCGAATACTTCAAGTGGAACAAACAGGGAATATCGCAATTTTCAACAGGAGTTCTCACATGAAGCGCTTGATCGAAGAGGCCAGCACCGCCTTTGTTACGCTCGGGTTCGTTGCCGTTGTGCTGACATGGAGCACGGCGCTCATAGGGTAGGGCTGTCATGGCAAGTCGGTGGCGCGCCCGAATCCGGTGAGACTTTCAATCTGTCTGACGGTCAGGGCTACAGGAGACGGGTATGAACGACAGTGCATTCGTCCACCTGCGTAGCCGTTCGCCCTATTCCTTGCTGGAGGGGGCCACGCGCATCCCGGAGCTGGCAAAGCTCTGCGGCGAGATGGACATGCCTGCGCTGGCGCTGACCGACAGCAATAATCTCTTCGGCGCGCTGGAGTTTTCCGAATATCTGTCCGGTGCGGGCGTGCAGCCGATCATCGGCTGCACCCTGTCTGTGAAGCTGGAATCGGAGAGGCCCGGGGAGAGAATTGTCCCCACTGGCACGCTCGTCCTGCTGGTCCAGAATGAGGCCGGCTACCGCAATCTCGTTTCGCTCTCCTCGTCAGCCTATCTCGATGTCGGACCCGCTGATGAACCTTCGGTGCCGCTCAGCGCGATCCTCGAACACAGTGACGGGCTGATCTGCCTCACGGGCGGATATGACGGCGTGCTCAACCGTCTGGTTGTCTCCGGCAAGGCACCGCGCGCCGAGGCCGTGCTGGACCGGCTCTGTGAAGCGTTTGCCGGGCGGCTCTATATTGAGCTGCAGCGCCATGGGCGGGCCGATGATGTGACCGCCGAAGACTGGCTGGTCCCTGTGGCCTATGCCCGCAATTTGCCGCTGGTGGCGACCAACGAGCCATACTTCGCGACGGCGGAGCGCCATGAGGCCCACGACGCGCTGATGTGCATCGCGCAGTCGACCTATGTGATCGTCGATGACCGCCGCAAGGTCACGCCCGCGCACTATTTCAAAAGCGGTGCTGAAATGGCGGCCGTGTTCGCCGACTTGCCGGAGGCTATCGCCAATACGCTCGACATTGCGCGCCGCTGCGCCTACCGGCCGCGCACAGGTGACCCAGTGCTGCCGCGCTTTCCGGGGCTTGAAGGGCGCACCGAGGCCGAGGAGCTTGCCGCGCGGGCGCGGGACGGGCTCAAGGCGCGGCTGGCGGCCGTGGAACCGGCAGCGTCCCTCAAGGAATACGAGGACCGGCTGGCCTTCGAGCTGGGCGTCATCGAGCGCATGGGCTTCCCCGGCTACTTCCTCATCGTTGCCGACTTCATCCAGTGGTCGAAGGCGCAAGGCATTCCGGTCGGGCCGGGCCGGGGCTCGGGTGCAGGCTCGGTCGTAGCCTGGGCGCTGACGATTACCGATCTCGATCCGTTGCGGTTTGGTCTTCTGTTCGAGCGCTTCCTGAACCCCGAACGCGTCTCCATGCCGGACTTCGATATCGATTTCTGTCAGGAGCGCCGGGGCGAGGTGATCCGCTATGTGCAGGAGCGCTATGGCTCGGACCGCGTGGCCCAGATCATCACCTTTGGGACGCTACAGGCGCGCGCGGTCGTGCGCGATGTCGGCCGGGTCCTGCAGATACCGTTCCCGGTCGTGGACCGGATTGCCAAGCTGGTGCCGAACAATCCGGCCCAGCCTGTCACGCTGGCCGAGGCGGTGGACACCGAACCCAAATTGCAGGCCATGCGGCGCGAGGATGCAGCCGTCGACCGGCTGATGACGGTCGCCCTCCAGCTCGAAGGCCTCTACCGGAACGCGTCCACGCACGCAGCCGGTATCGTGATCGGTGACAGGCCGCTGACCGAATTTGTGCCGCTCTACCGCGATCCGCGCTCTGATATTCCCGCCACCCAGTTCAACATGAAATGGGTCGAACCCGCGGGGCTTGTGAAGTTCGACTTTCTGGGCCTGAAAACGCTGACCGTGATGGCGCGTGCGGTGGAGTATATCAAGGCGTCCACGGGCGAAGACATCGATCTGGATGCGGTCCCTCTTGACGATCCTGCGGCCTACGCGCTGATGGCGGCGGGCAGTACGATCGGTGTGTTCCAGCTGGAAAGTTCCGGCATGCGCGATACGCTCAAGAAGGTGAAGCCGGACACGTTTGAAGACATTATCGCGCTGATCTCGCTCTATCGTCCCGGCCCGATGAAGAACATCGACATCTATGTCGAACGCAAGTTCGGCCGGTCTGATCCTGACTTCCTCCATCCCGATCTGGAACCCGTCCTGAAAGAGACCCACGGGGTCATCATCTATCAGGAACAGGTGATGCAGATCGCCCAGATATTGTCGGGCTACTCGCTCGGCGAGGCCGATCTCCTGCGCCGCGCCATGGGCAAGAAGAAGAAGGAGGAGATGGACAAGCAGCGCGAGCGCTTCCTCAAGGGCGCTGCCGAGCGCGGGGTGAGAGAGGATAAAGCCTCCTATATCTTCGATCTCGTGGCCGAGTTTGCCGGTTACGGCTTCAACAAATCCCACGCGGCGGCCTATGCGCTCATCGCCTACCGGACCGCCTGGCTCAAAGCGCACCACCCGGTCGCCTTCATGGCCGCGCTGATGAGCCTGGACGCCGCCAATACCGACAAGCTGGCCGTGTTCTTCCAGGAATGCCGCCATATGGGCGTTTCTGTGCTGGGGCCGGACATCAACCGTTCGCTGGCCGATTTTTCGGTCGAGGACGGTGCCGTGCGCTATGGGCTAGGCGCGGTGCGCAGTGCCGGCATGGGCGCGATGGAAGAGGTCGTGCGCGCGCGCAATAATGGCGGCGCGTTCGCGGACCTTTATGATTTTGCCGCGCGCGTGGATGCGCGCAATGTCAATAAGCGCCTGCTGGAGACGCTGGCGCGGGCAGGGGCATTCGACGGGATTGAGCCGGATCGCGCGCGTGTCATGGCTGCCGCAGAAACATTATGCGCGATTGCGCAGGCCGCGCAGGCTGAACGCGATTCTGCGCAAGTTTCCCTGTTTGGCGGGGGCGGGAGTGATCCGGTGGCGCTGGAGCGTCCGCCTTTACCTTCCTTCGAGCCGTGGGAGGCCTCCCGGCGTCTGGACGAGGAATTGGCCGCTATCGGCTTCTATCTGTCCGGCCACCCGCTTGATGCGTTTAGCGAAGTGCTGGCGCGGCGCGGCGCGGTGGGCTGGTCAGAGCTGGTCCAGCGTGTACAGGAGGGGTCTGTAAAGGCGGTGCGCATGGCGGGCATTGTCCGCCGCCGGCAGGAGAAAATCTCCCGCCGTTCCAATGAGCGCTTTGCCTTCCTCACCCTGTCTGACCCTAGCGGCGAGTTCGAGGCGCTGGTTCCGCCGCGCGTGTTCAATGAGGTGCGTGACCTTCTGGAGGCCGGGCAGGGGGTTCTGGCGACGTTCAAGGTCGAGGACCAGGACGAGCAGATACGGCTTATCATGGATGGCTGCGAGCCCCTGGAAGGGCTGCTGCGCGAGGCGCAACTGCCGGGCCTGTGTGTTGAGGTGGAGGATGTGGCCGCGCTTGATGGCATCCATGCCCGGTTGTCACGCCTGGGCTCTGCCGGAAGCGAGGGGCGCGGGGTCGTGGTGCTCGATTTGCCGGTTGAGGGGCGCTCGCGTGCGCGGGTGCGGCTGCCGGGCGGATACCGGCTGGATCCGGCCTTGCGCAGCGCCCTGAAAGAGGTGCCGGGTGTCAGCGCCGTGGAGGCACTGGCAGTCTGACCGGCCAGGCCGGTCAAATTCCGGCCGGCTACCGCAGACAGGCGCTTGTCTGCAGGGCAAAGCACGCCTATAAGCGCGCCCGCAATCCCGCACGTGGGGCAACGGCAGGTTCGGTATTCGAATCCGTCGATCCGGTGCCTGGCTTTTCCTGTTTTACAGGAAGACCGGCTCCGCCCTGCGGAGGCCAACCGGAAAAGGAAAATCGATATGGCCCTTCCTGACTTCTCCATGCGTCAGCTCCTTGAAGCTGGTGCGCACTTCGGTCACCAGACCCACCGCTGGAACCCCAAGATGCGTCCGTTCATCTTCGGTGAGCGTTCCAACATCCACATTATCGACCTGTCGCAGACGGTTCCGCTGCTCCACCAGGCACTGGTGAAGGTGCGCGAAGTGGCGGCCAATGGCGGCCGCGTCCTGTTTGTCGGCACCAAGCGTCAGGCGTCCGAGCCGGTCGCACAGGCCGCGCAGCGCTGCGCGCAGTACTATATGAACCATCGCTGGCTCGGCGGCACGCTGACCAACTGGCGCACGATCTCGATCTCCATCGCCCGCCTGCGCGAGCTGGAAGGCATTCTCGATCAGGATGGCGGCCCGCAAGGCCTCACCAAGAAAGAGATCCTGATGCTCACGCGCGAGCGCGAGAAGCTGGAGCGTTCGCTCGGCGGCATCAAGGAAATGGGCGGCACGCCGGACCTTATCTTCGTGATCGATACCAACAAGGAAGCGATCGCCATCCAGGAAGCCCGGCGTCTGAACATCCCGGTCGTGGCCGTGGTGGATACCAATTGCGATCCCGATCCGGTCGATTTCCCGATTCCCGGCAATGATGACGCGGCCCGCGCCATCGCGCTCTACTGCGACCTCGTCGCCGATGCGGTGCTGGACGGCATTTCCGACAGCCAGGCGTCGCTGGGCGTCGATATGGGCGCTGCAGTAAACCCGGCGGTCGAGCCTGCGCTGACAGAAGACGCCCCCGAGGCGCAAGCCGAGGCTGCTGCGGAACCCGCCAGCGAAGACGCCAAAGCCTAAGTCGAACGACACAAAAAATAACAGGAGACTCCCCATGGCCGAGATCACAGCCGCTCTCGTCAAGGACCTGCGCGAACGCACCGGCGCGGGCATGATGGACTGCAAGAAGGCGCTCGCTGAAACCAATGGTGACGTCGAGGCAGCCATTGACTGGCTTCGCAAGAAGGGCCTGTCCAAGGCGGCCAAGAAAGCTGACCGCGTAGCGGCCGACGGCCTTGTTGGCGTTGCCTCTGCGGCACGCGGCAATGGCATGGCGGCAGCTGCCGTCGAGGTGAATGCCGAGACCGACTTCGTGGCCCGTAACGAGCTGTTCCAGGCCGCCGTCACTGAAATCACCGCGCTGGGCATCGATGCCGATAATGTCGATGCGCTGCGTCAGGCCAAGACGAAGTCTGGCGAGACGGTTGAGGACAGCCTGACCAGCCTGATCGCCAAGATTGGCGAGAACATGTCGCTGCGCCGTGTGTCAGCGCTTTCGGTCGAGAACGGTGTGGTGGCCAGCTATGTCCATAACGCCGCCGCTGACGGGCTTGGCAAGATCGGCGTGCTGGTCGCGCTTGAATCGACGGGTGACAAGGCTGTTCTGGCCGAGCTTGGCCGCAAGGTCGCCATGCACGTTGCCGCCGGTTCGCCGGCTGTGGCGCTGGCGGTTGATGTGGACGAGCTGTCTGCTGACGTCATCGAGCGTGAGAAAGCGGTCTTCGCCGACCAGGCCCGCCAGTCGGGCAAGCCGGAAGCCATCATCGAGAAGATGGTCGAAGGCCGCCTGCGCAAGTTCTACGAAGAAGTCGTGCTTCTCAAGCAGGTCTTCGTCTTTGATCCGGATCTGACGGTTGAAGGCGCCATCGCGGCGGCAGCCAAGGATGCGGGCGCCCCCATCAAGCTGACGGGTTTTGTCCGCATGGTGCTGGGTGAAGGCGTGGAGAAGAAAGAAGAAGATTTCGCTGCCGAAGTGGCCGCACTCGGCAAATCGTGATCTGAATATCTCCGGCGGCTGGACCATCCGGCCGCCGGAACAGCTTTACAGGACGGAGCAACGATACCCGTGAGCGAGATACCCGCCGACGCCCGCCCGGTTCCCTCCGGACCCTATCGCAGGGTCCTTTTGAAGGTTTCCGGCGAGGCGCTGATGGGCGATCAGTCCTACGGGATCGACATGAACACGGCCGAACGCATTGCCGAGGAAGTCGGCGCTGCGGTGAAGGCCGGTTATGAAATGTGCCTTGTAATTGGCGGCGGGAATATTTTCCGTGGCCTGCAGGCAGCCGCCAAGGGCATGGACCGGGCTGCAGCTGACTATATGGGCATGCTGGCAACCGTCATGAATGCGCTGGCCATGCAGACGGCGCTGGAACGCCGGGGCGTGCAGACGCGTGTGCAGTCCGCTATCCCGATGACGACGGTGTGCGAGCCCTATATCCGCCGCCGGGCCGTGCGCCACATGGAAAAGGGCCGGGTGGTCATTTTCGCGGCCGGAACCGGCAATCCGTTCTTCACAACTGATACGGCGGCGGCGCTGCGGGCAGCCGAAATGGGCTGTGACGCCCTGTTCAAGGGCACGCAGGTCGATGGCGTTTATTCGGCCGATCCCAAGAAGGATCCGAACGCCGAACGCTATGACCAGCTGGACTATCTTGATGTTATCGCGCGCGACCTGAAAGTGATGGACGCATCGGCGGTGACCCTGATGCGCGACAACCAGATACCGATTGTGGTGTTTGATATCCAGAAGACGAATGGTCTGGCCGATGTGCTTGACGGGCGGGGCGTTTGCACCGTGGTCGGGCCCAAACCGGCACAAAAGAGGTGAGGACAGTATGAGCAAGGCTGGCGATTTTAGCCTGAAGGATATCGAGCGCCGCATGGACGGTGCTGTTGAGGCGCTGAAGAAGGAGTTTGGCGGGCTTCGCACCGGACGCGCCAGCATCGCGCTGCTCGATCCGATCAAGATTGATGCCTATGGCAGCCTGACCCCGATCAACCAGGTCGGCACGGTGTCGGTCCCGGAATCGCGCATGCTGTCGGTTCAGGTCTGGGACAAGAATCTGGCGCCAGCGGTGGACAAGGCGATCCGCAACTCTTCGCTGGGCCTTAATCCGGTTGTTGAAGGCACGCTGATCCGCATCCCGATCCCGCCGCTCAATGAAGAGCGCCGCGCCGAGCTGGCCAAGACGGCTGGCACGTATGCCGAGCAGGCGCGCGTGGCAGTGCGCAATGTGCGCCGGGACGGTATGGAAGCGCTCAAGCGCGCCGAGAAGGACAATCTGATCAGCGAGGACGAGCACAAGCGCTTTTCCGATCAGGTCCAGAAGGCCACCGACCATAATATCGCCGCGATCGACGAGCTGCTTAAGGCCAAGCAGGAAGAAATCACGCAGGTCTGATTGCCTGCTTGCTGTCTGACAGGTCCGGGGAGGACTGTTTGCGATGTCAGCTGAACCCGGTGGCCAAATCCCGGTGCCGCGCCACGTTGCCGTAATTATGGACGGGAACGGGCGCTGGGCGTCCGCGCGCGGCCTTCCGCGCGCCATGGGGCACCGGCAGGGTGTGGAGGCCGTCCGCGCGCTGGTACGTGGTTCGGCTGATCTGGGCGTGACCCATCTGACCCTTTTTGGCTTTTCGACCGAGAACTGGCGGCGCTCCTCCGAGGAAGTCAGCACGCTGTTTGACCTGCTCAAGCAATTTGTCGACGCCGATCTGGACGATCTGGCACGCAATGGCGTGCGGGTGCGTATCCTGGGCAGCCGACAGGGTCTTTCGCGAGACATTCTGGACATTATTGACCGCGCGGAGGCGCGAACCGCTTCCAATTCAAGATTCAATCTCAATGTGGCGTTCAACTATGGCGGCCGTGACGAAATCGTCCGGACAGCCAAAGCGCTGCTGGCAGAGGCTCAGGCCGGCGCCCTGCAAGGCGAGATTGACGAAAAGGCTTTCGCCGCGCGCCTTGATACCAGCGGCCTGCCTGATCCTGACATGATTATCCGAACCAGCGGCGAGATGCGCATATCCAACTTCCTGCTATGGCAGGGTGCGTATTCAGAGCTGGTTTTCATGGATGTTTTGTGGCCCGACTTTTCGGTGGACCACATGAAGGAGGCGATCGCCATCTACCAGGCGCGCAACCGGCGTTTCGGCGGCCGCCCGTGAGTCTGCTGGCCCGCCTTCCCGGACCCAGAGACCCGGTATTCCTGCGCCGGCTGGCATCGGCTCTCGTGCTCGCACCGCTGGCTCTGGGGCTGGTCTGGCTTGGCGGCTACCCGTTCGCCATCTTCGTCGCTGCCTTCTCGGCCGCCATGGCGTGGGAATGGGTGCGCATGTCGGACCGGGATGCGCCGCCGCGCGCCTTCTCAATCGCTACGGGCACAGCCGTTGGCGCGGTTCTGCTGGCCGCCAATGGCGAATGGGTCTGGTGCGCCGTCTGGGTGCTGGCTGGTGCGGCGGGCGCGTATCTGGACCGCCGCAGGCGGGGCAGGGCGTGGGAAGCGCCGCTGGGCCTCATCTATGTCGCGAGCGCGGCGAGCATCCTTGTTGGATTGCGCGCGGCGGATGGCGGGCTCGGCGCCTTGTTGTTCCTGCTGGCTGTGGTCTGGGCGGCCGACACATTTGCCTATCTGGCCGGCACCTGGCTGGGCGGACCGAAACTTCTGCCCGCCGCCAGCCCCAACAAGACGTGGACCGGGCTGGTGGCCGGGGTCGGATGCGGCGCGGCGGCCGGTGTTCTGGTGGCAGGCATGTGGGGGCTGGACCCGGCCTACGCGCTGGCGGCGGCATTGCCGGCTGCGGGCATGGCTGTTGCAGGTGATCTGGTAATGTCACTCGCCAAGCGCCGGTTTGGCGTGAAGGATGCAGGCACGCTGATCCCCGGCCATGGCGGGGTGCTGGACAGGGTGGACGCCTTGATGCTCGCGACTGTTTTTGCCGGCCTTTTTTCCCTTCTGGCACCTGCCGGATGGCCGGGCGGGAGCTTCTAGATGACGCGCAGCGTTTCCATTCTGGGGGCAACGGGCTCGGTCGGGCTGGCGACGCTTGACCTCATAGCGGCAGCACCCGCCGGGCAGTACGCCGTCACGGCCCTGACGGCCAATACCCGCGCGGCAGAGCTCGCAGAGCTGGCCTTGCGCTTCCGTCCGCGCTTCACGGCGCTTTCTGATCCACGCCAGGCCCATGTGCTGGAGGCCGCTCTGGCAGGCTCTGGCCTGCAATGGGGTGCTGGCGCGTCAGCTGTTGCCGAGGCCGCTTCGATGGACGCGGACTGGACAATGGCCGCCATTGTCGGTGCTGCGGGGCTGGCGCCTACACTGGCGGCGGTAAAACGCGGCAAGGTTGTCGCGCTGGCCAACAAGGAAGCGCTTGTCTGTGCCGGGCCGCTTTTCATGGAAAGCGCGCGCCTTTCCGGTGCAACGATCCTGCCGGTCGATTCCGAACATAACGCGATCTTCCAGGCTCTCGGGGGGAGCGATGCCGCCAGCGTGCGCCGGATCATCCTGACCGCATCGGGCGGCCCGTTCCGTAATTCCAGCCTTGAGACCATGGCGCGCGCCAGCGTGCGCGACGCCGTTGCGCATCCCGTCTGGTCGATGGGCGCCAAGATTTCCGTGGATTCGGCGACGATGATGAACAAGGGGCTGGAGGTGATCGAGGCTTGCCACCTCTTCGCCCTGCCGCCAGAGAAGGTGGATGTGATCGTTCACCCGGAATCCATCGTTCACGGGCTCGTGGAGCATCAGGATGGCGGCCTGCTGGCCCAGATGGGCACGCCCGACATGCGAACCCCGATTGCCCATGCGCTGGGCTGGCCGGATCGCATGGAGACGCGCGTTTCACGTCTTGACCTGCCGGCTCTGGGCACGCTGACCTTTGAAGCGCCCGATCCGCAGCGTTTTCCGGCACTGGATCTTGCGCGCGCCGCGTTCCGCGAAGGCGGCGCGAGCCCGGTCATCCTGAACGCTGCCAACGAGATCGCTGTCGATGCCTTTCTGAATGGTCATGTCGGCTTCCTTGACATCGCCGCAATCGTTGCGGACTCTCTGGAGCAGGGTGAGGGGGTAGCCAGAGGTTCTTTGACCGACTTCGATACGGTATACGCGGCAGACGCTGCAGCGCGCGAGCTTGCAGTATCGCTGGTAAAGGCGCGCGCGCGGCGCAGCGCCAGCCTCGCACAGGGAGCATAAGGCAGCGTGACGGACTTGCTTGGATCGGGACTGCTCAGCGTCGCGGCCTTTGTGGCCGTGATTTCCTTTGTCGTGGTCATCCACGAACTGGGACATTATCTCGCCGGCCGGTTTTTTGGTGTTCACGCCGAGGTGTTTTCGATCGGCTTCGGCCCGACGCTTGCCAGCTGGCACGACCGCAAGGGCACGTTGTGGCGGGTGGCCGGATTGCCGCTCGGTGGGTATGTCCGTTTTCTCGGCGATTCCGATGCAGCAAGCGCGCGCGACCACGAAACGCTTGAGCGCCTGCGCGCTGCTCGTAGCGACGCGGACAAGGTTTTTCATTTCAAGCCGGTATGGCAGCGCGCGATTATCGTGCTGGCCGGTCCGGTGGCCAATTTCCTGCTCGCCATCGTGCTGTTTGCCGCACTGGGCATGGTACGCGGCGATGTAACGATCGAGCCGCGCATTGGCATGGTGGAAGCGGGTAGCCCCGCCGAAGATGCCGGCTTTCAGCCCGGTGATCTGCTGCTCACCATTGATGGTCAGCGCGCCCGCACTTTTACCGATCTCTCGCAAGCGGTCATGACGCGGGCAGGACAGCCCATGCGTTTTACGGTGGAGCGGGACGGCGGGGAGCTGGCCCTGGAGGCCACGCCGCGCCGGCAGATGCGTGATGACGGGCTCGGCGGTACGCGGGCATTCGGTTATCTGGGCGTCGGCCTGTCGCGCGATGCCGAAATTGTCCAGCGCCGGTTCGGGCCCATCGAGGCAATAGGCCATGGCGTCACGCGTACGGCCGATATTTCAGTAACAATTGTTGACTACATGGCGCGCCTGGTCACGTTCCGGGCGTCGTTCGAGCACATTAACGGTCCGCTGGGAATCGCCACTACGGCGGGGCAGATTGCCAATACCGCTGTCAGCGATCCCGGCGCGCAGGAAGGCGCAAGCTATGATCTGGGGGCCGCACTGGCACGGCTTCTGACGAGCCTTGTCCTGCTGGCCGGTCTGTTGTCGGTAGCGATCGGTTTGATGAACCTCCTGCCAATCCCGGTTCTAGACGGTGGCCACCTTGTGTATTACGCCTACGAAGCCGTGGCGAAACATCCACCCAGCCCTTCGGTTCAGTCGCTTGGCCTCAAGGCCGGTCTGGGGCTGATTCTCGGGCTGATGGTTGTCGCCACTTGGAATGATTTGAGTTATCTGGTTGGCCTCTTCTCATGATGGCTGGCAGAACGGGACTAGGGTGGTGCAGTCAATGAAGTTTTTCGTCTGGACGATAGCGGCCCTGGCGTTCCTGTGCTCACCGCTGGCCTATGCCCAGCCGGCCCAGGAGCAAGCGCCCCAGCTGGATGCGCAAAGCCTGCAGGAAGAGCAGGGGCCTGTGCGGGTCATGCAGATTCTTGTTGAGGGCAATCAGCGCGTCGAAGCGGACACGATCCTGTCCTACATGCTGGTGCGGCCGGGCGATGTGGCTGATCCGCGGCTGATCAATCTGTCGATGCAGACGCTGTTTGCGACCAATCTGTTTGCGGATGTCCGCGTAGGCATTGAGGGGTCTACGCTCGTCATCTTCGTGCGCGAGAATCCCGTCATCAACCGGGTCGTGCTGGAAGGTAACCGCGCGATCAATAACAGCCGCATTACCGACGAGATCCAGCTCCAGCCGCGCGCCCTGTTCACGCGGGCCCGCGTGCAGGCCGACGTCCAGCGTATCCTTGAGATCTATCGCCGCTCTGGCCGTTTCGCCGTGCAGGTAAACCCGCAGATTGTCGAACTGCCTCAGAACCGGGTCGATCTCGTTTTCGAGATTTCCGAAGGCCCGACGACCGGGGTTCGGCGGATCAATTTCGTGGGTAACCGCGCCTTTTCCGACCGCCGCCTGCGCAGCGAAGTCGTAACCAGCGAAGCGCGCTGGTGGCGTTTCTTCAGCTCCAATGACAATTACGACCCGGACCGTCTGGAGTTTGACCGCGAACAGCTGCGTGAATTCTACGCTGACCGTGGATATGCCGATTTCCGTGTGAGTTCGGCCATTGCCGAGCTGGTGCCTGACCAGTCCGGTTTCTACATCACCTATACGGTCGACGAAGGCCAGGTTTATAATTTCGGAGAGATCACGGTCACGACCGAGATTGAAGATCTCAGCTCCGAGTATCTTGAAGCGATCGTCTCTACCCGTCCGGGAAGCCTTTATGTCGGCAGCCGGATTGAAGAATCCGTAGATACGCTGACGTTCGCCGCCGGTGCCGCCGGGTATGCGTTTGTTGACGTTCGTCCGCGGGTGCGCACGAACCGGGAAACCCAGACGGTCGACATTGAGTACGTCATCAATCCGGCGCCTCGCGTATATATCGAGCGGATCGATATTCTGGGCAATTCACGTACCCTCGACCGGGTGATCCGGCGCGAGCTGGAACTGGTTGAAGGCGACGCCTTCAACCAGGTGCTGGTGAATCTGTCGCGTCAGCGGGTGCGGCGCCTCGGCTTCTTTGAAAATGTTGAAATTACGCCCGTGCAGGGGAGCAGCGCTGACCGTGCGCGGCTGCAGGTGAATGTGACCGAGCAGCCTACAGGCGAGCTCGCCTTCGGCGTCGGTTACTCTTCGACGGACTCCTTCCTTGTCGATTTCTCGGTGTCGGAGCGCAATCTGCGAGGCCGCGGCCAGTTCCTGCGTTTTCGTGTCTCTGAAAGTTCGCGCCGCCGCCAGATCGATATCCGTTTCACCGAGCCACGCTTCCTGGACAGAAATCTTGCGGCCGGCTTCGACCTGTTCCAGGTGCGCTCCAATTTCTCTCAGGAAGCGTCCTTTGAAACCGAATCGACGGGCTTCAGCCTGCGTACGGGCTTCCCGCTCACTGCTTCGGTAGAAGGCGGGTTGAATTTCACACTGCGTAATGACGAGGTGCGCACCTTTGCCGGTGTATCCAGCGCCATTGCCCGTGCGGCGGGCTCGCGCCTCACCTCTCTCGTGGGCTATTCAGTGGCCTGGAACCGGATCGACGATTTCCGCCGCCCGACGAACGGTTTCCAGATGAGCCTCAATCAGGAAATTGCCGGCTTCGGCGGCGATGTGCGCTATGTGCGCACTGAAGGGCGCGGCGCCATCTACCGCAATGTCTTCCGCTCCGATATTGTCCTCAGCCTGACGGGCGAGACGGGCCTGATACTGGGCTGGGGCGGGGATGATGTGCGCATCAATGACCGCTTCTTCAAGGGTGGTAACTCCTTCCGCGGGTTCGAGACGGCGGGTATTGGCCCGCGTGTCGTACAACGCAATACGGAGGGAGAGCTGATCCGCGGAGACGCGTTGGGTGGCAATTTCTACGCTATCGGCGCGCTTGAGCTGGGCTTCCCGCTGGGTCTGCCCGAGCAGTATGGCGTCCGCGGAAGCTTGTTCACCGAGTTCGGGACGATGGGCATCCTGCCTTCAGTTGACCAGATTGCTGACGTAGGCGGGACAACATCGGCCTTCACAATCGACGAGCTGGCACCGCGTGTGTCGGTAGGCGTCAGTATTTTCTGGGACTCGCCGTTTGGTCCGGTGCGTTTTGACTTCGCCGAAGCCTTGGTCCATCAAGAGTATGACCGCCGTGAGTTCTTCCGTTTCAGCACAAGTACAGGGTTCTAAAACAATGACTTTCCAACCCAGCCAGATTGCCAGCAAACGCATGCGCGCGTTCTTTGCCGGTATTGTTCTTGCCCTTGGCACGCTTGGCGCTGCCCACGCACAGAACATTCTGGTCATTAACGAAGAGACCATCCTTACCGAGAGCCAGGTCGGCCAGCATATTGCCAGCCAGCTGGAGGTTATCGGCCGCGAAATCCAGACTGAACTGGAAGCCGCTGCCCAGCCTCTCACCCAGGAAAACGAGGCCCTGCAGGCTGAAACCTCGGCGCTGAGCCAGGATGCCATCCAGCAGCGTCCGGATCTGATGCAGCGCATTCAGCAGCTGCAGCAGAACGCCCAGCAGCTTGAGCGCCTGCGCCGGGTCCGCCAGCAGGAGCTGGTGGCGACGGAGCGTCAGGCACTTCAGCCGGTTCTGCAAACCCTGCAGACTGTGCTTCAGGAACTGGTGAACGAGCGTAGCGCCACGGTCCTGCTCGACCGTTCGCAGGTTGTCTATGCTGCTGACAGCATTGACGTTACCGCGGCAGTGATCGAGCGGCTGAACCAGCGTATCCAGACCACGCCGGTGACGCGTGTTCGCGCACCAGAGGGTGGCAGCGGCAACGGTCAGTAGACGTTAGTCCGGTGGCTGTTGACCCTCGGTTCTACCGGCCTGCCGGAACGCTGTACGCGAAGGACATTGCCGGTGAGCTCCATGGCGAGCTCACCGGCAATCCCGTTTGTGAGGCTGTCGATGTCGCGTCGGCCAGCGCGCCATCAGCCGGAGCACTTGTTTTTGCCGACGCTGCAAAGCTGCCTGACGCTCTCGCGGCGCATGCTGGTGTCATTATCGGCAATGCTGGCGCGCTCCAGGATGCGGTGTTGCACCCGCAGGCTGCCTTCATTGCCGTAAGGCATCCCAAAGCGGCCTTTGCGGCTATCGCCAGCAGGGTTGTAGCGCCCCGCGAAAACGCGCCGGGCCGTGCCATTCACCCGTCTGCGGTCATCGCGCCTGATGCGGTTGTCTGCGCCGGTGCTTGTGTCGGTGAAGGTGCCCGTATCGGGGCAAACTGTCATATCGGTCCGAACGCCGTTATTGGAACCGGCGTCGAGATCGGAGACGGGACGCGCGTGTCTGCTTGCGCGGTGATCGGGTTTGCCGTTATCGGGCGTAATTGCCGTATCGGTCCGGGCAGTGTGATAGGCGAGGCCGGATTCGGGCTGGCACCTGGCCCTTCCGGGCTGGTGGAGCTGCCCCATTACGGTCGGGTGATACTGGGCGACGATGTGCGTGTGGGCGCGAATTGCACGATCGACCGGGGCATGTTCGGTGACACGGTCCTGCGAGATGGGGTCAAGCTCGATAATCTGTGCCATATCGCGCATAATGTGGATGTTGGCGAGCACACGCTCATGGCGGCGTTCGCAGGCGTTTCCGGCAGCGTGAAGATCGGGCGGGGCGCCCAGTTCGGCGGACGTGTCGGGGTCGTCGACCATGTCACGATAGGTGACGGGGTGCGGCTGGCGGCAAACGCGTCACCTGCCGGAAATGTGCCGCCGGGAGAAACATGGGCGGGGCAGCCTGCTCAACCCATCCGCGGCTGGCTCAGGGAACTCGCTATCCTGAAACGCCTGGCTACGCCCAAGGGACGTTCTGGCGGTCGCGGCGGCAACAGAGACGATGACAAGCCGGGCGGGTAGCCCGGCCGCTCACAAGGGGGATCAATGACCGACGCAAGCCATATGATTGGTCCGGACGAGATACTCGCCCGCCTGCCGCACCGTTTTCCCTTTCTGATGGTTGATCGCGCCCATAGCTATGTGGAAGGCGAGTCCATCGTCGGTATAAAATGTGTCTCGGCGGGCGAGCCCTATTTCCAGGGGCATTTCCCTGAAAATCCCGTCATGCCGGGCGTGTTGATGATCGAAGCTTTGGCCCAGACCGGCGCGCTGCTGATGTCCAAGACGCTGGACGCCGACATAGCCAATACGCTGATCCTGTTCATTGGCGTGGACCGTGCCCGCTTCCGCAAGCCGGTCCGGCCGGGCGACGTGCTCGACATGCCGGTACGTGTGCTGGCCAATCGCCGCGGGCTGTTCCGTTTCGAGGGCGAAGCCCGGGTCAATGGCGTGAAGGTGGCCGAGGCGGAGTTCTCGGCAACTTCGGCGCAGCGCCAGTCTCAAGGAGAGCCATCTTGACCACGCGTATTCACCCGTCTGCCATTATCGAGCCGGGCGCCGAGCTGGGCGAGGGCGTAGAGATCGGTCCCTTTTGCCAGATCGGCCCGAAGGTGAAGATCGGCGACCGCACCCGTCTGATCTCTCATGTCAGTGTGCTGAACCAGACCGAGATCGGGGCCGATTGTGTGGTGCATCCCTTCGCGGCGCTAGGCTCGCCGCCCCAGGATTTCAAATACAAGGGCGGTGATGTCAGCCTTGTCATCGGTGAGCGCAATACGCTGCGCGAACACGTCACCATGCATCTGGGCACCGAGACCGCCCGCGGCACGACGCGTGTTGGCTCTGGCGGCTATTTCATGGTGGGCGCCCATGTCGGCCATGACTGCATCGTCGGCGACAATGTCGTGTTTGCCAATAATGCAACGCTGGGCGGTGAGGTGGTCATCGGCGATTTCGTGATCATGGGCGGCCTGTCCGCGATCCATCAGAAATGCCGTGTCGGGCGCTACGCATTCGTCGGCGGCGGCGCCCCGGTAACGGGTGACATCATCCCCTATGGTATGGTCGATAATCACGGGTATCTGGCGGGGCTGAACCTTGTCGGTCTCAAGCGCAGGGGCTTCTCGCGAGACCTGATCCACGATCTGCGCGCAGCCTACAGGCTGGTCTTTGCCGCCGAGGGCGCGTTCTCCGAACGGGTGGAGGACGCCAGCCGCCTGTTTGAACATCGCCCTGAGGTGATGGAAATCATCAATTTCGTGAAGGCACCGGCTGCCCGCCCGCTTTGCGGCCCGGAACAGGGCTAGCAGCCATGAGCAGCGGCTGGACACGCTTGGGCCTGATAGCAGGGGGCGGCGCCTTGCCGCGCCTGGTGGCGCAGGCCTGTGCTGCTGATGGACGGCTGGGCTGTGTGATCGCCCTGCAGGGGTTTGCTGACCCCGCCGGGTTCGACGATCCCGTTGTCAGAACGATTGGCCAGTTTGGTCATGTCGTGAAGGATCTGCACGCTGCCGGATGCGATGCCGTCTGCTTTGCCGGGATCGTGACGCGGCCTGATTTTCGCAGCTTCGTGCCGGACATGGAGGGTGCGAAGCTTCTGCCCCGGCTGCTGGCCGCAGCGGTACGCGGAGATGATGCGTTGCTGCGCGTCGTGGTGAAAGCGTTTGAGGATCACGGCCTGCAGGTCGTCGGTGCCGATGAGCTCTCTTCCTCCCTGCTGGCCCCTTCCGGTGTGATTGGCGGCGATGTGGATGTGGAGGCGCACCGGCAGGACATCGACAAGGCGATGCAGATGGCAGCGGCGATAGGCGTTCTCGATGCCGGGCAGGGGGCGGTCGTATGCGAGGGGCTGGTGCTTGCGCTGGAGGCGCAGGAAGGCACCGACGCCATGCTGGAGCGCGTTGCCGGCCTGCCGGAGACTATTCGCGGCACCCGCCAGACGCCGCGCGGCGTTCTCGCCAAACGGCCCAAACCGCAGCAGGAGCGCCGCATAGACCTCCCCGTGGTGGGCGTGGCCACCGTGGAGCGCGCCGCGGCCGCCGGGCTTGCCGGCATCGCCGTTGAGGCTGGTGCGGCGCTGATACTGGGACGCGAAGCCGTTGACGAGGCCGCGCGCCGTCACGGCATTTTCGTCGTTGGCGTTTCTGCACATAGCTGAACGGACATATCTGATGAACCCGGCAGACCGGCCCTTGCGCGTCTTCATCGTTGCCGCCGAACCGTCTGGCGACATGGTCGGTGCCGAACTGATCCGTGCGCTGCGTGCTTCGGGGGCCAATGTTGAAATCGCTGGCGTTGGCCGTGAGGCCATGGCGGCTGAGGGCGTGAACACCGATATTGATCTCTCGGCGCTGTCGGTTCTGGGCCTGTTTGACGGATTACGCGTTTGGCGGCTGGTGCATGAGCGCGCGGAGGCGTGTGCCCGCGCCGCGGCGGAATTTCGCGCCGACCAGATTGTACTGATCGATTCCTGGGGCTTTATGCTGCGTGTCGCGTGGAAAGCGCGCGAAGCATGCCCCGGCGCGCGGATCGTGAAGTATATCGGCCCGCAGGCCTTCGCGACCCGGCCAGGCCGGGCCAAGGCGCTGGCGAAGGCGGTCGACAATCTGCTCGCCATTCACCCCTTCGACCCGGACTATTTCGAGCCCTACGGCCTGCCTACAATCGTCGTTGGCAATCCGGCACTGGAACGTGACCTGACGGGTGACGGTGCCGGGTTTCGCCGCCGCCATGACATAGCGGCGCAAGCGCGCGTGATGCTGGTCCTGTTTGGCAGCCGAAAGGCGGAGGTGGAACGCCTGTTTGATGATTTTGCCGGCACGGCTGAAGCGCTGGCAAAAGACCGCCCAGACTTGCGCCTGGTGACGGTGGTGGCACCGTCGGTCGCGGAGTCTGTACGCAGCCGTCTTGCGAGCCGCGATGCGCTGTCCGGGATGATTGTGGCGGGTCCGGAAGAGCGGCTGGACGCGTTCGCTGCTGCTGATGCGGCGCTGGCCTGTTCAGGCACGGTCACGCTGGAATTGTCCCGCATGGGCGTGCCGGGCGTCGTTGCCTACAGGCTGGGGCCGGTCGCATGGACGATTGCGTGGAACTTCATGCTGAAGGCGCCCTATGTCAGCCTGGTCAATATCGCTGCCGGGCGTGAATTGCTGCCAGAGCGCCTGCAGACGCGCGCCGTGCCAGAGCATCTGGTGCCGGACATGGCAAAGCTGCTGGACGATGCCGGGCATCGCAAAGCGGTCTCTGCGGCCCTTGTGGAAACAACGAAACTGATGGCCGGACAAGGAGAGGGCGCGAGCGTCAATGCCGCCCGCGCCCTCATTCAACTCGGTCCGCTATAGTTTCTAGCGCTTGCTGACCGGCAGGTAGGCGCGCTCGGTGGCGCCGGTGAAGACCTGGCGCGGCCGGCCGATCTTCTGGGTCGGATCTTCAATCATTTCAGACCATTGAGCGATCCAGCCGACGGTGCGGGCCAGTGCGAAGAGCACTGTGAACATCTCGGTGGGGAAGCCCATCGCCCGCAGGGTGATGCCGGAATAGAAGTCGATATTCGGGTAGAGCTTTTTCTCGACGAAATACGGATCCTCGAGCGCGATGCGCTCCAGCTCCATGGCGACCTGCAGAAGCGGATCGTCCTTCACGCCCAGCTCGTCGAGCACTTCGTGGCAGGTGGTGCGCATCACTTTCGCGCGCGGATCGTAGTTCTTGTAGACGCGGTGACCGAAGCCCATCAGGCGGAACGGATCATCCTTGTCCTTGGCGCGCTTGATGTATTCGGGAATCCGCTCAACCGAGCCGATCTCTTCAAGCATGTTGAGCGCTGCTTCATTCGCGCCGCCATGGGCCGGGCCCCAGAGCGAGGCAATGCCGGCCGCAATACAGGCAAACGGATTGGCGCCAGACGAACCGGCGAGGCGCACCGTGGAGGTGGAGGCGTTCTGCTCGTGGTCGGCGTGCAGGATGAAGATGCGGTCCATCGCGCGGGCGAGCGTCGGGGAGACCTTGTAGTCTTCGGCCGGTACGGCAAAGCACATGCGCAGGAAGTTGGAGGCGTAGTCCAGCTCGTTGCGCGGGCTGATGAAGGGCTGGCCAACCGAGTATTTGAACGCGCGCGCCGCGATGGTCGGCATTTTGGCGATCATGCGGTGGCTGGCGATGGTGCGCGCCTTGGGATCATTGATGTCGGTGGAGTCGTGATAGAAAGCGGCCAGCGCGCCGACCGTTCCCACCATTACCGCCATCGGGTGTGCGTCACGGCGATAGCCGCGGAAGAACTGGTCGAACTGGTCGTGCAGCATGGTGTGACGGCGGATCGTCCAGTCAAACTCTTCCAGCTCTTTTGCAGACGGCAGCTCACCATGCAGAAGCAGATAGGAAACCTCGATGAAGGAGGAGTTCTCCGCCAGCTGGTCAATCGGGTAGCCCCGGTACAGGAGAATGCCCTCATCACCATCGATATAGGTGATCTGGCTTTCGCAGCTGGCCGTGGAGGTAAATCCCGGGTCATACGTAAATACGCCCGCGTCGCGGTAAAGCGTACGGATGTCGATGACATCGGGGCCAACCGAGCCGCCCAGAACCGGCAAATCAATCGTCTTGCCGTTAATGGTAAGCTGGGCGGTGCCCGTTTTTTCGGTCTTGTTCTTCATCGGTCCAATCCCTTCACATAATTCAGGTCGGTTCAGGCCGGGCGGGTGTGGTCATCCAGCCTGGCAATCGCTTCTTCCCGGCCCAGCAATGCCAGAACCAGGCTCATATCGGGCGCCGGGGCGCCTCCGGTCAGTACGGCGCGTAAAGGCTGGCCGATCTTGCCAAAGCCTACGCCCTCATCTTGCGCAAAGGCCTTGAGCAACTCGCCCAGAGCTTCGCTGTCCCAGTCATTGTGTGCGGCGAGCACGGCGCGCAGGCGGGAGAGCAGCGCGAGTGCCTCGGGAGACAAATGCTTGCGCGCCGTATCGTCAATGGTGAACGGGCGCTCACGGAGCAGAAAATAGGCCTGCGTTTCCATTTCGGCGAGTGTTTTTGAACGCTCTTTCAGCATATCCATGGCAGGCGTTAACCGGGCGTTCGCCACCGCGCCGCTGACCAGCCCTTCCTCGCCTTCCAGCCGCTCCGTCAGCAGGGCCAGAAGCCGCGCATTGTCCGCCTGTCTGATGTGGTGATGGTTCACAAACGCCATCTTGTCGAAGTCCAGCCGGGCAGGGGCCTTGTTCAGGCCTGCCAGCGAAAAGGCAGCAATGAGTTCGGCGTCGTTGAACAGCTCCTGATCGCCATGGCTCCAACCAAGCCGCGCCAGATAATTGCGCAGGCCTTCGGGCAGATAGCCCATCTCGCGATAGGCCTCGGCCCCCAACGCGCCGTGGCGTTTGGAGAGCTTCTTGCCATCGGGCCCGTGGATAAGGGGGATATGGGCGAAGACCGGCCGGTCCCAGCCCAGCGCATCGTAAAGCTGGGCCTGGCGGCCGCCATTCACCAGATGATCGTCGCCGCGGATGATGTGGGTGACGCCCATATCATGGTCATCAACCACGACAGCGAGATTATAGGTCGGGTTTCCGTCGGCGCGCAGCAGGATGAGGTCGTCGAACTCCTTGGCCGCCCAGCGCACGTCGCCCTGAACCGCGTCATGCAGCGTCACATCGCTGTCGGGTGCGCGAAAGCGGACGGTAAACCGCATGTCACCGGGCGGTGTGCCGCCATCGCGCCAGGGTGAACGCAGCGCGCGGCCTTCAGCGAAGGCTTCCTCGCGCAGCTTTTCCACTTCCTCGGGTGTGCAATAGCAGCGGAATGCCTTTCCTTGCGCGACAAGCTCTTCAGCGATTTCGCGATGGCGGTCTGCGCGCGCATGCTGGGAAACGGCCTCGCCATCCCATTCCAGCCCCAGCCAGTTCATGCCGGCCAGAATCGCGTCTACAGCCTCGGTCGTGGAGCGTTCACGGTCGGTATCTTCGATGCGAAGCTTGAACTGGCCGCCTGCCTGGCGCGCAAAAAGATAGTTGAACAAGGCCGTGCGCGCCCCTCCAATATGGAGGAAGCCGGTGGGTGAAGGCGCGAAACGCGTGATGATGTCTGATCTGTTTTGCACGTGCGAGATGTTGCTGCGCTGCGAAGGGAGCGGGATGATTAGCATGTTAGCGCGGTAAAGAGATAGTCTCACCGCTGAAGTGACAACACAGGGTGGCTGCATGCGCCGCTACATCCAGGCGGTCTGGACATCAATCCAGCGGGGGCGCAGCCCGGTTTCGGGCGCCGAGCGCGCGGCACTGAGCCGTCTTTTGCAGCCTGTATTGCCATCAAGAGCTGTCCGGCCGTCCGATCTGATCTTGTGGGCGCCGCTGGCCGCGGGGCTGGGTGCGGCAGTCTATCTTTCGGTTCCGGCAGAGCCTGGCAGCGTGCTGATCCCGGTTTTCTGGCTTGCCGCTTTTGCCTGCGTTCTGGCCGTCCCGCTTTTCACCGCCAAGCCGTCCCTGATGGCAGCGATCGTGCTGAGCGCCTGTGCGCTGGCCGGGCATGCCCATGTTCAGGGCAGGACGCTCTCGCTTGCGCCGCCCGTGATCGAGGTCAGTGACCGAGCCCGCACGGTTACAGGCTGGGTGGAGCGCATCGAACGCAGAGGCCGGTCGGGGCGCGTGCTGCTGCGCGTACAGACGCTGGAGCGCGCCGATGTGGCGCCGTTCCGGGTGCGCTTGCGGATCAACACCGAAACCCTGACCCCCGGCGACGGCATACGTATCAATGCTGTCCTGTCCCATCCGCGTGGGCCTGCGGCGGCGGGTGGCTATGACGGTGCGCGGGCGGCCTGGTATCAGCGGGTGGCGCTTGCCGGCTTTTCCATCTCACAGCCTCAGCCGGAAGAGATTGCCGGCGATGAGAGCGAGCGGGCATTTCTGGGATGGCGCTGGCGGCTGGCGCAGCGCATTTCCGATGCTGCCGGGCCGAACTCCGGACCGGTCATTGCCGCGCTGCTGACCGGGGAGCGCTCAGGCGTTACCGAGGCCCATGCGGAGGCGCTCAGGCTATCCGGGCTTGGCCATTTGCTGGCCATATCGGGGATGCATATGGCATTGCTGGCGGGCGGTATCTATTTCGCGGCGCGCTGGCTCATCGCCTCGATTGAGCCCTTCGCCCGCGCGCATGACCCGCGAAAGCCTGCCGCGCTGATCGCACTGCTCGCCGCCCTTGGCTATCTGCTGCTGTCTGGCGGGGCGATCTCCACCCAGCGTGCCTTCGTCATGGCTGCGGTCATGTTCACGGCGATATTGATAGGGCGAAGAGCGGTGTCGTTTCAGTCGCTTGCTCTGGCCGCACTCATCATCATCGCATTCAGCCCGCAAAGCGTGATCGAGCCGGGTTTCCAGATGAGCTTCGCCGCCACCGCCGCGCTGATCGCCGTCTATGAAGCCTGGCAGAGATGGCGGATGACACGCGATATGGCCGACTATGGCTGGTTTGCGCGGGTACAGGCCGCGTTTACAGGCCTTGCCGTTACCAGCCTGGTGGCGGGCAGCGCGACCGGGCTTTTTGCCGCCTTCCACTTCCAGCGCATGGCAGCCTACGGGTTTGGCGCAAACCTTCTGGCCATGCCGGTCTTCAGCTTCTGGGTCATGCCGGCGGGTGTCGTGGGGCTATTGCTGGCTCCCTTCGGGCTGGAAGGGCTGCCGCTCCTGGTGAGCGCGGCGGGCATGGACATCGTTCTTGCCATCGCCACGTGGACATCCTCGCTGCCCGGCGCGGCCATGCCGGCGCTGGCACCGGGCGGGATCGTGCTTGGCCTTTATGCGACCGGGTTTGCCCTGGCGACGCTGGGGCGCGGGCTGGTGCGAGTGGCGGGTGTCCCTTTTGCTGCCGGGGCGCTTGGCCTGTGGGCACTGCAATCGCCGCCCGACATGATGATCACCTCGTCGGGCGTACTCGTTTCGCGCAGCCTTTCAGCTGAGTCCGGTGAACCTGGAGACTGGCAGGTCAGCGACCGCCGCCGGGGCCGGTTCGAGACAGGCGTTCTCCTGCAGCGCGCAGGAACAGGGCTAAGCGCCGCGCCGCGCGGGGATTACGCGTGCGATCCGCTGGGCTGCCTTGTCGTCACGGCCGAGGGGCTGCGCGTAGCGGTCAGCGAGCATCCCGCCTCGCTGGAGGAAGACTGCGTACGCGCAGACCTGGTGGTCGCGCGCGGCACGGTAAGCGCCTGGCAGAAGCGCCGCTGCGCGGTGCCTGTTCTCGATGATGCGGCGCGGGCAGAGCTGGGCAGTGCCGAGTTCTGGGTCAGAGATGGCCGCATAATCCGCCTGCGCGGCGCCAATGATGGCAGTGCGGCCCGTGTCTGGGGGCGGGAGCGGGGCAGCTGACTGTCCGCCGCCGCCCGGACTCCCGGATCAGTGATAGCGGCGGATCAGCCCCACCAGACGACCCTGAACCTGCACCCGGTCGGGCCCGAAAATACGGGTCTCATAGGCCGGGTTGGCCGCTTCAAGAGCAATCGACCCGCCCTTGCGGCGGATGCGCTTGAGCGTGGCTTCCTCATTATCCACCAGCGCAACGACAATCTCGCCATTATTGGCCGTGTCTCCGCGCCGGATAATGACGTAATCGCCATCCAGAATACCGGCCTCGATCATGGAATCGCCCTCGACCTCGAGCGCGAAATGTTCACCCGACGAGACCATTTGGGACGGCACGCCGAAACGCTCGGTTTCGTGCTGGATGGCTTCGATGGGCACACCAGCCGCGATCTTGCCCAGAAGCGGCACATCCACCGAATCCGTCTCGACTTCACGGCGGGCAAAATTGCCGCTGACGACATTATCTGCGGCGCTTGCGCGCGGTGCGGAGGCATCCGGGAGCTTGAGCACTTCGAGCGCCCGGGCCCGGTGGGCCAGACGCCGAATGAAGCCACGCTCCTCCAGCGCGCTGACGAGGCGGTGAACACCGGACTTTGAAGCCAGCTGAAGCGCTTCCTTCATCTCGTCAAAGGACGGGGAAACGCCGTCTTCAGAGAGGCGCTTGTGAATGAAGAGCAGAAGCTCGTGTTGTTTGCGGGTCAGCATGAGGGGTCTGATCTCCAGGCGCAGCGGGAACAAAGCCAGAAAGGCCATGTTTTGTTCTATGCCTGTTCCGGCGGCTGGTCAAGCGGAATACGGGGTCTCACGCGAACTTCATCAGGTCTTTCACCGCTGACGTTACATCATTCTGGCGCATGAGGCTTTCGCCGACCAGAAGCGCTTTGGCGCCGGACTTACGCACCCGCTCAGCGTCATCGAAGGAGAAAATGCCGCTCTCGGCGACGAGAAAGCGGTCCTCGGGGACATGCGCGCTGAGCGCCTCGAACGTATCGAGCGTCACATCGAAGGTGCGCAGATTGCGGTTATTGATACCAATGAGCGGCGAGGGCAGGGCGAGGGCCCGGTCCAGCTCCGCCCGGTCATGCACCTCGATAAGGGCATCCATGTCCCAGCGTGCAGCCTCGGCCACCAGATCGGCGGCCAGCGTGTCGTCCACGGCTGCCATGATGACCAGAATGCAGTCTGCGCCCAGAGCGCGGGCCTCTACGACCTGCCAGGGGTCATAGAGGAAGTCCTTGCGCAATACGGGCAGGGAGACGGCGGCGCGCGCCTCGACAAGATGGCTGTCGGCTCCTTCAAAGCTTTCCGTGTCAGTGAGGATGGAGAGGCAGGCTGCGCCCCCGTCCTCATAGGCGCGGGCGAGCGCGGGAGGGTCAAAGTCGGCGCGGATCAGGCCTTTGGAGGGGCTTGCCTTCTTGATCTCCGCAATCAGCGCCAGTCCGTCGGCGGCTTGCCGGGTTTGCAGCTGCCTGAAAAAACCGCGCACAGGTGAGGCAGCGCGCGCCTTTGCGCAGATGTCGGCATAGCTGAGAGCTGCCTTGCGGCGCGCGGTCTCCGCGCGCTTGTAGATGCCAATACGCTCCAGCGTGTCGCTCATCGCGGGCGCTCCTCAGGTGTTTGTAATATGTACAAGCTTATTGAGCGTTCCGGCGGCCCGCCCGTCATCAATGGCGGCTGCTGCCAGCGCCACGCCGTCTTTCAGGCCATCAGCCTTGCCCGCAAGCACCAGTGCCGCGCTGGCATTGAACAGGACAATGTCGCGGTATGCGCCACGCTCGCCGTCCAGCAGGCGGTGCAGCGCGGCGGCATTCTCGGCCGGTTCCCCGCCCTTGAGATCATCAAGGCTCGCGCGGGGCAATCCGGCATCTTCAGGCGTGACGGTGAACTCGCGCACGCTGCCATCGGCCTCCAGGCTGGCGATATGGGTGGCGCCGGTTGTGGTGATCTCATCCAGACCGTCTTCGCCGTGGACGATCCACGCACGCTCGGCGCCCAGATCGCGCAAGGCCTCGGCCATGGGCACAAGCCAGCGCTGGTCGAACACACCCAGAAGCTGGCGGCGTGTGCCCGCAGGGTTTGATAGCGGACCCAGCAGGTTGAACACGGTGCGCACCCCCAGCGTCTTGCGGGCAGGGGCCACGTGGCGCACGGCGCCGTGATGGGCCTGGGCGAACAGGAAGGCGACACCGGCCTCGTCCAGCGCCCGTTCGATCTGTTCAGGCGTTGCCATCAGGTTCACACCCGATGAATCGAGCACTTCGGCAGAGCCGGATTTCGACGAGGCAGCCTTGTTGCCGTGCTTGGCAACCACGGCGCCCGCAGCAGCAGCCACCAGCGCGGCGGCGGTGGAGATGTTCCATGTGCCCCGGGCGTCGCCGCCGGTTCCGCATGTATCAATGGCATTGGCGGGAGCTTTCACCGTGTTCATCCGCGCGCGCATGGCGCGCGCTCCGGTGGCCAGCACGCCCGGATCCTCGCCAATCGCGGCCAGTCCAATAAGAAAGCCGCCAATCTCGGCCAGATCCGCTTCGCCATCCATCAGCGCATCAAAAGCCGCCTCCAGCGCCTCTGGCGCAGGCAGTTTCCCGCCTGCAAGGGCGGAGATGGCCGGGCGCATCTGGCTCATGCGGCGGCCTTGCCGGACTGGCGGGGGATTTCAGCCAGAAAATTCTTCAAAAGGGCATGGCCGTGCTCGGAGGCAATCGATTCGGGGTGGAACTGGACGCCATGTACAGGGCGGGAACGGTGCCGGAGGCCCATGATCTCGCCATCGGCGGTGCGGGCGTTGACGACCAGCTCGCTGCCCTCGGGCAGGTCGACGGCGAGCGAGTGGTAGCGCGTCGCCTCAAACGGTGAGGGCAGGCCGGCAAACACGCCCGTAGCGTCATGCGTGATCGGGCTGGTCTTGCCGTGCATGATCTCGCGTGCCTGAACCACCTTGCCGCCATAGACCTGTCCCATCGCCTGATGACCGAGGCAGACGCCGAGGACCGGCAGGCCGGCCGGCGCCTGTCGCAGCACGTCCAGACAGATGCCAGCGCGGTCAGGGTCGCACGGGCCGGGTGACAGGACGATGGCTTCTGCGCCGAGGCCCAGCGCCTCAGCCGCGCTCATGGCATCGTTGCGGATCACGCGGGTCTGCGCGCCGAGCTCCTGGAAATAATGGACCAGGTTGAAGGTGAAGCTGTCGTAATTGTCGATGATGAGCAGCATGCCCGATAGGTCCATATTGCGGCGCGGCAGAGGCAATCTAGTCGGGCATTGAGGAGCCGCCAATGTTTGCGACTCACCTTATGCATCATTTTCATGTCCTCGCCCGCAACCAGCGTCATCCATATGGCCAGCGCAGCCGCCGCGGCGATGCTGCTGCTTGCCGGTCTGGCGTTTCAGCTGGGCAGCCGTGAGGCGGCAGAGGAGGGCGCGCTCCAGGCTGTTTCGCCGGGAGAAGCCGCGCCAGTTCTGGAAAGCCTCCCGGTTGTGGCCGATGCTGCCATGCCTGTTCTGCCTGAAGAAACATTCGTCATGTCCGGCGTGCGGCCCATGCTGGCGGTCATCATTGATGACATAGGGCCGGAGGTGGCGGTGGCCGATGCGCTCGTAGCGTCTGGCCTGCCCCTGACACTCTCCATCCTGCCCTTTGCTGACGCCGCGCCGGACATTGCGCATGCAGCTTCTGCTGCCGGGCTGGAAGTATTCCTGCATCTGCCGATGGAGCCTGTCGGCCTTGCTGATCCCGGACCCAATGCGCTGATCCGCGCGCACGACATTGCAGAGATCGCCCGCCGGACAGGGTGGGCGTTGTCGCGCGTTCCGGGCGCTACCGGCTTCAATAACCATATGGGCAGCGCCATGACAACGGACCGGGCAGCCATGGCACGCGTGTTTGCCGCGCTGGAAGGCTCTGGCCTGATCTTTGTCGATTCCCTCACCCATCAGCGCAGCGTTGCTGCCGCGGTCGCTACAGGGGCCGGACTTACGGCTCTGCGCCGGGATGTCTTTCTGGACCATGTGCGCACGCCTCAGGCGATTGACGCGGCGATTGGCGAGGCGCTTGACCGCGCTGTTGCGACCGGGTCTGCCATTGCCATCGGTCATCCGCATGCCATGACGCTGGCCGCCCTTGAAGGACTGGCAGAGCGCGCCGAGGCGGCAGGGGTGGAGCTCGTCACGGTTTCGCGCCTTGCCGAAGCGCGTGGCAGGCATCAGGCCAGCTAAGCGAAACGCCATGCCTCTTCTGCTGCGCGGAACAGGGCCTTGGCCTTGTTCACGGTTTCCATGCGCTCGGCCTCGGGGTCGGAATCCAGAACGATGCCCGCGCCTGCCTGCACATGCATGACGCCGTCCTTGATGATGGCTGTTCTCAGCGCGATGCAGGTATCCATGCCACCGCCGGCGCCGAAATAGCCGACAGCTCCTGCATAAATGCCCCGCCGGTGCGGCTCCAGCTCGTCAATGATCTCCATGGCGCGCACTTTGGGTGCGCCCGAGACCGTGCCTGCCGGGAAGCCGGCGAACAGGGCCGATATGGCATCCTCGCCATCGTTCAGCTCGCCTTCGACATTGGAGACGATATGCATGACGTGGCTATAGCGCTCGACGATCTCGCGCTCGGTGACGCGCACACTGCCCGGCCTGGCGACCCGGCCGACATCGTTGCGCCCCAGGTCCAGAAGCATGAGGTGCTCGGCGCGCTCCTTGGGATCGGCCAGCAACTCGGCTTCGTTGGCGTTGTCCTCGTCGGGCGTTGCGCCGCGTGTCCGCGTGCCTGCAATCGGGCGGACGGTGACCACGCCGTTGCGCAGGCGGACGAGGATTTCCGGGCTGGAACCTGCAATCGCGAAACCGTCCAGATCGAAGAAGAAGAGGAAGGGCGAGGGGTTGGTCCGGCGAAGCGAGCGGTAAAGCGCAAACGGAGGCGCCGTGAAGGGCGTTGAAAAGCGCTGGCTGGCCACGATCTGGAAGGCATCACCAGCACGGATATAGTTGCGGGCCTTGTCCACATTCGCGTGGAACGCCCCTGACGCCATATTGCTTTGCGGTTCGGGGGCCGGCTCACAAGCGGCTTGACGGCGCTGGACGGGAGAAGCGGTGTCCAGCCGCTCAAAAACCGCGCCTATGCGCCGTGCGGCGGCCTCTACGGCCTCACGGGCGGAAATGCCTGGCGAGAGGCGGGCAGGGGCGGCGGCCAGAATTTCCTGACGTACTGCATCGAAAACCACCACTACCCGTGGCCGGATCAGAAATCCGTCCGGGGTTCCAAGCGGGTCGGACGGCGCATTTGCCGGCAGGTTTTCGATCTCCCGGATCATGTCATAGCCGAGATAACCGAAAAGACCTGCCGCTATCGGTGCCAGCTCACCGGGCACATGCAGGGCAGACTCTGCGATGAGGCGCTTGAGCGATTCCAGCGGCTGGCCGTCTTCAGCAAAATGTTCCGGCACGTCGTCAAAGCCTTCGGCCTTCGCGACATAAGCTTTGCCGTTCCGGCTCTGCCAGATCAGGTCAGGGTCCAGGCCGATAGCCGAATAGCGGCCGCGATAGGTACCGCCTTCGACGCTTTCCAGAAGGCAGGAATGACGCGCCGTCCCTGACAGTTTCAGGTAGGCCGATACCGGATTTTCCAGATCGTCCACGCGCTGCGCGGTCAGCAGGACATGGCCTTCTGTCTCGCAGCGGGCAATGGCTGCGTCGACATCGTGCGAACCGGGTATCATACGGGCTGCCTATTCAGGGTCGGACCGGCCGAGCGCCGCGTCGCGCAGCGGGGCGTTGATCCGCACATCATAATTGTCCAGCAGGGCCCGCTCCAGCGCGATCACGATATCGTTCTCATAGCCTTCGGCGATGGCCCGGCGCGTGGTGCTGTCGAGTTCTGACGAACCCGGCGCAATGCCGGTTACAATGCCCACTGCCCGCGTGCGCTGATCGCCCGCGCGTGCCTCGAACGGGGTGTTTTCGCGGGCCCGGAACGCTGCGCCCACCAGGACTTGCGTGAACGGACCTGCTGTCTGCCCGCGTGAAAGGGTGGTTTCCTCAACGCGGGTACCGGGAATGCTTGCCGCGATGGCGTCAAGGCTTTCACCGGCCTCGGCCCGCGACAGCGCCTGCGTGACGGTTTCCTGCAGCCGGTCGTCGATCTGGCGCAGGCGCCAGAAAGCTTCAGCCTGCTCGCGCACATCGGCCAGCGGTGCCAGCTCGCTGGGACGAACGGCGTCGACGCGCAGGATGAAATAGCCGCCTTCGCCAAATTCGGTCAGGTCGGATTCAAAGCCTTCCTGCGTGGCGGTGGCCGCTTGGAGGATGGCTTCCTCCCGGATGAGGCTCATCAGGGGTGAACCTGAAGAAATCTCAAATGCATCGGGGGTCATGAAGTCGAAGCGTTCCAGCGGCATGCCGGCGGCTTCTGCAGCCTCCTCAAGCGTCGCGCCGCGTCCGCGCTGATCCTCGAATTCCGCAAGCGCATCAAGAACCCGATATTCCGCAGCATCGCCGGCCAGCTCGGTGCGCAGCTCATCCGCCATGGACTCAAAGTCCGGAACTTCAGGGTCGTTGGCCGCCTGCACATAGACAGCCCGCCAGCCAAGACGCCCCTGAACGGCGCGTGCTTCGCCCTGCGCCATTTCAAACGCGGCCTGTCCGATTACCTGGTCGGGGACGGCAAACTGTTCCACGTCCTCCAGCCGAACCGGATCACCCAGACCTGTCGCTGCGGAGATGCCCGACGGATTTTCGCCGGCCTCAAGCCGCTCGACAATGTTCTCGGCAGTCTGCTGGTCGGGCGTGACCCATTGCAGGAAGGTGCGCAGCGGCGCCTCGGACAGCTCTCCTGTTTCCAGGCGCATATCGTAAAGCTCGCGCAGTTCAGCTTCGTCCACAGCGACATCGGCAGACACGAGCTGCGGGTCGAGACGCACCAGCGTGATCCGGCGCTGTTCGGGCAGGGTGAAGAACGCTTCGTTCTCCGCAATGAAGGCCTGCAGGGTTTCATCGTCGGGCGCTTCAACTTCGCCTGCCAGGGCAGGCGGGATCAGCAGGGCCCGGATAGTGCGGGTTTCGCCCTGGTAGCGGGCGCGCAGCTGGCTGAAAAGCGCTGGCGGCGTTGCGCCGGTAAGTGCGGCATCGATAAATTGCTGACGGCGCAGATCGGCGCGCAGCTGTGCCTCGAATGTATTGGCCGTCCAGCCTTCCTGGCGCAGCCATTCATTATAGGCTGCCGGGTCGAAGCGATTGGAAAACACGCTCTGGAAGGCCGGTGCGGACTGGATGATCTCTGCTACCTGCTCGTCGGTTGCCGCGATGCCAAGCTCGCGGGCCTGCGCGCTGATCGCTGCCTGCGCAACCAGCAGGTTGATGACGCTGTCGCCAAGACCCGCTGCGTCCGCTTCCTGCTGTGTCATGCGCGGATTTTCCATCTGCAGACGGCGCACCTCGCGCTGCATGGTCCGGCTGACATCCTGGAGTGTGACCCGTTCGGAGCCGACGGTTGCGACCGCGTTTCCGGTGCCGGTGAAGATGTCGTTGATGCCAAACAGGGCGAAGGCGGCGACCACTGGAACAATGATGACCAGAACGGCAATCGGAGAGCGGGCGAGGTTTCGGATCGATGAGAGCATGGAGCTTCGATAACACCAGTAAGAAGGGCTGCAACGGGCTTGGCTGGCCAAGGCGGCGGACCCTAGCCGTGGCGCGCGCGGCGGGCAAGGCTACTGCCTGCGCGAAACGAACAGGGTTTGCCCCGCGCGGGGCTGGCTGGTATCGCTCGCACGTCATTGACGCAGGGGACTGAGCCATCATGTCAATTCGCCGCCCGCTGATCGCGGGCAACTGGAAAATGAATGGCCGGGTGGCCGACGGGGCCTGGGCGCAGCGTTTCCGGGATTCGCTAACGGCGAACGGGACGGATATTCTGGTGTGTCCGCCTGCGACCTTGCTGCACCTGTTTCAAGGCCTGTTCGCGGGCTCGCCAGTCGCACTGGGCGCACAGGATTGTTCGCCGGAGCCGGACGGGGCCTATACCGGCGATGTTTCTGCCGGAATGCTCAAGGATCTGGGGTGCAGCCACGTGATTGTGGGCCACTCCGAACGCCGCGACGGACATGGCGAGGGCGATGATCTGGTCCGCCGCAAGGCCGGGGCGGCGCTGCGCGAGGGGCTGACGCCCATCATCTGTATCGGCGAACAACTCAAAGACCGTGAGGCGGGCATCGCCATTGAAACGGTTCTGGCGCAGCTGGCCGGCAGTTTGCCTGAAGCCAGCGCGGACGATGTGGTTATTGCTTATGAACCCGTCTGGGCGATCGGAACGGGGCGCAGTGCCGGTCCGGACGAGGCCCAGGAGATGCACGCAGCCATCCGCGCCGCCTGGCCCGGTGACGGCGCGGGCAGGCTGCGCATCCTTTACGGCGGCTCGGTGAAGCCGGAGAATGTTGCGGCACTGATGGCCTGCCCGGATATTGATGGCGCGCTGGTGGGCGGCGCCAGCCTTGACCCGCATGTCTTTGCACGCCTCGTTAACCTATCTTCGTAAGGCGATTTTCAGACTTCGCTGGCAAGGTTCACCCAAGCAGGGGAGGCAGCAAGACCTCCTGCCATGGGTGGTGCGATGAGGAATATCGATTATCGGCGCGCTTCGGTGCTGCTGTTCGATCCGGTTGGGATCAATCTGCGCAACACGCGCTATGCGTTGCACGAGATCGGATTCCGGGAGATCAGCTGCCTGGGCTCGATCAACGAATTCAAGCGGCGTCTGGAAGACACCTCGCCTGACCTCATCATCGCCGAGCTGGTCAATAACGAGAACGAGCTTCTGCGCGCCGTGCGTGCGGTGCGCGCAGGCGAGCTGGGCCGCAACCCGTTTGTGGTGTTCGCTTTCACAAGCTGGGTGCGTGACAGCCATGTGATGAAGCAGGCCATCGATTCCGGTGTTGATGACGTGATTATCCGCCCGTTTTCGACCGCCTTTGTCGAAGAACGCATTCGCACGCTTGTAAAAGCCCGCAAACCCTTCGTCGTCACCAGCGATTATATCGGACCGGACCGCCGCAAGGATATTGACCGGGGGATCGGGGCAGGAAACCGCGTTGACGCGCCCAATACGCTGCAGGTCGTCACCGAAGGTGATGAAAGCGCTATCGACGAGGCCAATCGCTGGATCGCGGAGGCGCGGCGCACCGTCGAGACCGAGCGCATCCGTCGCCTGTGCATGCGCCTGACAGTTGGCGTAGAGGTGGGCTTGCGCGAGCTGAGCTCAGGCAATGTGGCGGTACTCGATCTGGAGGATCTGGCGCGCACGGCCAAGGAGCTTCGGCTGCGTCTGGCCCGGCAGAGCGCAGGCGAGGCCTCGCGTATTGCATTCGCGCTTTATCAGGTCTGTGAGGAGCTTCTGGGTGAGGGCGGGTTTACCATGGCCAATCTGAACCTGATCAAGGAGTTGGCCATGGGCGTGCTGACGGCCTTTGCAGGTGGCGATTCAGTCGCTACCTCGGTCAAGGAAATCGAGGCCACAGTGGAAGCCCTCCGCCGCAGGCTTGCGCCCGCGCGGCAGTTGGAGAGTGGCAAATCGAAAGAGGCTGAGCTACAACGCGCGGCAAGTTGATCCGCCGCCGGGTTCGCGCCTTGCGGCAAACAAGGCGTTTCAAGGCTCCATGACCACTATTCTGCTTATAATCCAGATTCTTGTGGCGATTGCACTGGTGGCGGTCGTTCTGATGCAGCGTTCCGAGGGCGGTGCCCTTGGTATTGGCGGCGGTGGCCCTGGCGGCATGATGTCAGGCCGGAGCGCAGCCAATCTTCTGACGCGCACCACAATGATTCTCGGCGCCGTGTTCATGGCAAACTCCATCGCGCTGGCGGCCTTGTCGACCATTGATCGTTCCGGGCAATCGGTCATCGACCGTATCGGCACCCAGGAAGAGCGCGGACCGTTGCCCTTCGACTTCGACGATGAGGGCGAGCCTGTGCCGGCGGACGAGACGCCTGCCGCCGAAACGCCTGAAGAGCCCGCTGAGGTGCCTGCACCGTTCGAGGGTGAGGCCGAGGACGCACCTGCTGCCTCTGACGACGAGCCGGGCCGGTAGGGAGCAGATGGACGGGCTTCTCGCAGACACAGAGGCCCGTCTCATTTTACTGCCTGCTGCCGCGCACCTGGCCTTGGTCGCGTTTCTCTATGCATGGCTGACCATCGAGCGCCTGCGGGCTGTCAGGGCACGCGCGCGCACCTATGCCGATCTGCAGTTTGCTGGCGGCGATGTGGATCGCGGCGCCCGCGTCGCGGCCAATCTGCGCAACCAGTTCGAAGCGCCCATGCTGTTCCATCCGCTGGTGCTGGCGCTCTGGGCGACACAGTCGGCCACAATCGCAATGGTATGGCTCGCCTGGCTCTTCGTGGCCGGGCGGGTAATGCACACCGCCGTTCAGACGCTCACCGGCAATGTGCCCCTGCGCGGAGCGGTATTCACCCTTAATTTTCTCGCGCTGGCAGGGCTGTGGGTGCTGTTCCTGTCGCAGCAACTGGGCTGAAGCGCTGCGTTTTCCCGGCTTTTCTCACATGCGGTGACAGGGCGCGGCTTTCCCGCCGGGTGATTCTGCGCTAACCCGTCCTTCCATGCCGCGATACATTTTCATAACCGGCGGCGTGGTCTCCTCTCTTGGAAAAGGCCTCGCTTCAGCCGCTCTTGGTGCGCTCCTGCAGGCACGCGGATACCGCGTCCGGCTGCGCAAGCTCGATCCCTATCTCAATGTCGATCCGGGCACGATGTCGCCCTATCAGCACGGCGAGGTCTATGTCACCGAAGACGGGGCCGAGACCGATCTCGACCTTGGCCATTACGAGCGCTTTACCGGCGTGTCGGCCACGCGTGGCGATAACATCACGACGGGGCGGATCTATTCGACCATTATCGAGCGCGAACGCCGCGGCGATTATCTCGGCGCGACCGTGCAGGTGATCCCGCACGTTACCGACACGATCAAGCAATTCGTCCTGTCTGACGCGGGCGATGTCGATTTCGTGCTATGCGAGATCGGCGGCACGGTCGGCGATATTGAAGGCCTGCCCTTCTTTGAAGCCATCCGCCAGCTCGGTCAGGAGCTCGGCCGCGACCGCGCCATCTTCATCCACGTCACCTTGCTGCCCTTCATCAAGGCGGCCGGCGAGATGAAGACCAAGCCGACCCAGCACTCGGTCAAGGAGCTGCGCTCCATCGGCATCCAGCCCGACATTCTGCTGTGCCGGTGCGAGATACCGATCGAGCCGTCCGACAAGCGCAAGATCGCCCTGTTCTGTAATGTGCCGGAGAACGCCGTCATCGAAGGACGCGACGCGTCCTCGCTCTATGACGTGCCGCTGGAATACCACGCCCAGGGCTTTGACAATGTCGTACTGGAGCGGTTTGGCCTGTCCGATGCGCCAGAACCCGACCTGACGCGCTGGCAGGCAATCTCCAAAGCCGTGAACGAGCCCGACGGGCAGGTGACGATTGCCATTGTCGGCAAATACACCGTGCTGATCGATGCCTATAAATCGCTTATGGAAGCGCTCAATCATGGCGGCATCGCCAATGCGGTGAAGGTCAAGCTGCGCTGGCTGGATTCTGAACAGTTCGAGCAGCCTGATGCCTTCAGCGCTCTGGAAGACGTGCATGGCATTCTGGTGCCGGGCGGTTTTGGCGAGCGGGGCGCGGAAGGCAAGATCGCAGCAGCGCGGTTCGCGCGTGAGCGCAAGATTCCCTATTTCGGTATCTGCTTTGGCATGCAGATGGCTGTCATCGAGGCCGCACGCCATCTGGCGGGCATTGAGGGCGCGGGCAGCAGCGAATTTGGTGAGCCGAAAGTGCCGCTGGTCGGCCTGATGACCGAATGGGCCAAGGGCAATGAGCTGGAACGCCGCTCGAAAGCAGGTGATCTGGGCGGCACGATGCGCCTTGGTGCGTATCCAGCCCAGCTGGCACCAGGCACGAAGGTGCATGAGATTTACGGCGCGGAGATGATCTCAGAGCGCCACCGGCACCGCTATGAGGTGAATATCGGCTACCGGGAGCAGCTGGAGGCCCATGGCCTCGTCTTCTCCGGCCTGTCACCCGACGGGCTGTTGCCCGAGATTGTCGAGCACAAGGACCATCCCTGGTTTGTCGGGGTGCAGTTCCACCCGGAATACAAATCGCGCCCCTTCGATCCGCATCCGCTGTTTGCCAGCTTCATCGCGGCAGCCATGGAGCATTCAAGGCTGGTGTGAGGGGGATGCGTCTCTCCTTGTCGTCGTTCCCGCGCAGGCGGGAACCCAGAGCGGCATGCACCGCCTTTGCCCTACGATCTCTGGACCTCCACCTGCGTGGGGGTGACGAGGGGGGGTAAGGACGAAACGCGGGAAGGTGCGAGCGTGACCGCAAACACAAGAACCGCAGTCCGCGCCAGAGGTCCTACCGACTCATCTCTACAAAATGTTCCGAGCCTTGATGTCGTCTGGCCTGCGGGCGGGACTGCGCAACAGGGATCATAGCGCAAAGCGAGCGGCGAATCACGGGAATCCCGATCACATCTGCCTTGTCTGGCGCACCACGCCTGTTGCCTTGATGTTTGCAAACAGGTATAGCCCGCCGCTCACTGCTTCGCGTGTCCCGCGCGGAGCCAGACCGATTTTTGAAAACGACCAGTTCAGGAGAGACCCATGGCGGTCCCTAAGCGCAAAACCTCCCCGTCCAAGCGTGGCATGCGCCGCGGCCACGACGCGATCGGCACCACGGCCTATGTCGAGGACAAGGACACCGGCGAGCTGCGCCGTCCGCACCATGTCGATCTGAAGACCGGCATGTATCGCGGCAAGCAGATCCTGACGCCGAAAGAAGACTAGGCCCTCTCTCGCGCTGCGGCGCGGGCCCGTCTGACAGCTTATCAAAAGCCCTGCGCGATAACCCCGCGCGGGGCTTTTGTCTTGACCGGCCCTCGGCTATCAAGCGCGCCAGAAACCCTTACTCGTGCGGGCATGCCCTCCCGCGCGCCCCAAGCCAAGGACATAGACCCATGACCGCCATTACCGACATCATCGCGCGCGAGATTCTCGATAGCCGGGGCAACCCCACGATTGAGGTGGATGTCGAACTGGAAGATGGCTCCATCGGCCGCGCAGCGGTGCCCAGCGGCGCCTCCACGGGCGCACACGAGGCGGTAGAGCTGCGTGATGGCGGGGACCGCTATCGCGGCAAGGGCGTGCGCAAGGCGATCGAGGCGGTCGAGGGCGAGATTTTTGATGCGCTGGCCGGTTTTGATGCCGAGGAGCAGCGCCGCATCGACCAGACCCTGATTGCGCTGGATGGCACACCCAACAAGGCGCGCCTTGGCGCGAACGCAATGCTGGGCGTTTCGCTGGCAGCTGCCAAGGCTTCGGCCCTGTCGGCCAATATGCCGCTTTACCGCTATCTGGGCGGGGTGAATGCGCGCGTCCTGCCGACCCCGATGATGAACATCATCAATGGCGGCGCACACGCGGACAATCCCATCGATTTTCAGGAATTCATGATCATGCCGACTGGCTTTGATCGTTTTTCCGACGCGCTGCAGTGCGGGGCCGAGATTTTCCACGCCCTGCGCGCGCGTCTCAAAGCCGATGGCCACAATACCAATGTCGGCGATGAGGGTGGCTTTGCCCCTGATCTGCGCAGCCCCGAAGAGGCGCTTGATGCCATCATGGCCGCTGTAGAGAACGCAGGGTACAAGCCGGGCGAGAATGTAGTGCTGGCGCTGGATATTGCCTCCACCGAGTTTTTCCGTGATGGCAAATATGTGCTCGAAGGCGCTGGCAAGACCTATGACGGCGTCGGCTTCACGGCCTATCTGCAGGGTCTGGTCGCCTCCTATCCCATCATCTCCATCGAGGACGGCATGGCCGAGGATGACTGGGAGGGCTGGAACCTGCTCACCGCCGCGCTGGAAGGCGATTGCCAGCTTGTTGGCGATGATCTGTTCGTCACCAACCCGCAGCGTCTCCACCGCGGTATCCAGGAGGGCGCAGCCAACGCCATTCTGGTGAAGGTCAACCAGATCGGCACGCTCTCTGAAACGCTGGATGCTGTGGAGATGGCCCTGCGTGCCGGCTATGGCGCGGTGATGAGCCATCGTTCGGGTGAAACCGAAGACAACACGATTGCTGATCTCGCCGTGGCCACTAATTGCGGGCAGATCAAAACCGGCTCGCTGGCGCGCGCAGACCGTACGGCAAAGTACAATCAGCTGCTGCGTATTGAAGCAGAGCTGGGCGATATGGCGGTCTATGCGGGGCGCAGCGCCATTGCTGCGGAATAGCAGCCCGAATCGCCTCGGGTAACGATTCGCCTAACGTTTCCTTTACACTGTCGCGATAGCTTCCATTTGTCAGATCCGCAAAAGGCGGACGGTGGATGGAGGCGGGAATGAACGCGCTGAAGCGCTTCATTCTGATAGGCTTGATGGTCGGAGTGCTGGGCTATGTGGCCCATCACGCCTTCTTCTCCGAGCGCGGCTTTGTGCAACAGGCAACAGTGGCTGCACGCATCGCCCAGGCTGAGGCGGAGCTGGCAGAGGTGCGCGCCGAGCGCATCCGGCTCGAAGACCGCGCCGCCCGGCTCTCGCCGAACTCTGGCGAGCTTGATCTTGATTATGTGGAAGAGCGTGCGCGGGTGGTGCTGAACTTCGCTCATCCCCACGAGATCATTGTGCGCCTCGAGCCGCAACCCATCGCATACTGAGCATTGCTGCGCTGCAGCGCGCTTCTTCGCATGCGCAAAACTTCCGTTTCAGGCTTTACCCGGCAGGCGTCCGTCTGATACTCCCGCATGAGTTCTTGACAAGGGAGCGCGATATTATTTCGCGTGTGAAGTATGGCCGCTCGGCAATCTGCCTCCTCCAAATCGACCGCCCGCGCCAAGAAGCCCGCAGGGCCCGGCGCAGACGAGTATATCGCGTGGTATCGCGACATGCTGCTGATCCGCCGCTTCGAGGAGAAGGCGGGCCAGCTTTACGGCATGGGTCTGATTGCCGGCTTCTGCCATCTCTATATCGGTCAGGAAGCGGTTGTGGTTGGCGTGCAGAGCGCGCTGCGCGAAGGCGATCAGGTGATCACCGGCTATCGCGATCACGGGCATATGCTGGCCGCTGGCATGACCGCCAATGGCGTGATGGCCGAGCTGACGGGCAGGGAAGGGGGCTATTCGCGCGGCAAGGGCGGCTCCATGCACATGTTCAGCCGCGAGAAGCAGTTCTTCGGCGGGCACGGCATTGTCGGCGCGCAAGTCTCGCTCGGCACCGGTCTGGCCTTCGCCAATGCCTATCGCGGCGACGGCAAGGTGTGCGCCACCTATTTCGGGGACGGCGCCGCCAATCAGGGCCAGGTCTATGAGAGCTTCAACATGGCCAAGATCTGGAACCTTCCGGTGATCTACATCATCGAGAACAACCAGTACGCCATGGGCACGAGCGTGAAGCGCTCCTCATCCGAAACCCATCTCTACAAGCGCGGCGTGTCGTTCAACATTCCCGGCGAGGAAGTCGACGGGATGGATGTGAATGCCGTCTATGAAGCCGCAAAAAAGGCCGTGGAGCACGCCCGCTCCGGCAAGGGGCCGTACATTCTGGAGATGAAGACCTACCGCTATCGCGGCCACTCCATGTCCGACCCGGCCAAGTACCGCACCCGCGACGAGGTGAACGAGTATCGCGAGCACAAGGATCCGATCGATCTCGCCCGCAAGCGCATTCTCGAAGGCAAGTTCGCCACCGAGGACCAGCTCAAAGAGATGGAAAAAGAGATCAAGAAGATCGTCCAGGAATCGGCGGATTTCTCCCAGTCGAGCCCTGAGCCGGATCCTTCCGAGCTCTACACCGACGTGCTGATCGAGGCTGACGCATGACGGCCCGCGCCTTCCTCAAGGCCTGGCACGAGGCCGTGGCCGCCAAGGATGCCAGCGCTATGTCCGCGATCATCGCGGACGGGTGCGAACTGCATTCCCCGGTGGTGTGGAAGCCGAGCGCAGACAAGGCCTATGTCGTCCACATCCTTGCCGGCGTGATCGCCGCTATCGATGACTTCGCCTATCGCCGCGAATGGATCGATGGCGATGAGATATTGCTGGAATTCACCGGGACGGTTGGCGGCAAGGGCCTTGTCGGTTTTGACAAGATCACGCTGGACAGCGAAGGCCGCATGACGCGGCTGGAGGTCCTGATCCGCCCGCTCAACACCCTGACCGAGTTTGCCATGCGTATGCGCGAGCACGCGCTCACTTTCAAACCTGAGGCCGCCTGATGCCTATCGAAGTTCTCATGCCCGCTCTCTCTCCCACGATGGAGGAAGGCACGCTCGCCCGCTGGCTCGTCAAGGAAGGCGATGAGGTCAAATCCGGCGATGTGATCGCCGAGATCGAGACCGACAAGGCCACCATGGAGGTGGAAGCCGTCGAGGAAGGCATTGTTGCCAAGCTGCTGGTCGAAGAAGGCAGTGAAGGCGTGAAGGTCAATGCGCCCATCGCGATCCTGAAAGAGGAAGGCGAGAGCGATGAGGCTATAGAATCCCCCCCTCCGTCCGCCAAGGCGGACACCTCCCCCGTGAACGGGGGAGGAAAGAAGGACGACGATGAGGTTTCCTCCCCCGTTCACGGGGGAGGTGCTGAGCGTAAGCGAAGCGGAGGGGGGAAATCCTCCTCCCCCCTGAAAGACCCGGAAATCCCTGAAGGCACCAAGATGGTCTCCACCACGGTACGCGACGCGCTGCGTGATGCGATGGCCGAGGAAATGCGCCGCGACGAGAGCGTCTTCGTCATGGGCGAGGAGGTCGCCGAATATCAGGGCGCCTACAAGGTCACGCGCGGCCTGCTGGAAGAGTTCGGAGCCAAGCGTGTCGTTGACACCCCGATCACCGAGCACGGCTTTGCGGGCGTTGGTGTGGGCGCGGCGTTTGCGGGGCTGAAACCGGTCGTCGAATTCATGACCTTCAACTTCGCCATGCAGGCGATTGACCACATCATCAACTCGGCAGCCAAAACGCTCTACATGTCCGGCGGGCAGATGGGCTGTCCCATCGTGTTCCGCGGGCCGAACAGTGCGGCCAGCCGCGTCGGCGCGCAGCACAGCCAGGACTATTCGGCCTGGTATGCCAATGTGCCCGGTCTGAAAGTCGTCGCGCCCTATGATGCGGCGGACGCCAAGGGCCTCCTGAAAGCCGCGATCCGCGATCCGAATCCGGTCGTGTTCCTCGAACACGAGCTCATCTATGGCGAGAGCTTTGATGTGCCGGATGTGGACGACTGGGTGCTGCCCATCGGCAAGGCGAAAATCCGCCGCGAGGGCACGGACTGCACCATTACGGCGCATTCGCGCATGGTCGGCTTTGCCCTGCAGGCGGCTGAGAAGCTGGCTGAAGAAGGCATTGAGTGCGAGGTCATCGATCTGCGCACCCTGCGCCCGCTGGACACCGACACGGTGGTTGAAAGCGTGAAGAAGACCAACCGCATCGTCTGCGCCGAAGAGGGCTGGGGCCGGATGGGCGTGGGCGCGGAAATCGCCGCCGTCGTGACCGCAGAGGCGTTCGATTATCTCGATGCACCGCCCGCGCGTGTGCATCAGGAAGATGTACCGCTGCCCTACGCCGCGAACCTTGAAAAGCTCGCACTGCCGGGTGTCGATGACATCATCAAGGCGGTCAAAGCCGTCACTTACGCGGAGTAGGTGCTATGAGGCAGGATGCTTCCCCCTTCTTCGTCGCTTTTCTTGCCGATGACGGCGACGTCACCGTGCATATCGATACCGGGGTGATAGAGAGCGGCAGCCATGCGGGCATTCTGCTGGCCGACTTTTCCCGGCATATGGCGATAGCACTGGCTCAGACGGGAAAGGCTACGAGTCCTGATGCTGCGTTAAACGAGATGCTGGGCCTGTTTCAGGCCGAGATAAACAATCCCACTGATACCCCGCGTGGCGGGATAGCGAACTGATGATCGATACCCTCGTTTCCCACGCCGTACGATCCAGCGGAGCTGATAATGCCCATTGAAGTCCTGATGCCCGCACTCTCGCCGACCATGGAGGAAGGCACGCTCTCGCGCTGGCTCGTCAAAGAAGGCGATGAGGTGAAATCCGGCGATGTGATCGCCGAGATCGAGACCGACAAGGCCACCATGGAGGTCGAAGCCGTCGACGAGGGCCGGGTCGGCAAGATCCTCGTCGAGGAAGGCAGTGAAGGCGTGAAGGTCAATGCCGTTATCGCCGTGCTGCTGGAAGAGGGCGAGGATGAGAGCGCGCTTAAAAGTGCGCAGTCTGCCGGTTCGCAAAAGCCTGCTCCCAAGGATGAGGGCAAGGGTAAGGAGCCGAAATCGTCTGAACCCCCGGCCGAGCGCAGCGAGAGCCGGGGCCGGCAGCAGGACAAGAACGAGGTCCCGGATCGCGCCAAAAGCGCGTCCGGGAGTTCAGCCAAAGGGGGTAAAGACTCCCGCCTCAAGGCCTCGCCGCTGGCAAAGCGCATGGCCGAGCAGGAAGGGCTGGACTTGAGCGATCTGGAGGGCTCTGGCCCCAATGGCCGCATCGTGAAGCGCGATGTGGAAGCCGCGCTGTCGCAAGGCGTTTCCAAGGCAGCGAAGAAAGACGCGGCGCAGGACAAGAAAGACGCGCCCGCCAAGACCGAGCCCGGCAAGATCAGCGTGGCGAGCCTCAATCTGGAAGAGGGCAGTTACGAAGTCGTGCCGCTCGACGGCATGCGCAAGACCATCGCGCGCCGCATGACGGCAAGCTTCCGCGATGTGCCGCACTTCCCGCTGAGCATTGATCTGGAGCTGGATGCGCTGCTGAAACTGCGCTCCGAGCTCAACGCCAAAGCACCGGAAGGCGTGAAGGTGTCGGTCAATGACATGCTGATCCGCGCCTGTGCGCTGGCGCTCATC